>JAXEUM010000096.1:0-2373 GCA_034114925.1 Oliverpabstia sp.
CAGATGCAGTAACACAAATTGAACAACAAATATTTGAAGAGAGAGTTTCGGGAGAAAATCAAGAAATTCAAAAAATTCGAAATCAACTATTTCAGATACAGACAGGATTAACGAAGGAAACTGTAGAAAGCAGAAAACAGATAGGCTTAGATCACACCCACTTTTTGGTAGTAGAAATTATGCTTTTAGTATTTATGGTGGTGTTGCTTTTATATCAAAAAAATAGAAGAAGGAAAAGGAAGGAAGAAAATGACACTTACGATTATGGAACATAATAAAAGTCTGGATATTATTGTAAAACCGGAGCAAAGGATTCAGGAAGTATATCGTGTTCTTGTAGAAAATGGTTTTTTCTCTTCGATACCAGAAACGGTGCAATTGCAAGTGTATTCAAAAAGACAAGGGAAATATATAAATCCAATCCTTACATTTAAGCAAGGAAAGATATATGAGGGAGATATTTTATTGATACAATAAAACAAGAGAAAGAGGGACAGGTAGATGCAGAAGAAACAGCAAGTAAACTTACGGGAATCAGATATACAAGAAAATATGGAAATCCGAGTGCAAAGAGCGGATATGGAAGCAAAAACGATTTATGATTTTAAAAGATTAGAACATGGAACGATTTCTATGCTCCCTATGACCATAGAAGAAGAGAAAGAAACATTATTGCTTTGTTTTGATATGGAAGGAATGCATTCTATTACAGAAGTGCAGAAAATGGAAAAACTGCAAAAACTTGAAATTATATTACAAGTAGCTGAGTTGGAAAAAGATTACATGTGGTTTGAATTTCAACTCAGTCCTGATAATTTATATTATGATAGGTTAAATCGAGTAAAGATAAAATTTAGAGATATTACGATAGGGTTACAAAAAGATCGAAAAAAACAGTTTCTGAAATTATACCAGGCGCTGATTGGATATATAATGGATGGTTCACGACCATATGAGGATTATCTTTCAGGTGGGAAAGAAATTCTGAAAGATCAGAAAGAAGTAGTGACACTTTTGTCTGCTGAAACGATGGAAGAAGAAATATCACTTTTGCAGACATTATATGAAAACTATAAAAAGGAAGAGACCATTTTTAAAATAAAAGTAGATAAAAAGAAATATAAAAAATTGAGTATCTATGGAATTGTATCATCCGTACTTTTGGTAGTTTTATTTAGTGCAGTTGTTTATGGATATTTTTGGCGTATTCCAAGACAGGATAAAATCACAGTAGCAAATGATGCTTATCTGCAAAAAGATTATATTAGGGTCATTGATTCTTTAAAAGATTTTGAAATTGGGCAAATGGAACGTGCACAGAAGTATATTCTTGCAACAGCATATATACAAGGGGAGTCGGTTGACTCTTTTAGTACGAAAGATAAAGAAGTTATTCTAAGTAAAATTAACTATCAGTCTAATGAAAGTATTTTTGATTATTGGATCCATTTGGGCAGAATGGAAGTCAATGAAGCCGAAAATCTGGCATTGCAAATGTCTGATGATCAATTACTTTTATATGCATATCTTCAAGAATTGAGTCAGATAGAAGATAATCAAGAAATGTCAGGAGAGGAAAAAAGCAGTAAAAAGCAGGATTTGATGAAAAAAGTAGAAGAATTGGCTGATAAACTTCATATCTCATACAGGGAAACAGATGCAGAAATGAATACAGAAATAAATGTAAATGCGGATTAAGAATAACATCAGATAGATATAGGAGGAATACGGCATGAGATATTTGCTAATAGAATCGGAAAATACATATTGGGAATTTCCAGTTATAGAACAGAAGAAAGAAATTCGCGAGAATGTATGGCAAGAGATAGAAGGAAAGAATAGTTTTCTTCTTTCAGATGAGAGTCATTTTTTTGATAGATCTTCAGATATTACTATTTCGTCCGGTGAAGAAGCAGATATCAGAATTGACAGTCTTCAAGTGAGGTTGTATATACAAAAGCATAGTGTATATGTAGATCGAAATCAGGAAAAATATTTTTACTTGAATAAAAAAAGAGTTTCAGAAACAGAATTTAGAATAACACAGGGAGATGTATTATTTCTTCATTCGGTGAAAGTTATTTTTGGGAAAGATGAAGTAGAAATTATAGGGAAACCAACGAATTATAGGGTCAAATTGATGGAAAAAGAAAGCCAAAGTGTTCCTTTTGAAAATTTTCCAGTTTACAAACGATCCCCACGTCTTATAAAAAGACTTTCAGCAGAAAAAGTGCCTTTTGAGTTGCCGCGTGAAAAAGAGAAACCAAGCAAAAAAGGATTGATTATGACAGTATTGCCACCGCTGGCAATGACAGGTGTAACGGTAGCAGTAGGGCTGTTGATAGGGCGCGGCATCTATATGTTAATGTCTGT
>JAXEUM010000097.1:0-4728 GCA_034114925.1 Oliverpabstia sp.
AGCATTTTTTCCATGTTTCTGTCTGGCATGAACAAGCGCGGGATTACCTATTATCTGAACGATCATGGTGTCCTTTGCCCTGCGGCCTACAAGAAACAGCAGGGGCTCAAATACAATGCCCCCAACGCCCAAAGCAATCCTATGTGGAGCACGATCACCATAGATACGATCTTGAAAAATCGCGTCTATGTGGGGGATATGGTACAGGGCCGTCAACGGGTGAAAAGCTATAAAATCCATATCCAGGAGCGGGTGCCGGAGGAAGATTGGTTTATCGTAGAAAATACCCACGAGGCCATAATTGACCGTGAAACCTTTGATAAGGTGCAGGGCCTGCTCAAGCGCGACACGCGAACAGCTCCAAAGGAAAAGCAGCTTTATCTGTTCAGCGGCTTTCTGAAATGCGCCGACTGCGGCAGAGCGATGTCCCGGATCGCTTCAAAAGGCATCTATGTCTATTACCAGTGCGGAACATATAAAAGTCTTTCAAAAAAGGCTTGCACCATGCACTCCATCAAGAGTGACCGTCTGGAGGCGGGCGTCCTATTTGCCATTCAACAACAGGTACATTTGGCCGTCGCCTATTCGGAGCTGGTGTCCCGTATCAATTCCGCGCCCCTCAAAAAAAGCAAGTCAAAGCGGCTGGAGGATGCCATCGGCGCAAAAGAAAAAGAGCTTGCTAAAATCATGCGATATAAGCAAGCCCTTTATCAAGACTGGAAAGACGGGGAAATCACCCACAACGACTACCGCCACATGAGCGAGGACTATGAACGGCAAGCCGAGGCCCTAAATAATGTCCTGCGGACGCTGACAGACGAGCAGGAACAACTGGAAAATGGCGTGGACGCGGAAAGTCCTTTCCTGACCGCATTTCTCAAATATCAGAACATCGACAAACTGACACGGGAAATTCTGGCCGAACTCATTGATTATATCAAAGTTTACGAGGGCGGCAATATTAGCGTGAAGTTCAAATACGCTGACGAGTTCCGCCGCATGGCTGAATATATCGAGCTCAACGCCCCGATGGTTCAAGGGGCTGCGGGCTGATATATAGCCCTATTACCTAATCCGTTTGCTGGTTTTCCTAATATATATTGCCCATAAGCCACTCTGCACCATACTGAATTCCCCCATTCAATGCATATCCCACTGACTCAAAAACGGCAAAACCGGCGCCTACTGCTCCCCCATATACAATTCCATTGAGCAAATACAGTTTTCCTTTATGTTTACTGATAAAATACGCACAAATGCCCAGCTTACCAATCTCTTCCACAATTCCAACTACAATCGCTCCTGATATATTGGAAAGATCATGCTCTGGTGCAATTCCAAAAAGCAGCAATGTAAAAAACAGGGATGTCACTCCACCTGCAAAAAACACTTTAAACGTCTTAATCATACTGATATTTCTTGGCACATTCATCTCAAAGAAAAACACCAAAACCGTTATCGGTGCAATCAATGTTCCCATATAAGGTATATTCATAAGCGCATAAGGATTCCCCATTACCTTCCACATCAGTGTAAGCGCAAAGTAAACTAGCATCAACAAAACAAATACCCGGCTATATAACCAGGGTTTTGGCCATTCAGTTAAAATCTCGGATTCTGCAGGCGTTGTTTTGCTCGTCCCACAAATAAACAATTCTTCCGTTTCTTCCGCTGTATGATGTTTCAGAACCCCAGAAACCATATCCCGCAGATGAAGATTCAACTTTCCTTCCCCACCGACAAACGTATTTAATTTAGAAGTAACCCCTCTGCTCTCTCGTTTTTTACTTCCTCTCTCTTGCCAGTTCCCATTCTCTCCGGCAAAACGCAACGGTTCTCCACACTTGTGACAAAACTTTTGTAATTCATCTGTAATTTCAGTTCCACATCTTTGACAAAACATCTCTTGTCCTCCTTTTGTAATTTTACTTGTTTTTGTAACCATGCGGTCACTATTTTCTTTCGTTCTATTACTTAGACAACCGTTGTTTTGAAAAAGTTTTATGTTTTTAAATTTTTTTATAAAAAATTTTTCTGTTTTATTTCCTGTTCACCTAAAACCCTGGCAATCCCTTCCTGCTATATGCTGCAAAAGGAAACATTCTAATCCACTTGTGCTTTTCTTCTTAGCTGTTGTATACTGAAAAGAAAAAGGAGTTTTCCCCATGTGCCTTTCCCCTTACGAACTGACTTATAACGATCTGAATCCAAGATTTCTGTTTTCCTGCCTTCTGGAACGCCAAGAAGAGGAACAGAATTATCACTGCCACGATTTTATCGAAATTGTAATTATTCTCAAAGGAAAAGGACATTTTCTTATCAACGGAACTGACATTCCCATAACCGAGGGAAATGTTCTCCTGCTAAATCCGGGAACATATCACAAAAGTATTCCTCTTCCCTCCCATACGCTGACAGAATGTTACCTCGCTTTTACCGATGTGGAGTTTATCAATACCCCCAAAAACTTTTTCCCCTTGTTTCACGGACAGAAAATACTGGGAAAACTTCCGGAAAAGGCAAAAAAAGAAATTTTTCAGTTGTGTAGCGCCATGAATCAGGAATCTCAGTCTCGCAATACAGGTCGATATTTCATGCTGAAGGCTTATTTGATTCAAGTCCTCTGTCTGCTCCTTCGTTTTGATCAGCAAGAAGAGCTATCCGATGAACATCATATGAAAGGCTATGAATTCAAATCCCCAAATAAAACCTATGTAGTACAGCAGATTATGAAATACATGGAATCCCATTATCGTGAAAAGATTTCTCTGGATCAGATTGCCGAAAATATGTATCTGAGTCCATTTTATATTTCCAAGCTGTTTAAAAGCGAAACCGGAGACACACCTATCAACTATCTGATCAGCCTGCGTATGGAAAAAGCGAAAGAATTGCTGGATCGCAATCCTTCTCTTTCCATACAGGAAGCTGCTGCCCAGGTAGGATACGAAGACGCTTACCATTTCAGCAAACTTTTTAAAAAATATTTTGGATTATCTCCCATGTATTATAAGGCTAGAATTGAAAAGTAATGGTATCTTAACCTCTTAGAATAATTACCTGCGACTATACATGATATATCCCTCCCACAAACTACAACATACGCCATCTAAACCACAAGAAAATACATTTTACTTTTCCCCTTTACTCTTATAATGAAATACGAAAACAATCGAAACTCAAGGGAGGGTTTATCATGACAAAAAGTATGACGACGGGAAGTCCCGCAAAACTAATCTTATTATTTTCGCTTCCCTTAATCGTGGGAAACATTTTTCAACAGTTTTACAGTATGGCTGATACCATCATTGTAGGACGGACTATCGGTGTCAACGCTCTGGCTGCTGTAGGCTGTACAGGAAGTATTTCTTTTTTCATACTCGGCTTCGTAATGGGATTTACTTCCGGTCTTTCTATTATAACCGCCCAGAGATTCGGAGCGCAGGACGAGGAGGGCATTAAGCGCAGTTTTGCTTCCAGCATTCTGCTGAGCATTTTTCTCACTGTAATTATGACTGCACTTTCGCTGGTTCTTGTCCGTCCGATTATGACTGTACTGCAAACACCGCCGGAAATCATGGAAGACGCTATTTCATACATACGGATTATTTTTTTAGGAATTGGAGCATCCGTATTATTTAACCTGGCGTCCAATACCATGCGGGCTCTGGGTGACAGCAAAACACCCCTGTATTTTTTGATTTTTGCCTGCTGTATCAATATTGTACTGGATCTGGTATTTATTCTGATTTTCCGTATGGGAGTTGCGGGAGCCGGTGTGGCAACGATTTTATCCCAGTTATTATCCGGAATCTGCTGTTTCTTATTTATAAAGAAGAAAATGCCTCTGTTATGGATTGAAAAAAGGCATTTCAAGGCAGGTTGGGCAGAAATAAAACGCCATCTTTTCACTGCCCTTCCCATGGCTTTTCAGATGTCCATTATTGCCATCGGTTCTCTGATTTTGCAGTTTGCCCTCAACAGTCTGGGCGCCACTTCCGTGGCCGCTTACACTGCATCACAAAAAATCGACAGTATCGCCACCATGCCACTGAATTCTTTCGGGGCTGCTATGGCTACTTATGCTGCTCAAAATCATGGCGCCGGAAAACCGGAACGAATCCGAAAAGGTGTATTCCAATGTATTTTAATTTCTGTAAGTTTCAGTATTTTGATGAGTTTAATGAATATTTTTGCCGGCAGCAATCTGACTTCTATATTTGTAGGAAATGAAGAAACTAAAGTTCTGGCTTTGTCCGAAACTTATCTTCGCATCAATGGCGCTTTTTATTCCGTATTGGCTTTATTATTCATTTACCGTTTCACGCTTCAAGGTCTGGGAAATGGAATTATTCCCACCGTGGCCGGTATCATGGAATTAATCATGAGAGCTTTCGGCGCCCTTATTCTTGCAGATTCCTTTGGATTTGCCGGCGCCTGCTGTGCCAATCCTCTGGCATGGATCGGGGCATGTATCCCCCTGGCTATTGCCTATTATGTTACCATACGGAAACTTGTCCCTGTAACCGAATCTGAAGAATATACGCACAAATCACCACTCTCTATTAGCGAAAATGAAATCTAAACAATAGAGTAGAGAAATAACTGCAAGAGTTATCTCCCTCTCATTGAACCGTACGTACGGGTCTCGTATACGGCTCTACAACTTATATTCCAACCTGTCTTAGATAGTAATTTAAAGGATTGAGCAAACCTGCTCCGTCCTTT
>JAXEUM010000098.1:0-14809 GCA_034114925.1 Oliverpabstia sp.
CTAAAAAAAAGCCCTGTAAAGAGATATAGGGGTAGTTTGCGCTTTTTTATGTGATTATTTTATCAGAAAAGATATGGGAGATGTGAGGATAAGATGTATAAATTAGATTTGATAATAAATAGTTCATGAAACAACCCTGGAGTGTCTGAAAAAGTACTGGCAAGATTGAGGGGACTGTGTTAGAATGTCGGTAAGGACAAATTATGCAGCCCCCTTTTATTACATGGATTTTCTGACGTAATAAAAGGAGGTAAGATATGTATCAGAATATCAATAAAATCTATCATGCCGCCATCTATGTCAGATTATCTAAAGAAGATGGCGATATTTCCAGTTCAGCAAAACTGGAAAGCAACAGCATTTCTAACCAGAAAGCTTTGATTCTGGATTTCCTGAAAGACAAAAAAGATATAGAAGTTGTTTCAGTCCGAGTTGATGATGGCTACTCAGGCTCTAATTTTGATCGTCCTGCATTCCAGGCAATGCTGGAAGATATCCGACGTGGAATTGTAGATTGCGTAGTGGTAAAAGATTTATCACGATTTGGAAGGGAATATATTGATTCCGGGAAGTATATCGAGAGATTATTCCCGGCTCTTGGTGTGCGCTTCATTGCCATCAATGACAATTATGACAGTCTCAAGGGAAAGAATCAGGCAGACGAAATCATTATCCCATTTAAGAATTTAATCAATGATGCTTATTGCCGTGACATTTCTATTAAGATCAGGAGTAATCTTGAGATTAAGAGGAAAAAAGGCGAATGCGTGACTCCGTTTGTAGCTTTTGGATACAGGAAGACAAAGACAGATAAGCATAAATTAGAGATTGATCCATCTGCAGGCAGTGTAGTACAGGATATTTTTAAGATGAAGCTGCAGGGAATGAGTCAGGATGCGATTGCTAATCGTTTAAATGAACTGGGTATTCTTTCCCCATTTGAGTATAAAATCAGCAGTGGCAGTCATTATGAAACTGGCTTCCGACAGAAAGAACAGGCACTTTGGAGTTCTGTTACAGTCCGCAGAATACTGGAAAACGAGGTTTATATCGGAAACCTTGTGCAGGGAAAAAGGACAACACCGAACCATAAAGTGAAGCAGACTTATGTGAAACCGGAAGATGACTGGATCCGGATTGAGAAAAATCATGAGCCACTGGTGAGTGACCGTGATTTTGAAATTGTTCAGAGACTTCTGGGCATGGATACACGTACTTCACCTGACCAAAAGCAGGTATATCTGTTATCCGGAATTGCTGTATGTGCGGATTGTGGTGCACCTATGACAAGAAAGGTTTCCACTGTGGCAGGGAAAAAATATGCTTATTATCTATGTTCCACAAATAAAGAAACAAAACGCTGTTCCAGTCATAGAATACCGGAAAAGGATCTGGAAGATGCCGTACTGGTGATGCTGAAACAGCATATCCAGAATATCCTGCATCTGAAAAGAGTCCTGGGATTTATTGGTACTGTGCCATTTCAGGAGATCAATATGAAGAAGCTGCAGGACAGGCTGGAGAAGAAAAAGCAGGAGACAGAACGCTGCAAGGAGTTACGGATGATGCTCTATTCGGATATGAAAGAGGGCATTGTATCAAAAGAAGACTATGTAGAGCTTCATGCAGCCTATGGAAAACGGCTTAGAAATGCGGAAGAGAATATCCGTGCGATCCAGAAAGAAATGGATAGTGAGCTGGAAAAAGCAGACAAATCCAATACCTGGCTGGATTATTTTGTAAAATATCAGGATATTGAAGAACTGTCCCGCACTGTGGTGGTAGAACTGATCAGACAAATCAGAGTATATGATAAAAAGAATATAGAGATCACTTTTGATTTTGATGACTGTTATCAGACATTGCTGAATCAATTACCCGCTATGGGAGTTGATACGGTAATAGATGATGATAATAATCTGCAGGTCAAGGTAAAGGAGGTTGTATAAAATGGCACGAAAGAGCAGGAAAAACATTCCGGAAGTAGTCAGCAGTGCAACCATCCAGACAGAGGTGAACAGACCATTCCGGGCAGGTTTGTATGCCAGAATTTCAATGGAAACAGAAGAAACCTTAGAAAGAGGAACGATAGAAACCCAGGTGGAACTGATGAAAAACTTTGTGGCAGATACGGAAGATATTTCGGTTGCGGAAGTTTATAAGGACTCAGACTATTCAGGTACAAATTTTGACCGTCCTGGATTCGTACAGATGATGGAAGATATCAAGCATGGAAAAATCAATTGTGTTATTGTAAAAGATTTGTCCAGACTTGGAAGAAATTATGTCGAAACCAGCAATTATATTGAACGAGTATTCCCATTTTTCCATGTAAGATTCCTAGCTGTGACAGATGATTTCGATTCCTTCAGAGAGGGTGTGGATCTTACCGTTCCGCTGAAGAATATCATCAATGAGTTCTATTCGAAAGACCTTGCCAAAAAGAGCAGCAGCGCAAAAAAAGCGCTTTGGAAAAAGGGGAAATTTACAAGTGCCTGGGAACCGTATGGTTACAGAAAGTCAGAAGAAGACCATCATCAGCTGATTGTTGATGAAGAAGCTGCAGAACATCTAAAAAGTATATTTTCTATGTATATGGATGGCAGGAACTATAGTGATATTGCAAGACAGCTCAATAAAGATGGAGTTTTATCGCCGACTTTACAGAGAAAATTCTATAAAACTGGTGAAAAGCCGCTTCCGGAGTCAAAACCCTGGAACAATTATGAAGTGAAGCGAGTACTTCAGGATGTTCATTGCACAGGTGATTCTGTATTTGGAAAATATCAGCAAAGTGTTTTCCAGGGAAATAAACAGAGAAACCGACCAGAGAGTGAATGGGTGCATGTGGAGAACACGCATGAAAGGATTATAGATAGAGAGTTGTTTCAACAGGTACAATTTAAAATCCAGGAATATACGGAGGCTTATAAGAAGAAACATCAGCAGAACAATGGGGCTATTCGAAACCATAATTTCTATACAGGAAAGATATGGTGCGGAGGCTGTGGCAACCGCATGACGTTGTCCAGAGAAAGAAATGGCACATTCTTTTATATCTGTGGAGCCAATACTAACCATAAATCCGGAGGAAAGCAATGCAAAGGGCACAGAGTCAGAAAAGAATATGTGGATGACGATGTTCTTCGCCTGATCCAAACGCATATGAAAACCGTATTGGATACAGAAAAAATGATTCAGGAAATGAATGCAGCTTCCAAAAATCAGACACAGTACCTGCTTTTGGATAAAGAGGTGGGGAAACTCCGACGGGAACTAAGCCGAATCAGTAAGCGTAAGTCGGATTTATATGAAGATTACTCGGAACGTTTGATTACAGAAGAAGAGTACATACAGTTTTCTCGGATCTATTCCAATGAAATTGAGAATATTAAGAGCCGTCTGGACACAGTATTGGCGGCACAGGTTCGGTATTCCCAGGATTACCACATTGAAGAAGGCTGGGGAAATGTGATACATACTTATATGTCAAAGCGTAAGCTGACAAAAGAAATGGCAGATGCCTTTGTGGATTCAATTATTATCCATGGTAAGTATGAGTATGAGATCAAGCTGGTATATGACGATCAGTTTGCAGATTTACAGAAATTAAAGAAAGAGAAGGAGGCGCAGTCAAGATGACAGATCATAGAAAAACAGCTGTTTACATCCGTTTATCCGCAGAAGATGACAATGTAGATGGCAGAGCCAAAAAAGAGAGCGACAGTGTAACTTCTCAGAGAATTCTGTTAAAATCATTTGCAATTGATGAGCTGGGTGTAGCTGAGTCAGATATTCTGGAATATGTGGATGACGGTGTCAGCGGTACTCATTTTAAAAGGCAGGGATTTCAACAGCTGCAGGATGACATGAAAAGCGGAGAAATCGGCTGTGTAGTTGTAAAAGACTTTTCCAGATTTGGAAGAGACTATCTGGAAGTTGGATTTTATATTGAATATATTTTTCCACTTCTACAGATACGATTTATTTCGATTAATGACAGCTATGACAGTGCAGCAAGCAGCGGAATGACTGGTGGAATGAATGTGGCATTGCAGAATCTGGTATACAATATGTATAGCCTGGATTTGTCCAAGAAAATTTCATCAGCATTGCAGACAAGAACGAGAAATGGTACACGCCTTCCGGTAAATGCCAGATATGGCTATAAAAAAGGAAAAGATGGAAGGCTGGAAGTAGATCCGGAGGCTGCAAAAGTTGTGAAAATGATTTTTAAAATGGCAGCGGAAGGAACAAGTTTTGCAGATATTACAAGGGAATTGAACAGACAGGCGATTGCCACTTGTGATGAGCAGAAATTATCAAGAGGGGATCAGGTGCAGTTCCAGAGGTTTGACACGATCAAAAAGAAACACTGGAGCCCTACGACAGTAGCGGCAATTGTCCGGGATGAGATTTATATTGGAACCAGAATCTGGGGAAAAACACGTTGCAGTATGCATACCGGTCATAAAGCAGTTCTGAATGATGAAACAGAATGGGTTCGCCTGGAAAATCATCATACGGCAATTATAGACAGGGCATTGTTTGAAAAAGCAAATGAAATGCATCCGAAAAAGAAGAGAAGTGTTGCGGAATCACGTACCAATTTTACTCTGGAAAGACGTAAAAAACAGCCGGCATTGTTGCTATGTGCTAACTGCGGGCATTCTTTGCTAAAAGAAACAGAGCATTTGCTGAAATGTTCAGATGCCCGAACCAACGGAGATCCTGTGTGTCGAAGCCTGGTGCTCCAGCGGGAACTGCTGGAGGAAAATATCCTTGGGCTTGTCCATCAGTATGCAGCGTCAATGTTGGAAAAAGAAAAGAAAATATCTTCCAAAAGGCAATGCGAATACAAAGAGATTAATACTGCAGAATTGCAAAAACAGAGCCGACAGTTGACCTCGGAAAAGATGAAACTCTATGATGATTACAAAGATGGTCGTATAGATCGTGATTCGTATAAGCAGAGAGCTGGAAAGATAAGTGTACAGCTGGATGAAATAAAACGAAAGATAGAAGATGCGGAGAATAGCAAAAAGCTTCTTGAACAAAATGAACTTTCTGATAAAATAAAACTAAAAGATTTCTTGGGAATTCAGAAATTCGATACAGAGAAGCTGCGTGAGATTATCAAGGTGATCCGTGTTCATAGTCAGGATGAAATTGAAATCGAATGGAATTTTGACGATATTTTTTCGGAACAGAGATAACTTGAGCAGGACAAGAATGACTTATCAGAAGATAATCAAGGTGCTGGGACTACCTGATGGAAGCGTCAGATAGTCTTCGGCAGAAAAAAATAAAATTTTTTTTGTCCTATACTTGACACATCCACACATGTTCCGACATTCCTTTGCTACTTACTTGATCGAGGAGGGTGTGGATATCAGTTGTGTACAACAGATACTTGGACATAGTTCTATCAAAACAACGCAGATATATATTCACGTGGCAGCAAAACGACAGGCAGAGATATTGCGAAGTATGCATCCAAGGAATCATATGAAAATTATAAGTGCTGCTTAGGATTAGAGGGAGCAATCATATGAGAAAGACCGGCTTTATGGGCGGTCTTGTTTTGATACCATAATTTGGTGTATGGTTTAGGAGGAAAAATAAAAAGGAAAATTAAGGGTGTTTTGGTTGCTGAATGGTGTAGAATATGGTAAGATTTTCATGTGGTGATAAGTTTTCTCGAGTTATGTACAGGGGGGATTTGTTGCCTTTTTTTAAATAAGACAAAGCCTGATAATTAGTAGTTATCCGTTAATAATTGATACAAACAACTAATTATTCCAAATTACAAACGATAATTATTAAAGAAAGAGTATTGAGATTATGAATACTACAGAACTATTTAATTTCCATTTTGTTGACAGAGATATTGAACGAGTAAAATTAAATAAATTTTTATCTGATTCTACAGCCACTACTCTATGGATAAAAGGCAATAGAGGCTTTGGAAAGACAAAATTTTTTGATTATGTTATTAAAAAGCATAATGAATATCGTCTTTGTTATATAGATATAAAGCTTAATAAAAGTTCTATTGATATTGTATCCGAGTTTATTATCGAATTACAAAAATATAGTGATATTGATTTTATATCAAGTGTAAAAAGAAAATACAAACAATTTTATAATAGTACATATAAAAAAACAAAGAATATTACAAACGAACTTTTCCCAGAAGTTAGCAATATGGTTTCATTAATATTAGATTTAGGCTATTATGCAGTTACTTATTCTGATGAAAATATAAATTCTGTAGACCTTATTAGCGATTATATACGAGGAATGATTGATCAAAATCGTCTCTGTATCTGTATCGATAATTTTTCACGTTGTGACACGGAGATAGCTAAACTCTTTTTTAGAATTTTTAAACAATTTTTAAATAATAAAAATTTTAAATCTTGTATTATCACAACGTCAGAGGACCTCAG
Source organism: Oliverpabstia sp. (assembly GCA_034114925.1). Taxonomy (GTDB): domain Bacteria; phylum Bacillota; class Clostridia; order Lachnospirales; family Lachnospiraceae; genus Oliverpabstia. Next base: position 6,453 of record JAXEUM010000098.1, read on the forward strand.
CATAGAATTGATGGAAGAAATATATCATAATTTGCCTTATACTGATATTGAGGTTAAGCAGTTCCTTGAAGTTGACTATTTTTATCAAATTATGAATCCGATATTTGAAATGGAATACTTCACAAAAGATGATTTAATATATATTTATAATAAGTGTGGCGGAAGTCCCAAAAGGTTAGCAACGTTAATTAGTAAGTTATTAGAAAAAAATGCAATAAATGTATACTCATATAAAAAAGCCATAATAAATAAACGAATAATGATTCAACTTTTACAAACGGATCACATTAGATTCGATGATAGTGATTTCAAACCTGAGCAAAAATGGATTTTATTCTCGTATCTTTGCTTAAAAGAAAGCGTGCCTATTTCTGAGTTGATGAATTTAGCATTATATATTTCAAAGAGATGTTTTTTATTTCAGGCTTATAATGAGAATCTTTTTACACAAATATTGCTTCATCTTGTAGATGATAGAATACTAAATTATGATGCCAGAAACATGGTTTCTACCTGCCATGATTCAGATTATATAGAATTATTGGATATTTTTTATGATTCTCAGCTCAAAGGACTTTTTTCACAATATGCATATGAATTCCTTATGCAAAATCCAGGAGTAAACTATCACAATGAGTTATTATGTAAAAATGCGCGTGAAGCTAACACTTCTGGTTGGGAACAATTAAATTTTCGCTATGGGAAAAAATTATTTCATAATAAACAAATTTATGAAGCGCAAAAGATTTTATCCTTTCTTGAGGATCACTTGCACAAGTTTAAACCAGTTCAAATTTTATTCATTGCATTAGTATCATATGAAACAGGTAATTATAAGCTATCAATAAAGCAATTTAATTTAATAGATCCTAAAGTATTGCGATTTAATAAAGTAAAGTATTATTATTATTTTTATTTGGGAAAGTGTTACAATAATATTGGACAGACTTCTGACGCTATCCCATTATTGGATAAAGCTTTGAATGAAGTGCCAAAAGATAGTGATGTATATGTTCAAACCCTTAATGTCTTACATATGTTCTGCTTTGAAGTACCATCCCAGTTAAAGAGGTCAGAAGACATTTTTAAAGAAATAAAAAATTCTTATAAAGATACACATCCCAAAGTGTGGGCTAATACTATGCGAGGATGTCAAAATTTTCTTGATGATGAAAGTTCTTTAAATGTTTTAGATGAAGCAGAGTTAAAATTAGAAGATGAATTAGATAAAGCTTTTTTAAAAACAACTAAAGGTTTTGTACTTGTAAAATTAAATCGACTTCGAGATGCAGTAGTTCAATTTGAAGAATCTTATAATGTCATTAAACGCCTAAAAATACATGAGTTTTCTTATGCTGCAAATAATTTAGCTGTTTGTTACATGATACAAAGGAATTATAAACGCGCAAGCGAAATACTATTAGAAGCATTATTTTGGAATCGTACAACGTATGGGTGCTTGGTCATTCAAACCCACTTAATGATATGTTCACTGTATTTATCACAGAAAAATGAAGTACAATACTATTACAATTACTTAAAAAACTATATGGATAACCATAACATCGTTGATCCTATTATGAATCGTAAAATATACATGAATCTTGCTATTACGAGCCATGGAATAGATAATTTAATAACTGAAAAAGTTTATTTTGAAAAGGCATATCCATTTGTAAAAAATAGCTCTAGTGAATGGCGCTTCTATAAACTTTGTCCAGAAATGGCCGATTCAAAAATATTACCACCAACTTGTGAATATATGAATGTCATAGAGTTTGATCCATGGTTTCTAATTTATGCACATGATTAAATTAGACTAATTCTATCATTGAATGCTTTTATATAATATAGTAACATATCATTAAATTTGATATTACGTTTATATGCAATAAAACCAGCCTCACTGGTACTACTAAAACGTGGAGCCGAATTGATTTCAATAAAACTAAATTCTTGCGTATCTAAGTTTAATCGATAGTCGATTCGGCAAATATCCCTTGCACCAAGGATTTGGGCTATTTCAATTGATTGCTGTTGTATATTTTTTAATGTTTTTATAGGTATTTTTTCTTCATTTAAATATAGAGTTCTTAACTTATCATGTTTCATTTTTGAATCATAAATAGTATAGGGGGATTGGTCAAAAAGCTCTGCTGTTATTACATCGTTAATATAGTAATTTCCAGGATTTCCAATCAAATAATTTGTTATATCAACGCCATAAATAAATTCTTCTATTATCACTTCACCAAATTCATTTTGCAATTCTTCAACTCTGTTCTTTGTTTCTGCCATTGTATGGCAAACACTCTTTGAGGAAATTCCTAGAGAGGATCCTTCACAATTAGGTTTTACAAATAAAGGAAATTTCCAGGAAGACAAATCTTTGAAATCCAAAGGAATATAGGAATTTGCAATACAAGACTTGGCAGTCACAATACCATTGTTTAATAAGGCTTGTTTACAAAAGTATTTATTATTCATAATTACGGATGGGAATACATCCGAACCACTATAAGGTACTTTAAGCAAATCTAAAAGTACAGGTGCTTGTACTCTACTATAACTTTGATCCATGCCATCTGTAAAATTTAAAAACATACAATTTTCAAAAGTTGTATGGTTATCAACAGCATGTACCAATTCAGGAATACCTCCAAAATAGTCACACTCATAACCAAGAGAATTTATTCCCCTAATTATTTCTAAAATATTTTTTCGCGCAGGGTGATCATTATATAGTTTCTCATCACTTTCTGAATAATTTTTTAAGTTTTCACGATAATCACATATAACCCAATATTTCATATATTTTCTCCCATATTAATTCTATGTTTCAAGTAAGATATTTTAGAACCTTTTAAATATACATTTTCTCTAAAGATTTATATATGTTTCCATATACCATTATGAGGATAACTACTAATTATCTATTATTTTTAAAAGAGCGAAGGAAACAGAATAACACACATCCTATTGATTTTCCCTCCATTTTGGACTAAGATGTTTATCAGTCACACCCGTTTATTTTTAAGAAAGGAAACGTATGATATCCACCTTCTGCATAAGCAAAGCATTCTATCATACTAGGTTTAAGAACTATGGATTTATTTGATTATATGAGAGAGACGAAGCAGGAGAAGGAGTCTCCGCTTGCATCCAGGATGCGCCCGACGACCTTGGACGAGGTAGTGGGGCAGCAGCATATTATTGGAAGGGACAAGCTATTATACCGTGCGATCAAGGCCGATAAGCTAGGTTCTCTGATTTTTTATGGACCTCCGGGAACTGGGAAGACGACTCTTGCCAAGGTGATCGCGAATACGACGAGTGCGGAGTTTAAGCAGATCAATGCGACCATTGCTGGGAAAAAGGATATGGAGGAGGTCGTAAAGGGGGCAAAGGAGCTTCTGGGAATGTACCAGAAGAAGACAATTCTGTTTATCGACGAGATTCATCGCTTCAATAAGGGGCAGCAGGATTATCTGCTTCCATATGTTGAGGACGGCACGATCACGTTGATCGGTGCTACGACGGAGAATCCATATTTTGAGGTGAACGGAGCTCTTTTGTCACGTTCCAGTGTATTTGAATTAAAATTTTTAAGCAAAGAGGATGTAAAGACACTGCTTAAGCGTGCCGTTTATGATGATAAAAAGGGGATGGGAAGCTTTCAGGCTGAGATTGATGAGGAGGCCTTGGAATTCCTGGCTGATGTTTCCGGCGGAGATGCGAGAAATGCATTGAATGCAGTCGAACTGGGAGTACTGACGACTCAGCGCAGCGAGGATGGAAAGATACATATTACATTAGATGTGGCATCAGAATGTATTCAAAAGAGAGTCGTGCGGTATGATAAGACTGGAGATAACCATTATGATACGATTTCGGCCTTCATCAAAAGTATGAGAGGGTCTGACCCGGATGCGGCAGTTTATTACCTTGCGAAGATGCTGTATGCCGGGGAAGACGTAAAATTCATTGCAAGGCGCATCATGATCTGTGCCTCCGAGGACGTGGGGAATGCCGATCCGATGGCCTTGACTGTAGCAGTATCTGCGGCACAGGCAGTAGAGCGGATCGGGATGCCGGAATCCCAGATTATTCTGGCACAGGCGGTTACTTATGTTGCTTCTGCACCCAAAAGCAATTCCGCTACAAATGCCATTTTTGCGGCGATGGAGAGTGTAAAGCATGAGAAGACGACGGTTCCGTCTCATCTCCAGGATGCTCATTATAAAGGCGCTCAGAAATTAGGTCATGGAACCGGATATCAGTATGCGCATGATTATCCGAATCATTATGTACATCAGCAATACCTGCCGGATGAAATAAAAGACGCCAGGTTCTATGAACCGGGCGTCCTGGGTTACGAAAAAACAATAAAAGAACATTTAGAGAAGCTTCGTCAAGAGTAAAGTATAGATCTCCTGGCTCTGGCTCGTCCAGTTATTCGCAATGGTTTCGGCCTCGACCTCCGTAGGAACTGTTAGTTTCAGGTCGATCAGGCTGAAACCATTTTCTACGATCTGGCACTGCACTTCATACTCATGGTTCGTATTCAGGTAATAGTCAGACTTGATCGCCACCTCTTCCTTGAGGTCATACCTTTTTTCCTTAAAAAACTCATCAATATCTTTTTGGATGGCAGGAGAAATCTTATTCTTGAAGAATTGAATCGTATCTTCCCCGCCTGTCGTCAGATGGTATAAAGTCCTGTTATGTGTGGTCTCGACCCTTAAGAGGCCGGAATCCACCATTTCTGCCAATGTCTCTTGTAGCTTGAAGTAGGTAGTGTATCCTTTGTCTAATATAAACTCTGAAATCTGTGAAGTCGTCAACGGAAAATCGACTCTTTCCAACATGTATAAAACGATCAGCTTATATAGTGTAAATGTTTCACTCATGATACTCCTTTCCCTGCCAGATATCCTGTTCTTTCAGATAACGGTGCAGTGTGTTTAATACAGTCCTTTTCTGACTGGTCCATAAAGGGGCAATCAAAAGATCGCTCGGTCCGTCCCCGGTCAGACGGTGGATGGTGATCTGTGGATTCAGACGAGAGATGCACGTTCCCAGAAATTCGATGTATTCCTGCATATCAGGAACCAGGAAGGGGCGCTTCTTATATTCTTCTGCAAGGTCTGTACCCTTTAAGATATGCAGAAGCTGGAGCTTTATTCCTTGAATATCCATGTGATTGAGATAATCAAGGGTCTTTAGCATCTGCGCTTTTGTCTCCCCCGGAAGGAACAGGATGGTATGGACGATTACGGTAATGCCCAGTTTCCGAAGATCTTTGACCGCTTTTTCAAAAACCGGAAGCTCATAACCTCTGCGGATAAAAGCGGCGGTCGCCGGATGAATTGTCTGTAGTCCAAGCTCGACCCATACGGGTTTGATTCGGTTGACTGCACCTAACAGTTCAAGAACATCATCCCCAAGACAGTCAGGTCTGGTGGCGATGGAAAGAATCTTGACTTCCTCATCCTGAATTGCCTCCATGTACAGCTTTTTAAGTCTTTCAACCGGAGCATAGGTGTTAGTAAATGCCTGAAAGTATGCGATGTAGGAGTGAACCGGACGTTTTCCATTCAACTCTTTTTTTCCACGTGCAATCTGTTCCGTAATAGAAAGTGCTCTGGAACCTGCAAAATCACCGGAGCCGCTGGCGCTGCAGAAAATGCAGCCGCCTCTCCCAACTTTCCCGTCCCGGTTCGGGCAGGTCATCCCACCGTCTAATGTGATTTTATAAACTTTTTCTCCATAGTTCTGTTTTAAATCATAATCTAATGAGTGGTAACGTTTTTCCCCCCATCGGTTCATCTATATCAATTCCTTTACCGCTTTGCTTACTGCTTCGGCAACACGCGGGTCGAATGCTTCCGGGAGGATGTTGTTCTCGCTTAGATCCTCATCGGCTACAAGTCCTGCTATCGCTTTGGCAGTTGCTAGTTTCATATCTTCTGTAATCTGTGTGGCTCTTCCTTCCAATGCTCCCTTGAAAATACCAGGGAATGCAACGACGTTGTTCACCTGGTTCGGGAAATCAGAACGACCTGTTCCGACTACCTTTGCCCCGGCTTCCTTAGCAAGGTCCGGCATGATTTCAGGAACTGGGTTTGCCATGGCAAAAAGGATGGCATCCTGATTCATGGAAGCGACCATTTCTTTTGTGACAATGTTTGGTGCGGATACGCCCACAAAGATATCGGCTCCAACGAGTGCATCTGCGAGTGTTCCGGTCTTTCCTTCTAAATTCGTGACCTCGGTCATCTTCTCCTGCATCCAGTTCAGGTTCGGTGAAGACTTACTGATCATACCATTGATGTCACACATAATCACATTCGGGAAACCATATGTAAGAAGCAGCTTCGTGATGGCTACTCCGGCAGAGCCTGCCCCGTTCACTACGACTTTACATTCTTCCATCTTCTTTCCTGTGACCTTTAATGCATTGATGATTCCGGCGAGTACAACGATAGCAGTACCGTGCTGGTCATCATGGAAAACAGGGATGTCCAAGAGTTCTTTTAAACGTGCTTCGATCTCGAAGCAGCGCGGTGCGGAGATGTCTTCCAAATTGATTCCACCGAAGGCCGGAGCGATATTGACCACTGTCTTGATGATCTCTTCTGTATCCTGGGTATCCAGGCAGATCGGTACGGCATTGACACCACCGAATTCTTTGAAGAGGACGGCTTTTCCTTCCATAACAGGCATCGCTGCACGAGCACCGATATTGCCGAGTCCAAGAACTGCACTTCCGTCAGATACGACGGCAATTGTATTTGATTTGATTGTATATTTGTAAGCGGCATCCGGGTCTTTTGCGATGACCTTACATGGTTCTGCAACACCTGGAGTATAGGCGATGGCAAGGTCTTCTCTGGAATTTACATGAGATTTTGCCGTAGTCTCTATTTTACCGTTCCATTGTTCATGCATCTGCAATGCTTTTTCACTGTTTGTCATTTTGTTACCTCGCTGTCTTATAGATTTTCTTCTTATTATTTATATCTGTTCATTATCATATCACTCTTAGAAAAGCAACGCAAGCGTGAAAGCCGGAGGATTTGCCTGGTTTTGAAAAAAATCACTTTTCTTTTTGATATGTATGATGTATAATGGGGTCAGATTTGATATATATCTTATTGGAGACAGGTATAATACGTGCCTGATTTCGGACAAGTCACTTCAGACTAAGGTTCCCGCAACATTTTTTATAAAATGAATACATGAACAAAGTAACAGTGATAAATCGTTATAAGAAAGGAAAGGTATTTATGACAAGAGAAAAGTATGAATCTCTGCCTCTTGCTACGCTGAAAGAACTGGCGAAGGCAAGAAAAATGAAAGGTGTGTCCACCATGAAGAAGAGCGAGCTCATAGACGCAATGCTTGCTCAGGACGAAAAAGAAAAGATGGAAGAAGCGAAGGCTGAAGCAAAAGAAGAAGTCAAAGAGGAAATGAAGGACAAAAAAGAGGCGACTGATATCGAGCAGCTTGACAGTGGGGAGACAGCGAACGGAATTCTGGAAGTCCTGCCGGATGGATATGGATTTATCCGTTGTGAGAACTACCTGCCCGGAGAAAAGGACGTATACGTTTCTCCTTCCCAAATCCGGAGATTTAATCTGAAAACGGGTGATATTATCGCAGGAAATAAGAGAATCAAGACACAGTCAGAGAAGTTCAGTGCTCTTTTATATGTTTCTACGATCAACGGCTTAAAGCCGGCAGAGGCTATGAAGCGCAGCAACTTTGAGGACTTGACCCCAATTTTCCCGAATCAGCGTCTGCGCCTGGAGACACAGGGAAGTACCACAGCAATGAGGATTGTCGACCTGCTTTCCCCAATCGGTAAGGGGCAGCGTGGTATGATCGTATCTCCACCGAAGGCTGGTAAGACAACGCTGTTAAAAGAGGTCGCGCTTTCCGTACAGAAGAGAGAGCCGAACATGCATCTTTTGATTCTTTTGATTGATGAGCGTCCTGAGGAGGTTACAGATATCAGAGAAGCAATCGCAGGACCGAATGTAGAAGTCATCTATTCTACCTTTGATGAGCTTCCAGAGCATCACAAGAGAGTATCTGAGATGGTGATTGAGCGTGCAAAACGTTTGGTCGAGCATGGCAAAGACGTGATGATCCTTCTGGACAGTATCACAAGACTGGCACGTGCATACAACCTGACAGTACCGCCGTCAGGAAGAACTCTCTCAGGTGGTCTTGATCCGGCAGCACTGCATATGCCAAAACGATTTTTTGGTGCAGCCAGAAACATGCGTGAAGGCGGCAGCCTGACGATTCTTGCAACTGCCCTGGTAGATACAGGAAGCAAGATGGATGAT
>JAXEUM010000099.1:0-14330 GCA_034114925.1 Oliverpabstia sp.
CTAAAAAAAAGCCCTGTAAAGAGATATAGGGGTAGTTTGCGCTTTTTTATGTGATTATTTTATCAGAAAAGATATGGGAGATGTGAGGATAAGATGTATAAATTAGATTTGATAATAAATAGTTCATGAAACAACCCTGGAAACATGCCTCTGTATCTATTAAAAAGTGCAGAAATGTGCTACTATTATAATAGTGTTTTATACGGAAAAGGCGGATAGTTATGAATGATAAACTTTTATATGATTCGATGAATTCATTAAATATAATTATAGAAAAAAAAGAGAATAGTGAAAGTTCAATTAGCAAAAAGAATATAAATGATATTCCTAAAATTGACTATATTCTTATGGATGACAAATTAATTAATGTGTCATTGGCTAAATTATATGGTTTGTCAGAGTTATTTTATTGTGAGTTGAAGATTGAAAGTATGAAGTTTTCTACTAGAGTAATGCATAGAATGAAATGTCCGCTTAATATTACATATGTGAGTGAATTATTGAAATTAACATATGGAGAGCTGATCAATGTGAAGGGATTTGGAAAAAACAGTTTTATTGAAATGGATGAAAAAATGAGAGAACTGGTATGTAATACAAAGGACGATGATGAAACAGAGCTTTCAGAGGAGACTATAGAATTCAATAGCGGATTAAAGAGATTTAAAGAATACAATCAACAAATATGTAATGGAGATTTTTCATTTTGTAATAATTGGGACTTATCAGAATCGGAGAAAAAAATATTAAATCAACTGAAAGATGCATATGCAATTATTGATAAAGAATTGTTGATTGAATTTAATAACGTCACACCTTATGCAATATGTATTTTAGATATGCTTTCTAATGTTGTACAAAAATATGATAAACAGCAAAAGAAAAGAAGGATAATTAAAAATGCTTTTAATATGCTGGATGATGCAAGAAAAAAATGTTTGGTAGAGGGATTTATCTACGCATATACAGATGACGAAAAAAAGCAAGGACAACTGCGTGACATATTATCAAGGAGTCATTGTTCTACTTTTTCTAGTTTTGTTTGTTCGGAAATCATATTAGATAAAGAATGTGAAAATGAGGTTTTAAATTTTTTGAAATGGTGCTCTTTTGATTTGTATAAAGATATCGATAAATTTATGGAAAATTTGTATGAGAATGATAGGGAGAGAATAATAGTACAAGCAAGAGCATCAGGAGATACACTTGCTGCATTAGGTGAGAAAATGAATATTACTCGTGAAAGGGTAAGACAAATTGAAGGGAAAGCAAAGAAAAAATTTGTAAACTTATTAAATAAATATCATTTGATTTTGAAAATTTATGCAATAAGAAATCAGGATGAAATTCTTACTCCTACGGAATTATATGAGTATTTTGGATTTGAAACGGATACTATTTTATACCTGCTTAAAAATACAGAAAGTTCATCATATGTATATGATAAGGAGTTAGACGTATTTATAGTAGGAGAAACAGATCTTGCTGAAAGAGCACAATCTTATGTAGATACATTACCAGAATCATTTAGTGATAAAAAAATAGAAAAATATGTTCAGGATGGAATTGTTGAATATGATCTTACAGAAGAAATTATTAAAAAAGTTATAAGTGAAGAGTACCAGTTAACAGGAAGAACATATCATAGATCAAGACTTACACGTGGTGGAATTTATGAACATATATTAAGATATTACTATCCTGATGGTTTATGGGTATATGGGAAAAAAGAAATCAAAGAGTTTAGAGAATATGTTGCTCATGATTATGGAAATATTACTTTGCCTCAGAATGATAGAGCATTAGTCGCTCAAATATGTCGAGCAGCAATATTATGTGGTAGAGGAATTTATAAAGCAAAAGAAAGCAAGTATATTTCGGTTCAGCTTGCAAAGGAAATATTTGAATATGTGGAAAATAGTGAATTTCCTATTTTTATGACAAATACTCTTTTTAGTGTTTTTGAGGATAAATTAAGGGCTGAAAATATAGATAATAAGTATTATTTACAGGGAATTCTTCATGAATTATACGGAGATAAATGGACGTTTAGAAGAGATTATATCACTAAAGATAATGAAGTGACTTCTGTGTATTCTTCTATTTGTATGTTTGTTAAAAATTCAGTTTATCCAATTAAAAAACAAGAAATATTCGATGTATTTCCGGGTATAACTGAAATCGTCATTAATTTTGCGATTACTGCGCCCGAAATTATAAATTTATTTGGAACATACATTCATGTAGATAATTTAAAAATTACAGATAGAGATTTATCTTATCTAAGAAATGTTGTTTATAAATTTCTGGAAAAATCGTCGGTGTGGCATTGCAAAGATTTGTTTGAATATATAATGAATGACAATCCAGTATTGTTAAGTAATAATTTTATAAATTTCCCATTTGGATTGTACAGTTTGCTGGAACATTATTTTGGTAGTGAATTTAATTTTTCGCGACCATACATTGCAAGAGAGGATGCAGAAATTGAAAGAACAGATAATGTAATAAGGGAAACAATTCAAGCGTCAGATCGAATAGAAATTTCAGAGTTTCAGACTTATGCCAAAGAGCATTATCATCAGATTAGCAGTATATTGGAATTTATTGATTCGTGTAATGAGACACATTTATTAATCAATTCTGATGAGTTGGCATCTATTGATATTATTGGAATTACGGATAAAATAGCGGCTGAAGCGGAAAAAATGATTATTCAGGAGTTGGATAATACTGAGCCTATTTCAAATTTATCTTGTTTGCATCAACTCCCACGACTTAATGTAGAATGGACAGAGTGGTTAGTATATAGTGTGATAAAAAAATGGTCTACAATGTTGGATGTAGAGCCGTCTTCTAATAAGTTCCATCAGGCTGTACCAATGATTGCCCCAAAAGGTCAATTAGTGTTGGATGGATTTGAACATATTTCAGTAGAAGATGCAGGTAATATTACATTGGCAGATGATTTGAGAAATATAGATGATTTGATCTGTGACTATATACTTGAAGATTTAGGAGATATAGATGAATTATAAAGATTTAAAAATAATGCACAGTTATATAAGCCGTGGAAATAATAATATAGCGGATTCGTTTTTGAATCCTGTTCTTAAACTTACAAAAGAATACAAACGGAGTGTTGGTTTTTTTTCTTCAGGAGTTTTAAATACTGTTATGGATGGGATAGTGTCTCTTGCACGTAATGGGGGAACAATGAAATTAATTGCTAGTCCAAAATTAAATGAAGAAGACGTGGAAGCAATTAATTTAGGTTACAAACAAAGACAGAATTTAGTAGAGAATGCTTTTACAAGAGATTTTGTAGATGAAATAGAAAAGTTGGATGATGTACGTTTGCAAATGTTGTGTGATTTGATTAGCTCTGGAACTTTAGACATCAAAATTGCAATTACATGCGATACGGGGATATACCATGATAAATTAGGGATTCTTAAAGATTTTCAGGGAAATCAGATAGCTTTTTATGGATCATCCAATTCAAGTTATGGTGGTTATAGAAGTAATTATGAAAAAATAAGAGTTTCTAAAAGTTGGGATCCGGGATTCTCTATAATTGTCCAAGAAGAAGATAAAGAGTTTGATTCACTATGGAATAATACAAATGAATTTGTAGAAGTTTATGAATACAGTGAAACTGCTGAAAAAGAATTGATTGAAGTAATAGGACGAAAAAGAAATAGCGGAGAAAAAGAAGTTATTAAGTTAAGAGATTATCAAGAACAAGCTATAGCAGCATGGGTGAAAAATAATTATCATGGTTTTTATGTCATGGCAACTGGTACAGGAAAAACTTGGACTGCAATATATTCTGCAAAAGAGTTAGTAAAAAAATATCCAAGCATTATTGCAATATGTGCTCCATATAAACATTTAGTCAAACAGTGGTCAGAAGATGTACAATCAGCATTTCCTAAAGCAAAAATTATAATGGTATCCTCTGAAAATCAAGGATGGGATAAGCAAATAACAAATGAAATAATTCGAAGCAAATATGATGCGGAGACACAGCTAATTATTATTTCAACAATTGCATCATTTTCAACAAAACGCTTTATAAATGCGGTGTTGAAGTATGAAGGGAATAGACTTTTAATAGTTGATGAAGCACATAGATTTACAAAAAGGCCAGAAGTTTTACATAAAATTTTTAACTTTATGTTGGGATTAAGTGCCACACCGTTCAGTGGAACGTCTGCGGTAAAAGGGAATGAATTGATGCACTTTTTTGGAGGTCAGGTATTTAGTTTGCCTATTGAAGAGGCATTGGAGAGAGGCTATCTGGTTCCTTATTATTATTATCCTATCTATGTATATGCTACAGATGAAGAAGAAGATAAGTTTAACAAATACACACGTATTATTCTCTCATGCTTTAAAAATGGAAAATGTGTAGATCCAGATACCCTTGTTAAAATGCTTCGAAATCGTCTGAGAATTATTTCTATGTCGGAAGAAAAACAATCAAAAATAGATGAGATTATCAGCTATGTAGAAGAAGAGGATCATTTTGTGGTATACTGTGGAGATGGAAAGCTATTTGATTATGATAGGGGTGAAGAAATTAGACATATTCAATCAGTGAAAAAAATCCTTTCAGAACACGAATATAAAGCAAGTCAATTTACTGCAAAAGAAAATATGCAAGAACGAATGCAGTTAGTGGATTCTTTCAATAAAGGAGAAATATCAGCACTTGCTGCTATTAGATGTTTAGATGAAGGAATTAATATACCATCTATAAAAAGCGCATTAATACTTTCTAGTAATGATGATTACAGAGAATTTGTTCAAAGAAGAGGGCGTATTTTACGAACATACGGAGACAAAAAGTATGCAAAAATATATGATGTGATTGTTCTTCCAAAAAGTTCATCTACATCATGGGCAAATATTGAATTAAGAAGGTTTCATGAATATGCTAAATTAGCATTAAATTGGAATGAATCATTAGAGAGCGAATTAACGGATTTATTATTTCAGTATGGACTTTCTATAGATGACGTAGATGTGTATGATTACGAAGAAATGGAGGATTATGATGATGACTAAAGATGAAATTGTGGATCATATGATTTCGTATATTGAAACGGTGGAAAAAGATTTACAGGCATCTAAAACATCTAGTGACGGAAAAACGGTAAGAACCGATGTGGTAAAAGGAATTTTGGATGAATTGGAGCGTATGGTAAACGATGAGAATTAAGTCAATAGAATACGAAAATTTTAGAAATTTTAGAGAACACGGAATTATTAGATGTTCAACGGATGGAAAAGTTACAATAATTTACGGGAAAAATGGTGATGGAAAAACTACGTTACATCAGTTGTTTCAATGGATTTTTTATGGGCAAGTAAAGTTTAATAAAACGACAACGGATCATCTATATAATTTGGCAGATGAAGCAGAAAAAGAGTATGGGCAAGTGTTTGAAGTTATGGGAAGAATTGACTTTGAACATAAAAAAGAGCTTTACTCATTGGCTAGAAAATATATTTATAAAAAAGGAATAAATGATTCAGAAAAAATAGGAGAAGAACTTTCATTACAAAAACAGGATGATGATTACAACTGGAAACGAGTAGAACGACCAACGGAAACTATTGAAAAATTACTGCCTTCTGGTTTAGCAGAATATTTCTTTTTTGATGGCGAGAGTATGATTGCCGATTTGAGAGTTAAGGGAAAAGATTCAGCAGGCAAATTAAGGAAAGCATTGTATTCTATGTTTGATCTGGATGTAATAGAAGCGGCACTTACACATATCGGTAGAACAGATTTAAAAACAACAGCATTAGGAAAATTATATTTGAGTAAGGGCACCATTGCTAATGGAAGCCAAATTGCTGCAGTTAAAACGAACGTGGAAACAGCAATGAATGTAATTGCCGATTTGGAGCAAAAGATAGAAAATGCGAAAAATGAGAAACAGGATAAAAAAGAACTGATAACAAAAATTTCTGAACAAATCGGCAGCACGAAATCAAAAGCTCAATATGAAAAACAGAGAAAGGATTTAAAAAAGCAGAGAGATGCGTTTTTAAATAATGCATATAATAATCAGGCACAGTTTGGCGATAATATTATGAATATGTTTCCTCCAATACTCATATCTAAAGCAGTTAATGATGCAAAAGGAAAACTGAATTTAAAAATTAATAAAACAGACTTACCGGCTGGAATTAATAAAAGATTAATTGCATATCTGTTAAAAATTAGTACAACTACCTGTATTTGTGGAAATCCGTTAGGAGAAAAAGAGAAGGAACATATTGAGAACTATTTAAAATTGCTTCCTCCAAAATCATATTCTAGTATGTATCATGATTTTACGAAAACAGCTGAGCAATGGGGAAATGGTTATGATAAAATCAGAATTGAATCTATCATAAAGCAGGTTTTGGATAACCAAGAAAATGCAGCAATATGCGATAAAAAAATAAAAGAGTTGGACGAAGCAGAAAAGAACAGTGAAGATATAGAAGATTTGATTGTTGCAAGACAACAGGCAGAAGAAAGAGTAAGTGAATTGGATCAACTGTTAGTTGATCTTGAGAATAAAAATAGCAAGTATAAACTATATCGTAAAAAGCAGATGGAGGAATTTGATAATTTAACATCATCTAATGAGAATGGTAAAAAAGTTTTACATAAGATTGATATTATGGAATCCGTCGCAAAATCTTTTTCTGAAAAATTAGATAAGGCAGCTGTTTTATATAGTGAAAAACTTGAAAATTATATTCAATTATTATTAAATGATATGTTGACAAGTAAAAGAAATGTTTCTGTATCAAGAGAATTTGCAGTCCGTGTTACAGATAGTTTTAATGATGAATCAAAATCCGAAGGTCAATTTGCAGTTGTGTCATTTGCTTATATAGGTGGTATTCTTAAAATGCTGAAAGATGAAGATACATTAAATGAAAAAGAATATCCACTTGTTCTTGATGGTCCATTTTCTAAATTAGATCCGGATCAGAGACAAAATGTAGTAGACATTTTACCACAATTTGCACCACAGGTTATTGTGTTCTCAAAAGATGATTTACATGATGTTATTGCAGCAGATAAAATAGGTCATGTATGGACAATAGAAAGTAATGATGAAAAGAATATTGCATCGGTAAAGGAGGGAAAATTGTGGAAATAAAATCAGATATTCCTTTAAAAGGAACCGCGTGGAATACTGCAATCAGCAATCTTTCTGAAATTTTTGCCACTCGAACTAATTATAGTTTGTTCATGTTATGTTTATCAATTGGAGTTATGTATGATAAAAGGATAGAAAGCCCGGAAGAAAACGGCGAGGAAACAAGAAGTGTACCAAGAAATGTTATCAGCAATAATGATAATGGAAAATTAGATTTTTGCTTTCAAGCTGCGATTTTATCCACGTTAACCGAAAAGATTACTGAAGAACAGAGATTGGAACTTGCATTTGGAGAAAAAAGTGATTTCAATAAAGTTTCTTTTTTACTGTCATTTGCAAATTTTGGAGCTGAAAAATTAGCTTCATTAGTGGGAGATACACCATTGGAATCAATGGATAATATAAAAAATTTTATGGTATCTACAGTAGAAGGAAGAAATTTAGAAATAGATGCATTGCCGATTGATGAATTAGATATCTTTGATGAGTAATAGAGTGTTAAGATTGACAAAATAAGCCTACGTAAGTATACTACTTACGTAGGCTTATTATTATGGAGGAAAATATGAATTTTTGTTATAGATTTCCAGTAGTAAAAGGAATTCAAGCTGGAAGAGAATATTTTATTGCAATGGTTCCATTAAAGATGCTAGGAAAATTATTCCCAAATGATGAGGAATATGTATTGCCAGAATATAGAGCACAGAGAAGATTAAATGAATCTCGCATTCCTGAAATTAGGAGATACATATTAAACAATCCCATGACATATGTTTTTTCAGCATTAGCTGCATCAATAGATGGTGATTTTCGTTTTATTTCGAACGGGCAAAGTGATATGGGAATTTTAGAGGTGGATCTTAATGCAAAATTTTTAATAAATGATGGACAGCACAGAAAAGCAGCAATAATGGCAGCAATAGAGGAGGATGAATCATTAGGAGAAGAAACAATATCTGTTGTTTTTTATGAAGATTGTGGGCTCGCTCGAAGTCAGCAAATGTTTACTGATCTTAACAAGCATGCAGTTAAAACATCGAATTCTATTGCAGAACTTTATGATTTTCGTGATTTGCTTGCAGTAGCAACAAGAACAACTATTTCAAATATTCCATTTTTGAATGAATTTGTGGATAAAGAAAAGGATAATCTAGGAAAGTTCTCATCATCATTATTTACATTGAATACCTTTTATAATGCAAATAAAAGAATATTAAAACGAGGAATTTGTGATACAAATTTTAACAATTTTTTATTAGCATTTTGGAGCTTAATTACAAAATATATGGTTCCGTGGAATGAACTCAATGATAAATTATTGAGTAAAAAAGAATTGAGAGAAAAATACATTGCAACACAAGCTGTGGTGATTTATGCCTTTGGAAGAATAGGCGGATATTTATATGAACATCCCGAAATTGATTTAGAGAATTGCTTAGCTCAAATTTCCAATATAAACTGGAAGAGAAATTCTGCGGATTGGAAGTTGCGAGTTATTCGAAGTAATGGAAGAATGATAAATAATGCGGGGTCAATTCTTTTGGCAAGTAATATGATTAAAAAGTATTTGAATTTACCATTAACTGATGATGAAATGACTGCAGAAAATAAGTTTACGAAGAATATTCTATAGAGGAAGCATTAATTATGATAAAAAATGATACGAATAAACAAGAAGTGACAATTACACGAGATACCGTTAATGGATTGATGGAAACTATAAGAAATTTGTATCTTGCAGATGATATTCCATGGGTAATTGGATATTCAGGTGGAAAAGATAGTACAGCAACTTTGCAATTGGTATGGCTATCACTCATGGAGCTTCCACTAAAAAATAGAAAAAAGACTGTTCATATTATTAATACTGATACAATGGTAGAATCTCCGGTTATTGAACAATGGGTTACAAAATCTTTGACAAAAATGGAAATAACAGCAAAAGAAAATAATCTTCCATTTGTTACTCATCGATTAACACCAGATGAGAATAATACCTTTTGGGTAAATTTTCTCGGAAGAGGATATCCTTTTCCAAGAAAAAAATTACGCTGGTGTACCGATCGATTAAAGATACAGCCAGTCAATAATTTCGTGAAATCTGCAATAGCAGAACATGGAGAAATCATCATGGTTCTTGGTACGAGAAAAGCAGAAAGTCAAAGACGTGCTAGGACTATGGCATATTATGAAAAGAAACGAGTGAGAGAACTTCTTAGCCCTAATCCTACAATGGCTAATGAGTTGGTTTTTTCTCCTCTTGAAGAATGGAATGACAATGATGTTTGGGTATTTTTAATGCAATATAAAAATCCATGGGGATATTCTAACCAGGAACTTTTAACATTATACAAAGGAGCTACTGCTGATAATGAATGTCCAATGATGGTTGAAAAAAATCTTCCAAGTTGTGGAAAAAGTCGCTTTGGATGCTGGGTATGTACTATGGTTGAAAAAGATAAGTCTATGGAAGCAATGATTGCAAATGATGATGAAAAATCTTGGATGACTTCGCTTTTAGAGTTTCGCAATAGATTTGGAGATGAAGAGCATGATCGCGAAAGAAGAAGTTTTAAGAAAATGCAAGGATACCTTCAAGGTAGTTATGGACAGTTACATCATGGTCCTTATAAAAAGGAAATTCGTGAACAATGGCTCCGCCAATTATTAGAAATACAATTAGATATAAATGAAAACGGACCAGAGGAATTTGCGGATCTTGAACTAATTACATTACCAGAATTGAGGAATATTCGGCGTATATGGGTTTATACGAAACATGAATTTGATGATTCATTGCCTCGCATATATGAATCTGTTATGAAAAAGCCATTCGATGATCCTGAATGGATTGGTTCAGGAGCATATGGGCATATTGAATGGGAAATTTTAAAAAAAACATGTGCGGATATGTTTCCGGAAGAGGAATTAGCATTTGAGCTTTTGTACAATTTAATTGATACTGAAAACCAAGCAAATAGTGTCAACCAGAGAAAAGGGATATTAGATTCATTGGAAAAATGTATAAAGCATAATTTTTATACAGATGAGACGGATGCGACAAATTATTATGCCAGACAGTTAGAACGGAAAAAAGATATGGGTGGTCGTTATAATACCAAATTTTTTGCACACATACAAGATGAGGGCGGAGAATTTGAAGACGTTCCAGAAGAGGAAGAAAACTAATGATAATTAAAAGATTAATATTACATAATTTTGGAGTATATGCTTCTACAAATATGTTTGAATTTAAAGGCAAAAATCCTATAGTGTTAATTGGAGGGATGAATGGGCGAGGAAAAACAACATTTTTAGAAGCGGTTTTGCTTGCGTTATATGGAGCAAATTCATTTGCGTATAATGAGAGTAAATATAAAACTTTCGGTCAATATTTAAAGTCTTTTGTTAATGTAGCGGATGGTACTTTGAAAACGTATGTTGACTTAGAATTTTCAATGGATGCCAGTGATAATGAAATATATAATGTTCACAGAGAATGGACTGGAGATAAAAAGCGTACTACAGAAAAAATCCAAGTATATAAAAATCATGAATATAATCAGTTTTTAACTGATAATTGGACTATGTTTATTGAAAATATTTTACCAAGTGGATTATCTAATTTCTTCTTTTTTGATGGGGAGAAAATTGCAGAGCTTGCAGTGGAAAAAACAAGTACTCAGATGAAAGAATCTATAAAAGCTCTTTTAGGCATATCAGTAATTGACTTATTAAAAAGTGATTTAGGAAGAATTCTAAATAGAATAGAAAAAAACAAAGTTGGTAACTCTGAAGCAACGCAAATTGAATTACTTAGAGATAAAAAGAATATGGCAACAGTTGCATTAGAGAATATTGATAATGAAATTGAAGAGTTAATAAGCAATAAAACAGCTATGCAGCATGAACTGGAGATTTTGAAGCAAGAATATATTGCGCGGGGGGGAGATATTGTTACTCAGCGTCAGGATTTATTTAAAAAGAAATCAACAGTAGCATCAAAAATAGAGAATTTTCGTGAACAACTTATATCTGATGCTTCCTCTGAATTACCCCTTGTTCTCGTAAAAGAGCTTTTGAGGAATATACGCGAGAATGCTGAGATAGAACAAGATAATAAAATGCTTGATATTGCATTAAGAAAAATGAGTCGTTTTTCTACTGACTATAAGGAAGAAAATAAGTTTGACTCAGAAGCCGTTGCAAGATTTATGAATTTCGTAAATGAAAAATCAAGAAAAAAGAAATATTCTGTTTCGTATAATTTATCAGATACAGCATTATTCAAACTCCAGATTTTATTAGATGAGCAGCTATTAGACACAAAATTGAATGTTAAGGGTCATCAAGATATATTGGAGAAATTACAGATGGAAGCAGATCAGTTGGATAATTATTTATCCGTTGATATTGATGAGAAAGCAATTGCTCAAATATATAAAGAAATTAAGGTACTTGAACAAAAGTTAATTGAAATTGATGTTGTTCTTAGCAGAAAAAATGAGGAAAGAAAAACTAAAAATGGAGTACTTTTAACGAGTACAGCTGAATTTAATAAAAAAGTTGAAAGCTATTTGAAAAAAATGGAGCTTAATGATGATAGTGATCGAATTATTAAATATTCACATATGGCTGATACGATTCTTGATGAATATAAAATTCGATTACAAAAGAATAAGATTGCAATTGTAGCAGAAACAGTGACCTTATGTTATAAGCAATTAGCAAATAAAAAGAATTTAATTGACAGAATTGAAATGGATCCAGTTACACTTGATTTAATGTATGTTGATTATACGGGTAACGAAGTGGCAAAGTCGTCATTATCTGCTGGAGAGAAACAATTGATGGTAATTTCGCTTTTATGGGCATTAGCTTTATGTTCTAAAAAGAAACTCCCAGTAATTATAGATACTCCTTTGTCGAGATTGGATTCAGCGCATAGAACATCACTAATTCAGACATATTTTCCACAAGCGAGTGAACAAATAATTATCTTATCAACTGATTCAGAAATTGATTATAATTATTATCAGATGATGAAAAAAGATATTGGAGATGAGTTCACACTAATTTATGATGATTTGACAAAATCGACTACAATTCGTAAAGGATATTTCATGGAGGTAGAAGAATGATTGTTAAACAAATCAGACTTTCAAGTCAATCTAAGGAAAAATTATCCAGATTAAAAGGAAAAACGGGAATAAAAAATTGGAATGTATTGTGCCGATGGGCATTATGTTTTTCTCTCCATGAAAATACTATACCAACAGATGTGCCAATCAATTCAGATAGTAATGTTGAAATGTCATGGTATACATTCGCTGGCGAATACAGTGAACTATATGAGGCATTGGTTCTTGAGTGGTGCATTGAAAAAAATATTGATCCAACAGAAGAGAATATGGCCCAATATTTTAAATTACATTTAGAAAGAGGAATAGCATATTTGACAGGCACTAATTTTATAAAAAACTTAGATGATCTATTGAATTTGGCTACAGAGGCTTAGGTGTATGAGTGTATATTTAGATTTTAATTCATCGGTACCTATTCATGAAGAAGTATTAAATTGTATGATGGACGTATATAGGAATGTACCGGGGAATTCTGATAGTAGAACACATGAATTTGGAGAACTTGCGCGGAAAACAGTTGAGGATGCACGTGGAAAAGTGGCATCTATTTTAAATGTCAATAGTGATGAGGTCTTTTTTACAAGCGGAGCAACTGAAAGTGATAATATTGCGATCCAGGGGCTAAGGGAATATGGGATTACATCCAATAAAAAGCATATAATTACAACTACCATAGAGCATAAGGCAGTACTCGAAACTGTAAAAATTATGGGAAAGCAAGGATTTGAAATTGACTTTGTTAATCCAGATAGTACAGGAAGGATTAGTTCAGAGGAATTATTATGTAAGTTACGAGATGATACCTTATTAGTAAGTGTGATGCATGTAAACAATGAAACTGGAATAATACAGCCAATTAAAGAGATTGGAGATGTTTTGGCTAAAAATAATATTTTGTTTCATGTTGATGCAACACAGAGTTTTGGGAAACTTGTTGATGAATTAAAAGAAGTAAAGTATGATATGCTTTCTATGAGTGCACATAAAATAGGAGGACCACAAGGTGTAGGGGCACTAATCTTAAAAAAAAGAGGATATAAATTGCCGCCTATTAAACCGATTATTTTTGGAGGACAGCAAGAACATGGAATCCGACCAGGAACAGTACCGGTTGCCTTGGTTGCAGGGTTAGGAAAAGCATGTGAAATAGCACAGAAAGATTATAAAAAGAATAATGACAAATGCAAGAAGATTAAAGAAAAGATAATTTCGATGGTAGAAGATTCTGATCTGCAATTTGTATTCAATGGTAATCAGAACTATGCAATTGATAATACGTTAAATATATGTATTTGTGGTGTGGCATCTGAAGCGTTGATGTTATCTTCTAAAGGTTATTGCGGAATTTCGAATGGATCAGCATGTAATTCTAAGTCATATTCACCAAGTTATGTGTTGAGTGCAATGGAAATTCCGGTGGAACAAATTGAAAATTCAATTAGAATCAGTTGGGGACCAGATTTACAGATATCAGACGTTGAAGAAGCATTTGGTAAATTACTAGATACTGCAAAGAAATTAGTCTGGTAAAGCATATTAATAATGTATGCGTGTTGTGAAAAGCGGTGGTGAGGTCATGTAGGGATGGAAATTACGAGAAGGTGTATTGGTACAAGATAAAGTGAGTGAAGATGAGTTTTGGTCATTATTCAATTATGTTTTCTCAGATGCGTGTCACAAAACTATTACATATAAATTCGGACTCATAAAATCAATATGTGACCAGATTTATGATTGGTACGAAGAACAGGGGATTTTTCTTTCACATGAACGTATATTTTTGAAATTTACTGAAAATTATTGGAATCTTGTAAACAAATATCACCTTAAGCAAATGTCATGATGCTGGGGTCAAAAGCCCTATCTATATGACCCTGAAAATTTAATATTTGCTAACTTGAAAAAGTAAATTCCAGTGCAGAAGTAAATTCCACACCTATTTAAAAGTTATTGATTTTCTAGGAGTTTTGTAGGCTGAAAACGCATATTTTTGTTATAATAAGAACAACTT
>JAXEUM010000100.1:0-11276 GCA_034114925.1 Oliverpabstia sp.
GGTATCCGCCCGCACTGCTCCCATAGCTCTTGTAATCACATCCGTCATCCCCAATGCCAGAGCCAGGGCAGCCATAAAGGATTCACCGCCGGAAAGAGTTTTCACATCTCTGATTTTTCCGGTAAGCATACTGTACACATCCAGATCCAGTCCTGCATTCCCCTGGGTAGACAGATTCTCCAGTTTTCTGCACTGTAAAAGAAACTGTCCGGAAGCCATCTTCTGCAAATGATGGTTTGCATAACGGATCATCTGCTCAAAATACTGCCGCTGCATATACGACTCAAAATCTATTTTTACACTTCCATTGAGACTGCCATTGGCTGTTCTGCTCAGATTATTGAGAAGCTCATACGCTCTTCTCATCTGTTCCCGTTCCTTTGCCAACAAAGATAACTTACGAAACGCCGAACGGTTTCTTTCTTTTTGGCTGTAAAGTTTTCGAATTTCCACCTCCAGCCTATTCTGCTGTTCTTTCAAAGTATGTAAGTTCTCGGATATTTTCTCCAATTTTGGACGTTCCTGACCTTTCAGTTGTTCTTCCAAAATTTTTCTCTTCTGTTCTGATTCTATCTGTTTTCGCCGATATCTGTCAACCGCTTTTCTGGCATTTTCCATCTCCTGTCGGCTCATCCGACAATTTTTGTATTCCTCCACCGTGGAAAATCCCTGCTCTCTCAAATCAAAGTTAAACTTTTCCACAGCTTTTTCCAGTATTTTTTCCTGGCTTTGTGCCAATTTTTTATTTTCTTCCAGCTTCCCTTTTTGGATACTTTCCTCCTGCACAGCTTTTTGGTAATCTTCTGTAAGATCTGTCAGTTTTTTTCTCGCCTCTTCAACCTTCCTTCTTCCCTGTCCCAAGCGTTCTTCTGCCTTTTCTTTCCACTGGCTCCATTTCTTACGAATCTGTTCCAGAGACTGCTCTTCTTCCTGACCGAGAAACTGTTTTTCCATCTGACGGATGGCTGCCATCTCTCTTTCCAGAGCTGTCTTAATTTCCAACAGATGATTTCGGTCTTTTTCCCTCTCTGCTTCTTTTTTATCTCTTGCTTTTTTGGTTTTTTCCACTGCTTCTTTTGTGGGGGCGCCTAAAGAAACTTTTGCTTTTTGCGGATGATTCCTGGAACCACATACCGGACATGGTTCTCCCTCAGATAATTCTGCCGCCAATATTCCTGCCTGTTCCTGAAAATAAGACTGATACATCTGTTCATATTCACTGCACAAAACATGATACTTCTCTTCTGTCTCTTTGTAAACTGTTTTTTGAAAATTCAGTTTTTTCTCCCATTGTTTGGCAGATGAAAGATGAACTTCCAGTCCCTGGTACTGTTCCAATGCCTGAGAAAGACGGTTAAGAACAGGTACTTCTTTCTCTTCCAGCCGTTTCTCATACTCTTTTACTTTCTCCAGTTTTTCTCGTTTTTCCTGGACATCTCCCCCATGAACCTGAAACCACTGTTCCAGTCCCTGTACTCTTTTTTGAATGTCACTCAGATTTTTCTTTCCCTGTTGGCAAGCTTCCTCCTGGGGAAGAAGCAGAAGACATTTTTCCGCCTTTGCCACGGACTTTTCCTTTTCCTCCCACTCTTCCCTTTCTTTCTCCAGCTTCTCACAAATCTCATACATCTGATCCAATTCACAAAACTGAGCATTTTTAAGCTTTTCCAAACTATATAACCGATTCTGCTCTTCCAGATTTTTGGCACATTTTTTCCCCTCTTCCGTCTTTTCTTTGTACTCTTGCTGATTCTGTTCCAGAAAAACTTTTCCCCACTCCAGAACTCTTTTCAAATCAGGCTCCTTCTGATTCTGTTTTATAAACTCCCGGTATTCTGACTGTTCTTCCGGCGTACTCCCTTCCAGTTCGTCCATCTCTCTGAGACAGGATTTTCGGTTATCTTCCAGATTTCCATACATCACTCTGGTACGGTTTTTTAATTCTTCCTGTACTTTCCAGAAAATACCTGTATCAAAGATCCGGGAAAATATTTCTTTTCGCTCATCTGACTTTGCCAGCAACAGCTTCATAAAATCCCCCTGGGCGATCATGGATATCTGGGTAAATTGCCGTATGTCCATTCCCAGAATTTCCACCAGTTTTTTATTCGTTTCCTGGCGATTTCCCCGATATAAAGAACCATCCGGCAGATAAAACTCCACTCCTGCCTTCTCCCGAGTCATGGTGTATTGTCCGTCTTTATTTTTCCTCTTACTTTCCCTTTCATATTCCGGATTTCTTATTACACGATACGTCAATTGACGGCTCTCAAATTCCAGTTCCACAAAAGTCTTCGTCCCCGCCGGAGCATACTGACTTCTCATCATGGAACCGTCTCTTCTCCCTCCGCTGGTCTGTCCATACAACGCATAGGTGATTCCATCAAAAATCGTTGTTTTTCCGGAACCTGTATCTCCTGTAATCAGAAAAACTCCCTGCTGCACCTGGGTAAAGTCTATTTCCACTTCTCCGGCATAGGAACCAAATGCAGATAATTTCAGCTTTCTTGGTCTCATATCTCTTCTTCCCCCACTTTCTGAAATACCTGTTCCATAATTTCTTCTTCCTCTTTCTCCATTTCCCGTCCCTGCATCCTGCTGAAAAATCTCTGAAATACTTCCCGTGGATCTGTGACCGTATCCTCTGTCTCCTCCTCCTGAAGCAGCATATTCATTCTTCCATTATCCATTTTCACTTCCAACAGTCGTGGAAACAAGGTTTCCAGCCGTTCTCTTGGCTGATATGGTTCCTGCTCATCTGTCAGTGTCACGCTCACATAGTCCTCAGAAATCACTCCTTCCGTTGCTTCCAAAATCTCTTCCAGCGTTCCTCGAAGTACCCGAACTTCTCTCAAAGGCTGTAACTCATGGAGTACTATCTTTGGCTCGCTTCCCGGTTCCCTTAATTCTATCTCTGTCAGATATTTTCTCTGATTCCACTCACTGACAGAATATTGTAAAGGCGTTCCACAATAATAAATCCATGGCTTTCCCATAGACTGGGGACGATGGATATGTCCCATAGCCACATAATCAAAATCCTTGAGACACCCAATATCCACCTGATCCAATCCCCCTACTATAATCGTTTCCGACTCACTTTGCTTCGGCTTTTCTCCGGAGGCAGTAAAAAACTGGTGGGTAAGCAACACTTTTCTCACTTTTTTATCCGGTTTTTCCAAAAGCATCTCTCGTTCCAAAAGTCCCTGAACAGCTTCCTGATAACTCTCCGGTTCCTTCCCTCCAAATACTTCTTTTACATACCCCGGTTTCACAAACGGCAACAGCCAGAATTCCACCGGCCCCCAACCATCTTCCAGTATCACTTTTTTTATATGCTCCTCTTCTTTTACCGGAGGAAGTCCTTCCACAAATACCTTCTGTCTCTCCAAAATAGTTCCTGCAAAAGACAATCGTTCCGGTGAATCGTGATTGCCGCTGATCATCAATACCGGCATCTTAGGGGAAATCTCTGTCAATCTGCATAAAAATCGATCAAACACTGTTACTGCTTCTCCGGAAGGGACGGATTTATCATAGATATCTCCGCATAATAACACCCCATCCGGTTTTCTCTCTTTTACTTTCTGAAGAATCTTATCTAAAATCCACTCCTGATCCTCCAGAAGAGAATATCCGTACAACTGTTTTCCTATATGAAGATCTGATAAATGAAAAAAACGCAATATGTATTCCTCCCATCCTATTTCCTGATATCTTTGCATCATCTGATTGCCATAATAGAAAAAACCCCCGGAATCGCAGATTGGTATTCCGCTGATCACCGGGGTTTCCCTGTCTATTATTTACAATCACTCTTCTTTTTCTGTATGTTCATCCGGAAGTTCATCCACCACCCGGGCAACCATTTCTTCATCTTTTACCCGTGCTTTTGCTTTTTTCATAATATTCTGCTTCTGAGGCGCTGCATTTCTTCCTCCTCTTGCCGGATTAGGCTCCACAGCATACATACGATCCGGATATTTCTTTGCCAGTTTCATCAAACGGGTAACTCCCCACAGAAGAAGCAACGGCATCAAAACACCTGACAACAGAGCAAACGGATTAAACACACCAGCCAGTACCATCATATAAGACTGCTGCAGTACCAAAACAACCAGTAATACAATGTCTGCATACAGTGAAATCTTCACTTTATCCAGACGATTGGAAAACTTGGCACAGATTACACCGGTCATAACTTCCACAAGCGTCGCAATGATATAGGAAACTCCCACACTGTAAATCTGTCCGATACTAAGCCCTGTATCTGTAATCAGTTTCATAGCGTTCGCATCACCTGCTTTTGCACTGTTCGCTACAAGAAAATACTGTATTCCCTGCATCAATGTGCTGGTAACCGCTGTGATTATCAGAAATACACCAGCCAGCATGACAATCATCTTCCCATTCATCGCCATGCGCATCTCTTTTTGGTCTTCATACTTATACATATCTGTCCTCCTGCATATCTTTTTTCACCGCTGAAAAACAGCCGCAAAAAACTCGTTAAGGAACATTTTAGTAAGGAATTCTTTGTTTGTCAAATTAAATTTTTATAATGTCAAAAATGTATCCTTTTTCAGTATTTAAAAAAATGTTACCATTTTTTATCCTACATTTGTTTCCTGACTACCCGATATTCGTCATCCAGTCGGTAATATGGACAATTAAAAAAACTATTACTCATAAACCGATACATCTCATCCTCATCCAGATTCACATCACAGCAATAACATTCACACTCTTCATCAAACACATAATTACTGCAAGTCTCGCAATTCGATTTTCCTGCCATACATTTTCCACCTTTACTATTCTCTACTATTAAATATGAGATAAAAAATAATCGCCCAAAGCGATTGTCTGCAAATCTCACTATAAATCAAGCAGGTAAGGGGAATCGAACCCCCCTCCCCAGCTTGGGAAGCTGGTATTCTACCGATGAACTATACCTGCAGAAGTAACTGGAAGCAATGGGGCTCGAACCCATGACCTCTCGCGTGTGAGGCGAACGCTCATCCCAGCTGAGCTATGCTTCCATAAAATGATTATAGCACTTCCTTTTTTTAAGTCAATGCGAAACCAGAAAAGTATTTTTCTATTTTCCCATAGAACTTTTATAAAAATCAAAAATAGCAGGTATAATATATTTCATTTCCGAAAAAATAAATATAACATTAAAAATATAAAATAATATTGAAAAATACTCCATAGGGATATACACGTTCCACCAGTTAGTGTATAATAACCTCAACAAATGGAAAAGGAGGACACTCTATGAAAATTTTATTTTATGATACCAAAAGCTACGATAAAGAATCTTTTGACAAAAAAATAGGGGAATATCCTGAACTACAGATTGATTATCTGAAATCAGAACTGGTTCCCGGCACTGCAGCTCTCGCGAAAGGCTACGATGCAATCTGCGCCTTCGTAAGCAGTAATGTGGGAACAAGAACCGTAGAGATTCTCCATGAATGCGGTGTAAAACTGATTCTTATGCGGTGTGCCGGTTTTAATAATGTAGATATTGACAAAGCTCACGAATTAGGCATTAAAATCCTGCGTGTACCCGGTTATTCTCCGGAAGCAGTTGCAGAACACGCTATGGGACTTGCCATTGCCGCTAACCGACGTATCCACAAAGGATATGTGCGTGTCAGAGAAAATGATTTCAGTCTGGGCGGTATGTTAGGCATTAACTTTTATCAGAAAACAGCAGGAATTGTGGGAACAGGACGTATCGGCGCCGCCATGGCAAGAATCTGCCATGGATTTGGTATGAAAGTCATTGCTTATGACAATTATCATAATCCGGATCTTGACTTTGTAACCTACGTTACCATGGATGAACTCCTGGCACAAAGCGATCTGATTTCTCTTCACTGCCCTCTCATGGATGAAACGTATCATTTGATTAACCGTGAAACCATCCAGAAAATGAAGGACGGCGTAATTCTGGTCAATACTTCCCGGGGCGGCCTGGTAAAGACTGACGATCTCATCGAAGGTATCCGCGCCAGAAAGTTCTTTGCTGTAGGCTTGGATGTCTACGAAGAAGAAAAGAAAAATGTTTTCGAAGATCGCTCCGACGATATCATGGAAACATCTGTAACTGCCAGACTTCTCTCCTTCCCCAATGTGGTCATTACTTCTCATCAGGGATTCTTTACTCAGGAAGCTCTGGCAGCCATCAGCGAAACTACTTTAAACAATGCTATGGCCTTTTTAAAAGGAGAAACTACGGGAAATGAAGTAGAATAATTCTAAAATTTAATTTTTTTCAAAAAAGTGCTTGCTTTTTCAAGTGACTTATGCTAATATAAATAACGGTTCTGATAACCGAATAAGCCGATGTGGCGGAATTGGCAGACGCACTTGACTCAAAATCAAGCGGTTAACAGCCGTGCCGGTTCGAGTCCGGCCATCGGCACTGAGAAGAGAAATGTTGAAATCAACATTTCTCTTTTTTTATTTCATAGGAAGCCTTTCCTATGAAATAAAATGCTCCACAGGGATCGCACTGCGGCGGAAAAGTATCCTATTGCAAAAACATCCCGCCGCAGGCGAAGAATTCTGCGAAGCAGAATTCTTTTTTATAAACTCATAGAATTTATCTGAAAATTTTGTTATAATACAGATAAATAAACCATGACCTGAAAGGGGGTACTTCTATGAGTAAACGAATTATTACCATCAACCGATTATACGGAAGCAACGGCAGACAATTGGGAAAAATTCTGGCACAGGAACTGGGAATCCATTATTATGATAAGGAACTGATTCGCATTGCCAGCGAGAAAAAAGGTATTCCCTACGACGAATTGCTGAAGGTGGACGAAAAACGGGCAAGCCAGTGGCGTTATCCAGTGGATAATCCCATGCAGATGCAGCCACAGTATCATTTCTTTCCTATGAATGACGTATTATTCCAAGCGGAAAGTGAAATTATCCAATCTCTTGCCGAAAAGGAAGACTGTGTAATCATCGGACGGTGCGCCAACCACATTCTGAAAGAAAAATGCAGCAGCGTTTTCATTCATGCTCCTTTTGAATACCGGGTTAAAAATGTCATGAACCGTCTGGACCGTACAGAGAAAAGTTCCCGGGCCATGATTCGGAAAGTAGATAAAGAACGCCGCAGTTATTATGAATATTTTACGGATGAACGGTGGCTGGATATGAGCCAGTACGATCTTTGTATCGACAGCAGCCGTTTTACACCACCCCAGATTATCCGAATGCTGAAAGCTATGTATGAAGATATGTAACATGAGGAAATCCAAAAAAGGACTGGTCAGTTCACACTGATCAATCCTTTTTTCTTTTGAATACTCTACCCTTCTATTCTTTTCTCCAACAGTAAATAATCATCGAACTATTCTAAAAAATATCACTTGCATATGTTCAAATACTCTTCCTCTGGTAGTTCATTCCATACATTCTTTTTTAATATATTTCCCGAATGTAATACCATAACTCTCGGACAATTTATAATTTCATTCCATTATGTAAAATATGTGACCTGTTTTTCTCAAAAAAATACTATTTTTCCGCAAAAAAACGCTAAAAAGTGCTGTTTTCAAAAAAAATAGTGGTGAGTAAATTGAGAAACTGAGAAATATACAACAACAATGTTAGATAAAATCGAAAATGTGGACTGCCGCTTTAATGTTCATGCGACAGTCCACGTTTTCAATTATCAAACTTTTTAAGTTCTTACATTCATGAGGAAGTTTCGGTAGATACGTCTTTGATTTCCTGATAAATAAGCTGATTGTACCCATCAAATTTTACCGAAGGATTTTCTCCATTTTTATCTAATACAACGGTAATCAGGCGACCTCTTTCTGAAAATTCTTTCCACCGTTCTTCTTTCAATCCAGGCAGATATGATACCCATTTCTTTTGAAAATCAACATTCTTTTCTTCCTCTGTTGCTTTCGCAACTGTTTCGCTTCCCCATAGTTTTATTTCGTCTGTTTCCGTATGCTTTATTTCATTTAATTCTCCTGTTCCTAATACGTCAAACGAAGAAAATACACTGATTTCTGAAAGGTGTTCATCCCCATACAATTTTTCCATATGTTTTTCCACGTTATTCATATCTGCATTTTGAGAATAAACTATAGTTACTCCACAAAGGATCTTTTTTTCATTCTCCTCATTTTCATTGGATATTCGAATATCTTCACCGTTTTCTAAATTCACATCACTAAAATCAAATTGAACGGTCTGCGCCATTTCTCCAAATACTTCCTGATTCTCCAACGCAAATGCCAAACTACGCCCGCTTTCTCTATAAAAAGCAGCATCCTCTTGTTTTACCTGATAAACTTCCATCACTTGATCGGAAGTCATATTCCAGGTGGTCTTTGGAAAATCAAGTTTTCGAGGTGTTCCGCAAGAACATAAAGCCAACAAAAGAATCACCAACAAAATGCCAATATTCTTTTTCATCCTAGTCCTCTTAACCCGTTTACTGCATCGCCAGCTCCCACATAGCCGCTGCCGAAATTTTCAACGATTCCATTAACTTTTCTACGGAAATACATTCATTAGGCTGATGTGCGCTCTCCGGATCTCCCGGAAATGCCGGACCGAAAGCCACCATATTTTGAAATGCTTTCGCATAAGTACCGCCGCCAATTGCCAGCGGCTGTTCTTCTCTTCCTGTCATCTCGTGGTAGACATGCACCAGCTTCTGGATCAGTTCAGAATCCTTTGGCACGTACAATAATGGTGTGATTTCCTGTTCCAAAATCTCCAATCCGTATTTTTGTACTGCTCTTTCTACCTTTTCGCTCACTTCCTGGGCAGAGCCATTCTTAGGATACCGAATATCCAAGGATAATTCCATTCCCTGATCACTGTAGTCTACAATTCCCAGGTTTACCGTAGTCTCCCCTGTTTCTTCATCCTGATAACAAATTCCCAATGTTTCTCCGTTGGTTTCTCTTCCCAACATTTCCAGGATAAAGTCTTTCATCTTCTGGAAATCCCCGGAAAACTCCTGGTTTTTCACAGCTTCTAAAAGTTTTATCGCCGCATTTTCTCCCAACTGCGGAGTGCTTCCATGGGCAGAGCAGCCTTCTGCATCAATTCTTGTCTCTCCATTTTCTCTTGTAACTGTGATTCCCGGCATATTTTCCACTTCCAGATTGCCCTTTACCGTCAGTGTACATTTCGGTGTAACCACATTGGCGGCTGTTCCTCCCTGAAAACGTATTACATTTCCCTGCTCTACTTTCTTCTTTCCGACTACAAATTTACTCATTCCTTTTTCAAAGAAAATACAGGGGTATTCCGCATCCGGAGTAAATCCCGCCACTGGCATTTCTTCTCCGCTTTCGATATAATGCTTCACACAGGAAGAACCATTTTCCTCATCTGTTCCGAAAATCACACGGATTCTTCTGTCCATGGGAAGTCCCAGCTCTCGAATGGCTTTCAGAGCGTAGATTGCCCCTATAGTAGATCCTTTATCATCGGCTACTCCACGGCCATAGAGAATTCCATCATGGATTTCGCCCCCCAAAGGCGGATATTTCCACCCCTGCCCCAGAGGTACCACATCCAGATGACCTAAAACAGCCACCATCTCTTCCCCGTCTCCATATTCTATCCAACCTGCCCGGTTTCCCACATTTTTTGTTCTAAATCCTAATTTTTCACCCAAAGCCAATGCATGTTCCAGAGCCGCTTTCGGACCTTTTCCATAAGGCGCTCCCTCTTCCGGCTCTCCTTTCACACTGTCGATTGCCACGCTTTCCTGGATTCCTTTTAAAATCTCTTCCTGCAGCTCATCTATTTTTTTACTGATATTTTCATACTTCATGTTCTTCATCCTCCAGATATTTTTTTAAAAATTCATAAATCTGTTCCTCTGTGGGCGGACAGCCACTCAGACTGTGAGAAAATTTCCGGGTACAATTTCCAATTCCCAGATTTCCTGTCTTGCCTCGATATCCCTGTCCAATACAGATTTTTTCCTTCAATCGGGAAAATAATCCCTCTTCTTTTAACCGATCCAAAGCAGGAATCAGATATCCATAACAGGCGCTGCAGGATTCTACCTCTTCCACAGCATCCTGCAATTCTACAATCTTTCTCTTGTGAGGAAGAATAGCTTCTTTCTCCGGCAAATTGATTTTTCGAAGCTTCGCAGCTTGCCAGTCATCACATCCTGCTCCCAGTTGCGCCGCCATAGTAATATAAGGAACCTCTTTTACCTCATATCCCATCTCATGACAAACCCAGGCATCCATAAGCACCGGATCTGCCGCCGCCATCACCCGGTTCATCACCACCGGATTTCCTCCATCCTCAAAATCCCAGTCTCCACATATATTGTCCACCACAATAAAATCCTGAGGAATTCCCACAGCAAGATGTGCGATAGGACGATGAAGCCCCATGGCGTGAAAGTGCCTTTTTTCTGAATTGGGAATCAACCCTTTCATATTTTTCAAAGCACAGGTGATTTTGGTCTGACAATGTCCTTTCATCACCGGAACATTAATGAGAAAATCCAAAGTTTCCACCTGGTCGCAGATTTTAAGTTCCAAGCCTGCACAATTTTTTACGGATGATGTATCCTTTTGCATATCCAAAAAGGGAACACCGTACTTTTCTGATAATTGATCATATCCGCAGACCGTTACTGCCTCTCCTGTTTTATCTCCCACCCAGGAGCCTTCCAACATAACCAAATTCTTATAGCCGTATTTCTGCAAATATTCTATAATCCCCGCCACCACTTCCGGATGGGTGGTAGCTCCCCAGGATGCTTCTGAAGGTGATACCAGATTAGGCTTAATACCAATTTTGCTTTTCTCTGAAGCAATTCTCTCTTTCAGATTCGCCTCTTCCAGCAAACGAATCGTATTTTCTTTAAAATTTTCACCGTAAATCATCCAGATTTCATTATTTTCCATCACATCACGCTTTCAAAAAGTAATAAATTTCAGATACCTTTCCTGTCGTATTTCACCTAAGAAGGCTCTGATACCATTATAATGGAAATCCCTTTTCTTAGCAACCAATACAAAAAAAGATTGTTGATGCAGCGCTGGCAGAGTATAATAAACACAAAAAGGATTTTGGTACTTTCCTTAAATCCCATCTTATTTAACAGCAATTTGGTAAATAGTCAAGAACTATTTTGAAAAGTTTTTCATACAAAAGGGTAACCTTAATAGACCTACGGCTTAACAGAAACGTAAGTTCGATATGCGATATGGATTACCTACTCTTTTCCGGAGAGTAGAGTT
>JAXEUM010000101.1:0-14679 GCA_034114925.1 Oliverpabstia sp.
CTCGACCATCTGTGTGATGGCTTCATCGTCTGTCAGGTTTCGGACGATACAGGGCATATCCGCATACCCGGCAAGCTCGCTGGCTTTCTGGCGGCGGTGGCCGGACACGATCTCATAGCCGCCATCCTCACGGGGACGGACAATAGCGGGCTGGGTCACGCCCTTGTCCTTAACGCTGGACACCATAGCCCGCATTTCTTCATCATCCCGGACTTCAAAGGGATGGTTCTTGAAGGCGTGGAGCTCGTTCAGCTTGATATAGACGATCTGTTCCTTGCCCCGGCGTGGAGCATCCTTTGGCTTCTCGGGTCCCTTCGGAGCGGAAGTGACCTGTACCGTTGGAGCTGCTTTTTTCTCCGGTTCCTTTTTGACCGCCTTTTCCGGTTTCTGTGCGGGGGCTTTAGGCTTTGGGGCTGCGTCCTTGTCCTTATCTGCTTTCGGGGGACGGCCCCGGCGCTTCGGCTGTTCCGGCTCTTTGGGTTTTTCCTCCGCTTTCTTCGGAGCCTCTGGCTGCTTTTCCGGTTTTTCCGTTTTTGCCGGGGCAGGCTTTTCCCCGCCGGGAGCTGCCGCCCGTTCCTCGGCTTTCTTTTCCTTCATAATTTCAGCGAAGTTATAGACGGAAACCTGCGGGTTCTTTACCTCCGGTTCCGTCTTTTTTTCCGGCTCCGGGGAAACGGAAACTTTCTCCGGTTCTTTTGGAGGCGCGGGCGGCGTTTCCTTGCCCGGTCCGGTATCCGTTACCGGCTGTTCCGGCGTTTTTGTGGTTTTATCATCTGCCATAAGCATTTACCTCCTGTTTTTTGGCATGAAAAAAGGGGCTCAACTTTTCAGTCAAGCCCCCGTGGGAAGTTCCTCCTTTCTTCGCCATGATACAAAAATACCGCCCATAGTCTCGTTTGGGCGGTACTTTGTGTAAGATTGGCAGTCCATTATTAAGTTTTTTATTATGTTCCCTTTGTACACCGTTGCAAAGGTATAATAATAGATAAGCTATAACAAAGAAATGAAACAATTTCTACAGGTTATGAGCATGTCAGGTGAAAAGATACAGGAGAACATTATGTCTGACTTCAGAAAAAGAAAACCAACAGATAATACAATTTTATATGGATTTGTTATGATTGCCGTTTTGTTGGGAATATTAGCAGTCATATTTTTGACTATGATTTTTCAGGGATATACCAGAAACTTATCGCAAAGCGGACAGGCAGCGGCAGCCGCGCCAGTAGAAGATAAGGCGTTGTTGAAGGAAGCAGGGGCAGAAGGATATGTATTGCAGGATAGCAGCAACCGCTATCTCAATGAATATGACATCGCAGGATGGAGTGTGGAAAATATCAGACTTGCCAAGAATGAGATTTATGCCCGTCATGGAAGAATTTTTAAAGATGAATATCTGGATGAATATTTCAGAAGTAAAAACTGGTATTGTCCGTCGGTAGAGCCAGAGGATTTCAACGTAGAGGTTTTTAACGACTATGAAAAGAAAAATGTGGAATATCTGGCAGATGCACAATTAGGTCTCCAGGGATTTACCAGTGATACGTTTACTTATCAAGATACTCTGGGAGATAAATCCTTTGCTTTTAAATATCCGGTCAATTGGGGAAATAAAGTCATGTTTCGCGTCAATTTGACAGACTATGGAATGATGATCAGTTGTGTGGATTTACTGAATAATAAAAGAGGATTAAGTCTGTATGGAGACAGTTTTGGAACGGTATTTTCCTTTGAAGTACGCCAGAATGAAAAAGAAATGGGAAAGAGTGAAAAGCTGATTCTCAGCAGTGATGGTTTCTACGCATATCTGAGGGAGCCGGAAAGTATAAATTATCTGGAGAGTGAGCCGGATTGTGTCAAAAGTTATGAAAATCTTCAAAAAGATATGGTGGGTGTGGTGAGAACTTTTCGGATTGTTGAATAACATAATGTTTTAGAGTTTGAAAGATAGGTTACAAGGCAGTTGGAAATAGCGATTTGACTAATCAAACTTTTTGAGAGGATTTTATGAGGGGTTGATGTTGGAAAAATATCAGCCCCCATTTTCATGTTCGTTTATCTAGTGAATGCAGCAGGAATATCAATAGTGGCATCCTTGAGTAATACCTCCCTTTGATTCCGGCATACGGGTGTAGGATTTCTGTTCAGATTCCATGATAGGTTTTGGTGAGACTAGGAGAACTCATACTTAATTAGGAAAAATGATTGATATAACACGAAACATATGATATTCTTTTAGTGATAACACGAAAATATGTTCGGGAGATGAAAACAGAAGTGAAAATGTCAATACTGATATTTCGCTTCGTATTTGCATTGTTTTAAAATGTGATATATTAGAAAGCGTATTGATGAATAAAGGAGTATAATTATGAAAACACCACATTTAGTGCAATATCAGGGAAGCAAGAGAATTATAGCTCCCGAAATAGTTAAATTTTTTCCTACATCATTTGATAGACTTATAGAACCATTTTCAGGAACATGTGCAATTACAATTCTTGCTGCTGCACAAGGGTTATGTAATGAATTTTGGATTAATGATATTAATGAACCACTTGTAAAACTTATGGAAGAGTGTATAAAAAATCCTTCAAGGCTAGTTGTTGCATATGAAAACATATGGAATGGACAATTTGATGAAGGTGAGAATAATGTGGATTATTTTTATAAAATTCGAGAAGAGTTTAATAACGGAGCAAAAGACCCTGCCAGAATGCTTTTCTTACTGGCGAGAGTTGTAAAAGGTGCTGTAAGATATAATTCGAACGGGGAATTAAATCAGTCGTGTGACAAAAGGCGTTATGGTACAAAACCGAATATTATTGCTAATAATGCAATGGCGATATCGAATTTGTTAAAGAATAAAATATCATTTTCAAATGTGGATTATAAAGATGTATTATCTTCAGCAAAAAAAGGAGATTTGATTTATATGGATCCTCCGTATCAGGGGACTTCAAAAAGTAATTGTATTAGAGATAATAGATATATTCAGGGAGTCGACTTTGATGAATTTGTAGAAGAATTAAAAAAGTTGAATGCCAGAGGTATAGATTATATTGTTAGTTATGATGGGAAAACCGGTGATAAAATGATTGGAAAGACATTACCAAAATCATTGGAATTAACACACATTTATATAAATGCTGGTGTATCCGCGCAAGCAACACTTAATGGAAAAAATGAAATTACCTATGAGTCGTTGTATGCCAGTAAAAACCTGATGAAAAAGCGAGAAAACTATGAGCAGTTGGAATTGTGTTTTGCATAAGGAGAATATTATATGAATTTACCACAGGATTTTGTAGATACATTGAATGCGGTAACAAACAAAAGGGCAAGATTTGTAATTGATACTATTTTGGAAAAGGGATATTGCAGTACAGAAGATTTGAAAAATGAAGGATATGAACATGCACCAAGAGCAGCAAGAGATGTAAGAGAATTAGGAATTCCCTTGGAGACTTTTAAAACAAAAGATTCTTCGGGGAAGAATATTGCAGCATATAGATTTGGAAATTGGGAAGAAGCAAAAAGAACAAATCAGTTATCCAAAACATCTGGAAGAACTCAGTTGACTGAGAAATTAAAGAGTGCATTATTAAAGAAATACGGCGCCAAATGTAATTTGTATGGAGAAGAATATCCTGCAAGATTACTTCAGCCAGATCATCGTATACCGTATGAAATAGGAGGAGATCCAGAAAACATAATGGATTTGGATAGATTTATGCTATTATCTCCTTCAGCAAATAGAGATAAATCTTGGACATGTGAGCATTGCGATAATTGGAAGAAAAAGGATATATCGATGTGCAAAGAATGTTATTATGCATATCCGGAAAACTATAGTCACATAGCCGGAAGAATGGAACGAAGGATTAATGTGACTTTTGGTGAAAAAGATATGCAATTATATGACATTTTATTTGAGATGGCCAATGCAAATGAGAGTACCTGTGAGGAAGAATTGAAACGATTGATTGCTTATTACCAGAAAGTGCAGAGAAAGTAAAAATAACCGTTTGAAAAAATAGGAATTTTTTATATCGTGATTGAGGCGGAGGTTTGAACATGTATTGTATATTAGTGACTGGGATTCCGGCAGCAGGAAAAAGTACAATGGCAGCATCTTTAGGGGAACATTTTGGATTACCTGTTATTTCAAAAGATAAAATTAAAGAGATTATGTATGATGATATAGGGTTTGTTTCCAGAGAAGAGAAGGTCAAATTAGGTATTGCCAGTATGAATATTATGTATTATATGGCGACACAGTTAATGAAAAATAATCAGCCATTTATACTGGAAAATAATTTTGAAAACATATCAAAGGAGCCTCTATTAGAAATTCTTGAAAGATATTCATATACAGCGATTACCGTAACATTGACAGGAAATTATTCTGAAATATATGAGCGTTTTACAGAGAGAAATAATAGTCCGGACAGACATCGAGGCCACGTTGTAAATGACTGCTATCCTGAAAAAATTCTGAATAAAGATGTTAAAAGTATTTCATATGAGAATTTTGTGAGTGGAATTATTGATAGAGGAATGGACAGCTTTGTGGCGAATGGGCCACATATTGTTGTGAACACGACAGATTTTAATAAGATACATATAGAAACGCTGATACAGAAGATAAATAGTTATAGAGAGGAAATATTACACGGTTGATGCTCACACTCATTTGTAGAAAAGTATTGTATGGAATGTGATTATAAGAAAAATGAAATATCATTTTATAAAGATTTAATTGACATCTTTGTTTTTTTCTTATAATATACCTCTTTGCTATCTAAAAAAGACAAGGAGGAATGTTTATGACAGTATATCAGGAATTACAATTAAATCAGGCAGGCTCTAAAAAACTTATTCGCTCCTGTACAGACAAGAAGGAAAAGAGAAAACATATCGCTGTATATTGTTTGAAAATTGCTCTTACGGTGGCGTTTTGTGTAGTGTTTGTGAGTATCTTTACCAGTGTATTTGGAGAAGAAAACGGAGTGGCCGGAGTGGGTGTGCTTTTAGCGCTTTTGGCATTTCGTCAGGTAGATCTTGGATTTTGGCCATCACAAAGCGCATGGGTCATGTTGGGTATTTTTGGGATTTTGGCTGTGGGTCCTCATATGGCGAATCAGGTTCCGTCTGCAGCGGGATTTCTGATTAATAGTATCAGTATTTTCCTGATGTTGTTATTGGGATGTCACAATGTGCTTTATTTTAATCATGCCACGTTTGTGCTGACATATTTACTCCTTTATGGTAATGATGTGAGTGGAATCGCATATGCCAAAAGAGTGACAGGATTGATGGTGGGAGGATTATGGGTTGCGCTTTGTATGTATAGAAATCATAGAAAAGCAGAGTGTAAAAGAAGTCTGAAAGATGTTTTAAAGGAATTTTGTCTGGAATCCACCAGAAGTCGCTGGCAGATCAAAATGGCATTAGGGGTGTGTTTATCCATGCTGGCAGGTGAATTGGTGGGACTGCCCAGAAGTATGTGGATTGGAATTGCAGCTATGTCCGTATTGCAGCCTTTTGATGAAGACAGGAAAACAAAGATGATTTACCGTTTCCTGGGAACTTTGGCAGGATGTGTGGGATTTATGCTTTTGATACGGATTCTTCCGGAGGAAAGCTATGGTCTGTTGGGAATCATAGGAGGAATCGGTGTGGGATTTTGTGCCACATATAAATGGCAGACAGTATTTAACGCATTTGGGGCATTGGGGATTGCCATGAGTCTTTTTGGTTCTGGGGGTTCTGTAACCTTGCGGGTAATCAATAACGGATTTGCCGTATTATTTGTGATTTTATTTGTTCCTGTTGTCGATTGGATATTAGATCAATTCAGTATCCATTCCCGGCGGAGAATGGAAGTAAGAGAGAAATAGAATAAAGTAAATATGATAGGATAAAAGGCTGTTTTCATGGGGTTTCATGAGAACAGCTTTTTTTTATGGTATGTGGTTGTTACTGTTCACTGGGAGCGCTTGACATTTCCGTAGCATCCTCGTATAATTTACTGGTAGTACCAGTTGATGAGGAGAAAATATTTATGAAATTTTTAAAACAGTTCAGTCTGATTTTGTTGTTTTCCTTTCTGGGAGAGGTTCTTCATGTATGGATACCTTTACCGATTCCGGCCAGTGTTTATGGGTTGGTGTTGCTTTTGGCTGCGTTGGTTCTGGGAATTTGTAAGCTAGAGCAAGTGAAGAATGCGGCAGAATTTTTAATTGAAATCATGCCGGTGATGTTTATTCCGGCAGCAGTAGGAATTTTGACAACATGGGAGCTTTTACGACCTGTCTGGATACAGGTGATGTTGATCACTGTGATTACTACCGTTTTGGTGATGGTGGTAACGGGGCGTGTGACGCAGGCGGTGATCGAGAAGAATAAAAGGAAGGATAAAGAGGAAAAATGAAAGAATTTTTGACAGATTCTGTATTTTTTGGCGCTTTCATCAGTCTGGCTGCGTATGAACTGGGATTACTTCTCAGAAAAAAATTTAAGATGGCTCTTTTTAATCCTTTACTGATTGCAGTAATCTGCGTTATGGGCGTATTACTTATTTTGGATGTGGATTATGAAAATTACAAGGAAGGAGGGAAATACCTCAGTTATCTGCTTACGCCTGCGACGGTTTCTCTGGCAGTTCCTTTATATGAACAGTTGGAATTATTGAAAAAGAATGTAAAAGCGGTGGCAGCGGGAATTATTTCCGGTGTCTTGGCCAGTATGGTGGGGGTATTGATTTTATCATTACTTTTCCATCTGGATCATGAACAGTATGTGACACTGCTTCCGAAATCAATTACTACTGCGATTGGAATGGGTGTGTCTGAAGAATTGGGTGGAGTTGTCACGATTACGGTAGCTGTAATTGTGATTACAGGTATTTTGGGAAATGTGATAGCAGAAGTAACTTGTAAAATATTTAAGATTCATGATCCCATTGCCAGAGGACTGGCTTTAGGAACTTCTGCCCATGCCATCGGAACAGCAAAAGCTATGGAAATGGGAAAGGTGGAAGGCGCCATGAGCAGTCTGGCAATTGCAGTAGCCGGACTTTTAACAGCGGCCATTGTACCTCTGTTTTCTGGCTTTATTGCATAGAGAGGGAAGAGAAATTGGAACATAAGATAGAAGAAACGAAAAAGACGATACAGGATCGGGTATATTATCAGGTTATAGAATATATTAAAAATCTGGTAGAAGAGGGGAAAATAAAGTTTGGAGGGAAATTGCCATCCGAACGGGAAATGATGGAGCGATTGGGATTAAGCAGAAATTCTATTCGGGAAGCTTTGCGAACATTGGAGCATATGGGACTGATTGAAAGTAGACAGGGAAAAGGTAATTTTCTTGTGAATCAAATGGGAAAAAGTTTAAGCAGTGTGTTTTCCATGTTGATTTTTATGAAAGAGAGCAACTATCTGGAAGTCAGCCATCTGCGTCGGGCGATGGAAGCGCAGGCTTTTGAACTGACACTTGAGAAATGGAATGAAGAAGATAAAAAAAATTTCGGAGAAATCATGACAAGAATCAAAAAAAGTGATTATGAGTCGATGGTGCAGGCAGATCATGATTTTCATCGAATGTTGATCGTCAGTTCGGGAAATCATTTGCTGGAGATGTTGATGAATGCTCTTTCTCAGGTGTGTCAGGAAGAAATTACCATGATTTTAGAGGTCACTGCCAGAGATAATAAGGAATGGTGGTATGAAATGCACAACAAAATTTACCAGTGTCTGGTAAATGGACAGCGTAACGCAGGTATAGCGGCGATTGATGAACATTATAATTGGATTGATGATAAATTGAAGCGTATAGAATGCGAGGTAATGATTTGATGTGCTAAAGTGTTGAAAGTACAAAAAAAATGTGATATGATGCACTTGGATTATGGAGACGAGGAGGAATTTATAATGGAAAAAATCAGAATAGGAATTGCCGGTTATGGCAATCTGGGAAAAGGTGTGGAACTGGCAGTTCGGCAGAATGAAGATATGGAACTGGTCGGCGTGTTTACCCGTCGTGATCCGGAATGTGTGACTTTGGCAACACCGGGGGTAAAGGCGTATCGTTTGGATGAAGCAAAATCCATGAAAGATCAGATAGATGTTATGATTATCTGTGGAGGCAGCGCTACAGATTTACCAAAACAGACTCCGGAATTGGCTCAGTATTTTAATGTGATTGACAGTTTTGATACCCATGCGAAGATTCCTCAGCATTTTGCGGCAGTAGATGCAGCCTGCAAAGAAAGCGGTCATCTGGGATTGATTTCCGTGGGATGGGATCCGGGTCTGTTTTCCTTGAATCGTATCTATGCAGAAGCGATTCTTCCTTCCGGAAAAACATATACTTTCTGGGGAAAAGGCGTCAGTCAGGGACATTCGGATGCGATTCGCCGGATCGCAGGTGTGAAGAAGGGAATTCAGTATACAGTTCCTGTAGAAGAGGCTATGGAGCAGGTTCGTTCAGGAGCGCAGCCGGAATTGACAACTCGCCAGAAACATACGAGAGAATGCTATGTGGTTGCGGAAGAGGGTGCAGATCGAAAACAAATCGAAGAATCTATTAAAACGATGAAAAATTATTTTGATGAATATGATACAACAGTGAATTTTATCACAGAAGAGGAATTTGATGCGGTTCACAACAAAATGCCTCATGGTGGATTTGTTATGAGAAGCGGAATGACAGGCGAAGGAGAGAAAACTCATCAGATGATTGAATATTCTCTGAAATTGGAATCCAATCCGGAATTTACCTCCAGTGTGCTTGTGGCTTA
The DNA here is from genome assembly GCA_034114925.1 of Oliverpabstia sp. Lineage (GTDB taxonomy): Bacteria > Bacillota > Clostridia > Lachnospirales > Lachnospiraceae > Oliverpabstia. The sequence continues at coordinate 8,810 of JAXEUM010000101.1, forward strand.
CGCAAGAGCGCTGAAACGTATGAAAGAGGAAGGGATGACAGGATGTAAGACAGTATTTGATGTGGCGCCTTCCTATCTCAGTATTATGACACCGGAAGAACAGAGAGCGCATTTATTATAAAAATGCAGAATTGTAAAAGTGCGCAGCACAAAACAATTCATTAGGTATCTTGTAATCTCAATAGTTAAAAAAGGGCGTGTTGCTTATCATGAGATATAAGCGACACGTCCTTTTTATGTTGAGGCTAAAGTTATTTTTCTGTATCGGAAAAATGAATGGTGATCGGGCAAATTTCGCTGTCGGTTCCCGTTCGCATGGCAGGTCCCCAGACGCCTACTCCGGAAGTGACGATACTGTGCAGATTTCCTTTTTGGAGATAGCCGCAGGGATTTTCCCACATCAGACCAATCAGCAAATTACCGGGAAAGAGCTGACCGTCATGAGTATGACCACAAAGCTGCATATCGGCTCCGGCGTCAGACAGTTCCTGAAGCTGTTTTGGCTGATGCTCCATCACAAGAATCGGTTTGGATTTGTCAAGGTCTTTCAGGATTTCTTCAGGCGTCATACGATTTTGTGTGCCATCTCCCGGTTTGGAAGCATCCATCCGTCCTACCAGATAAAAGGCGTCGTCAATGCATACTGCTTCATCATCCAGAATGGTGATATTGGCTTTTTCAGCAAAGGTATCAAAGCGACTGTCTCGAACTTCATCTTGATCCAGAGATACAGAAAATCCTCCTAACAATCGTTCAGAAACATCATGATTTCCAAAAACACCGTAGGTTCCATAAGTACTTTTTATTTCAGATAATTTTTTTGCAATTTCTTCAGGATTTTGTACAGCATCGTATTCATTATCGAAAATGTCACCGGCAATCAGAACTAAATCAGGATTTTGAGCATTAATCTTGGTTACCATATGGGATATTTCCCGCTTTCCATAATTATATCCCAGATGAAGATCTGCCAGCAGGACGACTTTTAATTCTTTGCGGTTGGCACATGATTTTTCAATAGTTACTTCATACGGATTTACTTTTATTGCTTTTGCATGGAACGAGCCATAAATACTGAAGCCGGCTACCAGAGATGTAAGAAGAATTCCTACAAAAATATAGCCGGTACGGGAAAACAGATAATCATGCAGCTTTCCCGGAATATGTTTTAGCAACAGGCGAAGAATATCGGCAATCATGATAAAAAGTAAAATATACAAAAAACTTCCCAGCCAATAGTTACTTAGTTTTTTGATGAAAACCTGCAGTCCGGAAGAGGGCAGCAAAAACGCAAACAGTAAAGATAATGCTAACAAAGTGTACACTGTAATATAAGGAACGACAAACCATTTGGAATGAAAATGGCCGGAGCAGGCAGTGAGCCACTTATGTATCCGATGTAAAATGTAAAGATTCAGAAGAATGTAAACAGGAATTATCAGAAATAAAATCATAGAAGTCACCTCCAAAAAGCATTTGTGACGGCTTTTGTTGTCATTAGATATCCAGTTTCATGTCCCCCATTTTAATGAAATTGTGTTTTCTCATAAATTCAGAAATCCCCAAAGTAATCAATCCCGGCAAAACAAATTGGATCAGGATGATTTTAATCATAACGGTGGCGGGAGATTCTGCCTGTGTCATAACCTGCCAGGTCATGATCTGACCTACAAAACCGGCAGTTCCCATACCGGAACCGGTGGCATTACTGGTCATGTGAAATAGCATTGTAGATACAGGACCAAGAATAGCGCTGGACAAAATGACAGGAAGCCAGATAACGGGTTTGCGCATGATGTTGGGAACCTGCAGCATGGAGGTTCCGATGCCCTGAGCCAGAAGACCTCCCAGTTTGTTTTCCCGGTAGCTGGCTACGGCAAATCCTATCATATTACAGCAGCATCCCACAGTGGCAGCGCCGGCGGCAAGACCGGACAAATTCAAAATAACACCTAAGGCGGCAGAACTGATAGGAAGAGTCAGGATCATACCCATCAGAACGGAGACAATAATACCCATCAGAAAAGGCTGCTGTTCTGTTCCCCAGTTGATCAGGCTTCCTAGCCAGGTCATAAAAGAGGAAATAGGAGGTCCCACAAGAATTCCCACGGCAGAACCTGCGCCAATAGTTATCAATGGAGTGAGCAGAATGTCGATTTTGGTTTTACCGGAAATCAAGTGTCCCACTTCAATTCCCACATAGGCAGCAATGAAAGCGCCCAGAGGTTCTCCAGGACCGGCAAGAACAATAGCGCCCTCAGAAAGAATTGTTCCCGCTAACAGTTTGGAAGCATAACCGCCAATCATACCGCAGGTGGCAGCAGACAATACCACAAGAGAACTTTCCTGAAATTTGTGTGCAACACCTACGCCGATGCCTGCACAGGTGGCAGCCGCAGCGACCTTTCCCACCAGAAAGATCAGATCACCCAACTGTCCGCCTACCAGATTTCCAATTTGTTGAATGATGGTACCTACAATCAAAGTAGCAAAAAGCCCCATGGCCATTCCACTGAGACCGTCGATGAAAACACGGTGAAGATATTTCTTAATCATATTCTTTCCTCCCTCAAAAGTAAAAGTTATTCCAGATGGAATCTGTCACGAGTGTATCATAAGAAAAGGAAGGGTGCAAGAAAGGGATAGGAAAATTAAAAGAATCCTTTGGGAAATTTAAGAAAAACTCATTATTTTGTCGGAAAGAAAATTTGACAAATAGAAAAAAGAGGATTATAATATAATTATCAACGCGGGATGGAGCAGTCTGGAAGCTCGTCGGGCTCATAACCCGAAGGTCGTAGGTTCAAATCCTACTCCCGCAACTCATGAAGGAAGCTGGAAGAGATGTCAGCTTCCTTTTTTAAACCACAAAAAAATTGAGGAAAGGGGAGAAGATATGGCTGCAAAAAAGAAAAAAAGCGGAGGTTTTTTCTGGAAATTATTATTTTTGTTGGCGCTGGGTGTGTTTTGTTTTTCAGCCTACCAGCTTTTTACTATTTATAAGGGATATAAAGAAGGGGTAGATGAATACAGGGCAGTAGCTCACGAAGCGGTGGTAAAGTCGGTTCAGCCGTTAGAGGCGAAACAGCAGAGAGTAACAGAAACGGGAGAAACACTCACCCCGGAACTGGTAGAAATCGAAACTCCGGATGTGGATTTTGAAAAACTGCAGCAGATCAATCCCGATGTGATCGGATGGCTGGAGATAGAAGCGTTGGATGAAATCAGTTATCCCATAGTGCAGGGAAAGGATAATGATTATTATCTTCACCGGACATTTAAAAAGGCAGATAATTATGCTGGTTCCATTTTTGTAGATTATACCAATGCCAGAGATTTTTCTGATTGCAATACGATTATTTACGGGCATAATATGAAAAATGGTTCTATGTTCGGTAAATTGAAACAGTTGTATGAAAAAGAAAAATATAAGGACAGTAAGTATTTGTGGATCTGTACACCGGCAGGGAAATACCGTTATGAGATATTTTCTATGCAATACGCAGATGTGAATAGTGATACCTATACACTTTTTGGTGAGCATAGCGATGAATTTGGAGAGTATGTGAAAAAGATGCAGGGAAAATCCAAGGTGGATACGGGTGCGAAAGAATTAAGTAAAGAGGATTATATTGTAACCTTGTCTACCTGTACGTCAAATGATCAGGTCAGATTTGTTGTACAGGCTCGATGGGTGGGAACCTATTAGAACGTGAAGAAAGGCTGGTGCAATTATGGAGAAGGATGTTGAAAAACTGCAGGAAATGGTAAACCGTTATGACAGAATCGTATTTTTCGGCGGAGCTGGAGTTTCTACGGAGAGTGGGATACCGGATTTTCGCAGTGTGGATGGATTGTATCACCAAAAATACGAGTATCCTCCGGAAATCATACTGAGCCATACATTTTTTATGAGACATCCGGAAGAATTTTACCGATTTTACCGGGATAAAATGCTGGCGTTAGATGCCAGACCGAATCCGGCTCATATAAAACTGGCAGAATTGGAACAGGTCGGGAAACTGACGGGAGTGGTTACCCAGAATATTGACGGACTTCATCAGATGGCAGGAAGTAAGCACGTGATGGAACTGCACGGCTCTGTGCATCGAAATTATTGCATGAAATGCCATCGTTTTTACAGCGCCCGGGAGATTTTGGAAAGCAGCGGAGTTCCTGTCTGTGAATGTGGGGGAATGATAAAACCGGATGTGGTTTTATATGAAGAAGGACTGGATCAGGGAACAATTCAGGATGCAGTCAGAACCATTGCCCAGGCACAGATGATTATTGTGGGAGGGACATCGCTGGCAGTATATCCGGCAGCAGGGTTATTGGATTATTTCCGGGGAGAAGCACTGGTATTGATTAATAAAGGAGCAACTCCTCAGGATAAAAATGCGGACCTTTTAATTCAAAAACCTATTGGACAGGTATTATCTCAGATACAGGCATAGGTTTTGGCTATAATGATGAAAATACAGAAAGATAGATGGTAGGAAAAGGATATGACATATCAATATGAAGTAGGAGATATTGTAAAATTAAAAAAACAGCACCCCTGTGGGAGCAGCGAATGGGAAATTCTCCGGGTAGGCGCGGATTTTCGATTAAAATGTATGGGATGTGGCCATCAGATTATGGTTACCAGAAAACTGGTGGAAAAAAATACGAAAAATTTAACGAAAAAGAATGAAGAAAACACTTGATATTTTCGGAATCACATGGTAGAATAATACCTCGTGATATATTATTTATCCTTGTTTCCGGACAAGAAGCCGGAAGCCAAAAGTCCAAAAGGAGGTAAAACAGCATGAACAAATACGAATTAGCATTAGTTGTGAATGCAAAAATCGAGGATGAAGCTCGTGAAGCCGTAGTTGAAAAAGCTAAAAATTATGTAACACGTTACGGCGGAACAATTACAGAAGTTGAAGAATGGGGTAAGAAAAGATTAGCTTACGAAGTTCAGAAAATGAGAGAAGGCTTCTACTATTTCATCCAGTTCGAGTCTGATGCAGCATGTCCGGCAGAAGTTGAAAGACATGTACGTATCATGGACAATGTTCTGAGATATTTGATCGTAAAAAAAGAAGCTTAATTTCTTAAGTGCCAAAAAGCCCATTAAAGGTTTGTATGGTGCCTGTAGATGTTTAAGATAGAGAGGTAAGAATATGAACAAAGTAATTTTAATGGGACGTTTAACAAGAGATCCTGAAGTAAGATATTCAGCAGGAGAGAATTCACTGGCAATTGCACGATACACTTTGGCTGTAGACAGAAGATTTAAGAGAGATGGAGAAGCGAGTGCTGATTTCATCAGTTGCGTATCTTTTGGAAGAACAGCTGAGTTTGCTGAAAAGTATTTCCGTCAGGGATTGAAGATTGTGGTAAGTGGTCGTATTCAGACAGGAAGCTACACGAACAGAGACGGACAGAAAGTTTATACAACAGAGGTAGTAGTAGAAGATCAGGAATTTGCGGAAAGCAAAGCGGCCAGCGATCATTACCAAGGTGGAAACAACTTTGGCGGCGGATTCGGCGGACAAAGTAATGCATCGGCAGCTCCTATGGGTGGAAGCAGTGCGTCAGCAGATGGATTTATGAATATTCCAGATGGTATTGATGAAGAATTGCCATTCAACTAGTATATAGTTCAGATACAGCAGTATCTGAGATGAGATTTGTAAAAAGGAGGTAAGACTCATGGCTTACAATAAAGGTGAAAGACCAGATTCTCCAATGAAGAGAAGAGGCGGACGCAGAAGAAAAAAAGTTTGTGTATTCTGTGGTAAAGAAAATAACGAGATCAGCTACAAAGATGTAAATAAATTAAGAAAATATGTTTCTGAAAGAGGAAAAATTCTTCC
>JAXEUM010000102.1:0-85535 GCA_034114925.1 Oliverpabstia sp.
GATGAAGATGAAGAGGGAGGATGTAATTCGTCTGTTTCCGGAAGAAATCCGGGCTATATTAAGACAGGCTGACTGGAATCCGGAAGAACTGCAGGAAATCAGACTTCGAGCTGAAAAGCCGCTGCTTTTACGACAGCAGGGAAAAGAATATTTTCTGTCCCGAAGGGGCATGCTCACTCGTCATAAAGAGTTGGCATATCTGGTGAGTCAGGAACAGATTCGGACAACCATGGAGTATTTGGGGCAGTTTTCTTTATATGCTTATGAGGAGGAACTTCGCCAGGGATTTCTTACTATACAGGGAGGACACCGGGTAGGGATTGGAGGAAAGATTATTCTGGAAAATCGACAGGTAAAGGGCGTTTCACAGATTTCCTGCGTGAATATCCGGTTTTCCCACCAGGTGAAGGGATGTGCAAATCTGGTGCTGCCTTATGTGATTAACGAAAAATCGGTGTTTCATACGTTGATTATTTCTCCTCCACGCTGTGGCAAAACCACCTTGTTGAGAGATATGGTCCGGCAGATTTCGGATGGAACCGGGGATTTTGCGGGATGCACCGTGGGGGTGGTGGATGAGCGTTCAGAAATCGGAGGAAGTTATCAGGGAATTCCGCAAAATGATGTGGGAATCCGAACAGATATATTGGATGGATGTCCGAAAACAGAGGGAATGATGATGTTGATTCGTTCTATGTCTCCGGAAGTGATCGCCGTGGATGAAATCGGTAATTATGAGGAAATGAACGCCGTGGAAATGATCTTAAATTCCGGTTGTAAGTTTTGGGCAACTGTTCATGGAAGCACCATAGAAGAAGTTCAGAAAAAACCCATGTTGGAGAGGATGATCCGGGAACGTATATTTGAACGGTATATTATCCTGAAGGGAGAAGAATATCAGGGAGCCGGAAATATATTCAGAATTTATGACGAAAGAGGAACATGTCTGTACCAGAAAAAGGAGGCAGTATCATGATCCGGTTTTTGGGAGCGTTGCTGTTATTTTTTTCCTGCTCCGGTCTGGGATTTTGGAAAGGACAGCAATATGCCGGCAGGGTACATCAGTTAAAAGAATTAATAAAAATAGGAGATTTTCTGAAAGGGGAGATCAGTTTTGCACGTACAACGCTTCCAGAGGCTATGGAACGGATCAGCGAAAAAACAGATCCTCCCTTTTCTGTTTTTCTGGCAACTTTGGCAGAAAGAATGAGAAATGTTTCCGGTGAGGATTTTTCTCATACTCTTCAGATTACATTGGAAGAAAAAATGAAAGGTACTTTCCTAGAGAAAGAGGATATTCAGGAATTTTATCAGGCAGCCTGCAATCTTGGGTATCTGGACAAGGAGATGCAGATTCATTTGTTGGAACGGTATATGAGAGAACAGGAGCAGAAGGTAGAAACATTGGGAATACAGATACCGGAAAAGCAAAAATTGTTTCGCAGTCTTGGCATATTGGGAGGCGCCTTTTTTGTTATTTTACTTCTGTGATCGGGGGAGAAAGGGAGGAATGGCTTGGAGGTTGGAATTATATTTAAGATAGGAGCCGTGGGCATTTTGGTGTCGGTCCTTGGTCAGGTGTTAAAACATAGCGGAAGGGAAGAACAGGCGTTTCTCACCAGTCTGGCAGGATTGATTGTCGTTTTGTTTTGGGTACTTCCTTATATTTATGAATTGTTTGAAACTATCAAAAAATTATTTTCTTTCTAAGGAGGAGCCATGGAAATTGTCCGTATATCGGTAATCGGAGTTGCTGGAATTTTACTGGCCATTCTGGTGAAGGAAGTACGCCCGGAGTATGCATTTTATATCACAATGGCAGCAGGAATTGCAATTTTATTTTTTTCGGTGGGTAAATTATCGTACCTGTTGGAGAATTTCAAAGCAATCAAAGAGTATATTCCTATGGAGACCACGTATCTGCACATTCTTCTGAAAATGATAGGAATCACGTATATTGGTCAGTTTTCAGCGGGTCTTTGTAAGGATGCGGGATATCAGGCGGTGGCAGGTCAGATACAGATTTTTGGAAGACTGACCGTTTTGGCAGTGAGTATGCCGGTATTGACGGCTCTTTTGGAGACGATTCATGAATTTTTGGGTTAGGAAAATTCTGTTATGGGGAATTGTACTTTTTTTACTGGACGGGACAAAATGCTGGGGAAAAGCAGGGCAGGAAACACCCGGCTATGAAGAAGAAAAAAAGGAACTTCAAGAGGAAATGCTGGAGGAATTGAATCTTTCAGAGGTGGAGGAGGCGGTGGATGAGCTTTTGCAGGAAGACCTCTCTTTTCAGAACATGGTGAAAGATATGATGGAGGAAGGTCGGATATGGCTGCCAAAAGAGTGGAAAAAAACAGGAATTCGCCTGCTTATGGAAAGTCTGGGAATTCAGAAAAAAATCATTATTCCCCTGTTGTTTCTGGCTGTCACAGCTTCTCTCATGGCAGGATTTTCCAGTGTGTTGGAGGAACGGCAGATAGGGGAGGTTTCTTTCTATATTGTATATCTGTTTCTGTTCGTGCTGTTGTTGAAAAATTTTGAATCCTTTGCCAGCCAGATAGGAGAAATATTGGAAAAAATCACAGAATTTATGAGAGCTTTGCTTCCTGCCTATTTTCTGGCGCTGTCTGCTTCTGATGGGATTTCCACGGCGGGAATATTTTATCAGATGATTATAGGAATTATTTTTCTGGTGGAACATTTGATTTTAAAGATTCTTCTTCCGGGAGTTCGGTTTTATTTTCTTATAGAATTAATGAACTACCTTACCAAAGAAGAATTTTTGTCTAAGATGGCAGAATTATTAAAAACGGGCATTCAGTGGGTAATGAAAACTATGGTGGGAACGATTCTGGGTTTGCAATTGATCCAGAGATTGATTTCTCCGGCAGTGGATGCACTCAAGCGGACAGTTTGGGGAAGGACGGCTGAAGCAATTCCGGGAGTGGGAAATATTTTCGGCGGTATTACAGAAATGGTGTTGGGACTTGCCGTATTGCTGAAAAATTGTCTGGGGGCAGCCGTATTGTTGCTGCTTCTTCTGGCAGCGATACCGCCAGTGATTCGGCTGGGAGTTTCTTCGATATGTTATCGATTGTTGGCTGCTTTGATTCAGCCGGTGACGGACAGCAGGATTACCGGATGCATTCAGACCATGGGAGAAGGGGTGGGGATGCTGTTGAAAATTCTGTTTACGGTGGAAATTTTGTTTTTCCTTACGATAGCAATTCTGGCAGGGTCGCTGGGATAGGGAGGTAATTATGGAATGGCTGACCCAGTGGGTGAAAAATCTGGCGTTTTACTATATTTTCTTATCAGCTCTGATGCATTTGATTCCGGGAGGAGAAGAGCGAAAATATATCCGTTTTTTTATGGGAATGATGTTGTTGTTATTTTTTCTCAAACCATTGCTTCAGATGGGCGAATGGGATGAACAACTGGAACAGGCGGTACTCACCCATTCTCTGGAGGAAGAATTTGAAGAAATGATGAGAGAGACAGGCCGTCAGGAGCTGGCAGGTGTTGAATATGTGAAAAATGCCTGTGAAAAAGAAATGAAACGGCAGGTGAAACAACTGCTGCAGGAGTGGGGGTATTCTGTGATTTCCTGTGAAATTTCTTTTTTTGACGGTGAGTTGCTGGAACTTCGAGAGATTTCTTTGAAAGTAAAAGGAAAGGGGGAGGATACCCAAAAGGAAGAAAAATTTTTAAAAAGTAAGCTGGAAGAAGTCTATAATATTCCGGAAGGTAATATAAATATAAGTATACAGGGGTAACGTATGAAAGAAAGAGTGATTGCTGCGGTAAAAAAGATGAAACGGGAACAGTGGATCGTCTGTGGGCTGGCAGGTCTTTTGCTTTTGGTCATTGCTATGCCTGTGAAAAAAACAACTCAAAAAGAAACACATGATGTTCAGGACACTTCAAAGCAAGTGGAACGGGAGACAGATATCCGCCAGGAGTATGAAGAACAACTGGAGAAGGCGCTGTCTCAGGTACAGGGAGTGGGTAAGGTAAAGGTTTCTGTTACAATGGAATCCACAGGAAAGAAAATTGTGGAAAAAGATATTCCTGAAGATTCAGAAACATCCAGTCAAAAAGACGGGGAGGGGACAGAAAACAGCAGCCAGTCTGCCAGCTCTCAGGAAACTACTGTATATGAGGAAACCCAAAACGGGAGTCAGATTCCCTATGTGTCTTCGGAAATATATCCGGAAATCCGTGGAGTTTTGGTGATTGCAAAAGGAGGAGATGATCCGGCGCTGGTACAACAGATACAGGAAGCAGTGATGGCTTTGTTTCATGTGGATGCCCATAAAATCAAAGTATTGAAAATGAAGTGAGGAGAGAGATTGTGAAAAAAATATTCAAAAAAAATCAGATTATCATTACAGCATTGGCAATTATGATTGCGGCAGCCGGGTATATCAGCTATTCAGATTCCAAACTGGATGCGGTGGGAACCTCCGGAAAGAAAGAGGAAGCAAAAGAAACGGAAGCGACAGTGGATATGGACAGTGTGCTTCAGGATATTGAAAGTCTGGATGAAGACATTACAGACGAGACAGTGGCAGACGCCGCGAAAGAGGAGGGAGAGACTGCAGATACAGAGGTTTCGGACTCATCTTTGGAAACTCCGGGAGAAGCAGTGCTTACAGGGGCGTCTACATATATGGCACAAGCCCGGATCAACCGGGAACAGATACGTTCTCAGAACAAGGAAACACTGTTGGAAATTATCAATAATGGGGAGCTTTCAGAGACAGAGAGGCAAAGCGCCATTGAAAGCATGGTAAATATGACGGATCTGGTGGAAAAAGAAGCTGCTGCGGAACTGCTTCTGGAGGCAAAAGGTTTTCCAGATGTGGTAGTAAATCTGACAGGAGAGACTGCGGATATTGTAGTTCCAAAAACAGAGGTGGATGATGCCAGCAGAGCTCAGATTGAAGATATTGTAAAAAGGAAAACAGGAGTGGCGGCGGAAAATATTGTCATTACGCCAATGAAAGAAGAGTAAAATATAAAAAAGTTCCATTTTTTTCAGAGGAAAAGAGTGGAACTTTTTTATGTGAAAGAAAAAGCTGACGAAATAAAAAAAACGTGTTAAAATAAAATATCTTGAGAAAATTTGTAGGAGACGATATGGAGAGGGAAATAGATTTAAAAGAAATATCAGATGGAAAATTATATACAAGTAACGATATGGTAAAAGCGGGTTGCGATGATTGTCGGGGATGTTCCGACTGCTGTCGGGGAATGGGAGAATCTATTCTTTTAGATCCCTTGGATATCTGTCGTATGACGGTGCATCTGGAATGTACATTTGATGAACTGTTAGAAACCTGTGTGGAACTGCATGTGGTAGACGGAGTGATTTTGCCCAATATGAAGATGGTGGGAGACGAAGAACAATGCCCATTCCTAAATCAACAGGGACGGTGCAATATCCACCGGATCAGACCGGGAATCTGTCGGTTGTTTCCTCTGGGAAGATGCTATGAAGAAGGAAGTTTTCGCTATTTTTTGCAGGTTCATGAGTGCAGAAAGGAACCAAAGACGAAGGTGAAAATAAAAAAATGGCTGGATACCCCAAACCTGGGACAGTATGAGAGCTTTGTATGCCAGTGGCATTATTTTCTGAAGGATGTGCAGCGGATGCTGGAACAGGTACAATCGGAAACCATGGTAAAAAAAGTGGCGGTGTATCTGTTGGAAGAATTTTATCGGAAACCTTATGAAAGTGAAAATGGATTTTATGAGGAATTTTCTCACAGATTAAAAGAGGCAAAAAAACAAATAGGATTTGCCGGATAGGGATTTAGGAGACGGGAAAGAAATCCCTTGACAGTAAGAAAGCACCTATACTACAATAACGTACGTGTGAATAAGATAGATGGAGGTCTCTTACGTGACTGATTATACGAATGAAATAAAAAAAAGAAGAACTTTTGCCATTATTTCTCATCCAGATGCAGGTAAAACTACTCTGACGGAGAAATTCCTTCTTTATGGAGGAGCGATTAATCTGGCAGGAAGTGTAAAAGGAAAGGCTACGGCCCGCCATGCAGTTTCAGACTGGATGGAAATAGAGAAAGAAAGAGGTATTTCGGTTACCTCTTCTGTTTTGCAGTTTAATTACGACGGATATTGTATCAACATTCTGGATACGCCGGGACATCAGGATTTCTCTGAAGATACCTACCGTACTTTGATGGCGGCAGATTCCGCAGTAATGGTAATTGATGCATCTAAGGGTGTGGAAGCGCAGACAAGAAAACTTTTTAAAGTATGCGCTATGCGGCACATTCCCATTTTTACATTTATTAATAAGCTGGACCGAGACGCCAATGATACGTTTGAATTGTTGGACGATATTGAGAAGGAGTTGGGGATTCCCACCTGTCCTGTCAACTGGCCGATTGGCTCCGGTAAGAGTTTTCGCGGTGTGTATGACCGGGATACCAAAAAAGTTCTCACTTTCGCAGATACGATGAAAGGTACGAAAGAAGGTATAATTGAAGAAATCGATGTGGAAGATGCCAGAATCGATGAGATTATGGATCCGGACCAGAAGGAACAGCTTCTGGATGAGATTGAACTTTTGGATGGAGCAAGCGCTGAATTTGATATGGAAGAAGTAAGCTGCGGCAGACTTTCTCCCGTATTTTTCGGTTCTGCCCTTACCAATTTTGGTGTGGAAACATTTTTGCAGCATTTTTTGAAAATGACCAGTTCCCCTCTTCCGAGAACGGCAGACTGCGGAGTGATCGATCCCATGAAAGAAGAATTTTCAGCCTTTGTATTTAAAATTCAGGCAAATATGAATAAAGCACACAGAGACCGTATCGCTTTTATGAGAATTTGTTCCGGAAAGTTCGATGCGGGTATGGAAGTATATCATGTGCAGGGAGATAAAAAAATGCGTCTTTCTCAGCCGCAGCAGATGATGGCGCAGGATCGTCATATTGTAGAAGAGGCTTATGCGGGAGATATTATCGGCGTATTTGATCCGGGTATTTTCTCCATTGGAGATACGGTTTGTACAACAGGAAAGAAATTTGCTTATGAAGGGATTCCTACCTTTGCACCGGAACATTTTGCCCGGGTGCGTCTTCTGGACAGTATGAAGAGAAAGCAGTTTGTAAAGGGAGTAAACCAGATTGCGCAGGAAGGTGCGATTCAGATATTCCAGGAGTTTTCCGGTGGAATGGAAGAGATCATCGTGGGAGTGGTAGGTGTGCTTCAGTTTGATGTGCTGAAATATCGTCTGGAAAATGAATATAATGTGGATATCCGTCTGGAAAATCTTCCATATGAACATATTCGCTGGATCGCCAATAAAGAAGAAGTAGATGTGGAACATCTGACAGGAACTTCTGATATGAAGAAAGTAAAAGATATGAGAGGCAATCCGTTGCTGCTCTTTATAAATTCCTGGAGTGTGGGAATGACTTTGGACAGAAATGAAAACCTGAAACTGGAAGAGTTCAGTAAAAACTAAGGAAACCCCCTTTTAATTTTCGGTTTTTTTTGATATAATAAACGAAGTTGAAAGTGCGTACTGTGGAAAAATTGAAGAAACAGTGGCCTGTAAATAGAAGGCAAGGAGGTTTTGAAATGTCAGAGACCAGAAAAGATGTAAGAGATACCTATACAATATATGATGATAAGTCTATCGGAACCGTTCAGATTGCAGATGAAGTTGTAGCGATCATAGCGGGACTGGCTGCCACAGAAGTGGAGGGAGTGGCTTCTATGAACGGAAATATCACCAATGAATTGGTGGGAAAACTGGGAATGAAGAGTCTCTCCAAAGGAGTAAAAGTGGATGTACTGGAGCATGTGGTTTGTGTGGATTTGAATTTGAATCTGGAATATGGATACAGTATTCCGGAAACCTGTAAAAAAGTACAGGAAAGAGTAAAAACAGCCATTGAAAATATGACTGGGCTTCAGGTTTCCGATGTGAACATCAGTATTGCCAGTGTGGAATTGGAAAAATAAGACATCAACGAAAAGATGGGGGGTCTGGTGACAAGACGCCCCGTTTTTCGCTTTACGGGAGGATACCATGGGTAGAAGAGAACAAAGAGAAAGTATTTTTCAGTTACTTTTTATGACGGAATTTAATGACGGAGAAGCAATGAATGAGCAGCAGACGCTGTATTTGGAAGGGATTGAAGATCTGAAAGAAAGAGACAGACAGTATATTCAGGAGAAGTTTCAGAAAATCAATGAAAATCTTTCTCTGTTAGACGAACGGTTAAATGAGACCAGCAAAGGTTGGAAAACTACCAGAATGAATAAGGTGGATCTTACTATTCTTCGCCTTGCATTTTATGAGATTTTATTTGATGAAGATGTGCCTCAGGGTGTTGCAATCAATGAGGCTGTGGAGTTGGCGAAGAAGTTTGGCGGAAATGATTCTTCCTCATTTGTCAATGGTGTTTTGGCAAGGCTGGTAAAACAGCAGAAAGCAGAAGGAGAAGAAAAGGCCAATGGCTAATGTGTATTCTGTAGCGCAGGTGAACGGTTATATTAAAAATATGTTCACTCAGGATTTTATGCTGAACAGAATTTCTGTTCGGGGCGAGGTGAGTAATTGTAAATACCATACCTCCGGACATATTTATTTTTCTCTGAAAGATGGATCAGGCGCTATTTCCTGTGTAATGTTTGCCGGACAGAGAAAAGGTCTGGCTTTTGCCATGAAAGATGGAGACAAGGTGATTGTCACAGGAAGTGTAGATGTATATGAGAGAGATGGAAAATATCAACTCTATGCCAAGAGCATTACTTTGGAAGGGGCAGGAATCCTGTATGAGCGATTTCTGGCTCTGAAAGAAGAACTGGAAGAGATGGGGATGTTTTCCGAAGAATACAAGCAGCCGATTCCCCGGTTTGTGCGTCGGTTGGGAGTGGTTACGGCTCCTACAGGGGCGGCCATCCAGGATATCAGGAACATATCTTACCGGAGAAATCCCTATATAGAGATTATTCTGTATCCGGCTCTGGTTCAAGGTGAAGGAGCAAAAAACAGTATCGTACAGGGAATCCAAGCTTTAGATGAACTGGGAGTGGATGTGATCATTGTAGGAAGAGGGGGAGGCTCCATAGAGGATCTGTGGGCATTTAATGAAGAAGAAGTAGCTCGAGCGATGTTTCATTGTTCTACCCCGATTATTTCGGCAGTGGGACATGAAACAGATGTGACGATAGCCGATTATGTGGCAGATCTTCGAGCGCCTACCCCTTCCGCTGCGGCTGAGCTGGCAGTTTTTGATTTTAGCACTTTTGAAGAACAGATGAAAAGTTATGAAAATCGTCTGAATTTTTCTATGAACAGCCGTTTGCTGCTGCAAAAACAGAGGCTGTCTCATTATGTTACACGGCTAAGTTACCTTAGTCCGGAAAAACTTCTGAGAGACCAGAGGATGTATCTGTTGCAGACAGAGGAAAAGTTGCAGAAATTGATGGAGCAGATGATATTGAGCAGTCGGCACAGACTAGGAATCTATATTGAGAGAATGAAAGGCTTATCTCCTTTAGCCAAGTTAAATCAGGGATTTTCCTATGTGGAAGACTTTCAGGGAAATAATATAACCGGAATAAAACAGGTGAAGGAGGGAGAACTTCTGCGCATTCATGTGAGGGATGGACAGATTATTTCCCGGGTGGAAAAGACAGAAGGAGCAGATTAGATAGATGGAAAAAAAAGAAATGAGTATGGAAGAGGCGTTTTCCAAACTGGATGGAATCGTGGGACAGTTGGAAAGTGGAGAGTCCTCTCTGGAAGAGGCTTTTCAGATATATCAAAAAGGTATGGAACTGCTGAAAGAATGCAGCGATAAAATCGATAAAGTAGAAAAAAAGATGATGAAGCTGAATGAAAATGGTGATTTAAGTGAATTTTAATGATGAACTGAAACAAAAAAAAGAGATGGTGGAGTCTGCGATTGAAGAATATCTTCCGGAGGAAACAGGATTTTGCCGGGAGTTGGCTCAGGCTGTCAATTATAGTATGAGAGCAGGGGGAAAACGTCTGCGCCCCATTCTGATGATGGAAACCTATCGGATGTTTGGGGGAGAATCTCAGGTGATTGCTCCGTTTATGGCGGCTATAGAGATGATTCATACATCTTCGTTGATTCATGATGATCTTCCGGCAATCGATAATGATGAATATCGACGGGGGATGAAAACAACCCATGCAGTATTTGGAGAAGCGTTAGGAGTACTGAGTGGAGACGCATTACTGAATTATGCCTATGAGACAGCCAGCAGAGCATTTTCCATGGAATCCAGGCAGCAGCGGATTGGTAAAGCTTTTACTATTCTTACAAGTAAGACAGGTATTTACGGAATGCTGGGCGGACAAAGCGTGGATGTAACAAACGAAGGAAAAGAAATATCCAGAGAAATGCTGGATTATATATATGAAAATAAGACTTCTGCACTGATTGAATCGGCAATGATGGTGGGAGCTGTTCTTGCCGGAGCTTCAGAAGAAGAAGTTGCACAGATAGAAAGTATTGGAAAAAAAGTAGGACTTGCTTTTCAGATTCGGGATGATATTCTGGATGTGACCAGTACCATGGAAGAACTGGGAAAACCGGTATTCAGTGATGAAAAGAATCACAAAGTTACGTATGTAACATTACAGGGACTGGAACAGGCTTCCAAGGAGGTGGAGAGGATTTCAGCAGAAGCAGTGGAGGAGCTGGAAAAATTTCCGCAGAAGAATGAATTCCTGATTCAGTTAGTGAAGGAACTGGTATATCGAAAGAAATAAAATACCGGATGTAAAGGACGGTTTGATATGATATTAGACAGGATAAAAAAGCCAAATGATGTGAAAGCATTGAATATTGCAGAATGTGAAATGCTGGCCGGAGAAATCAGAGAGTTTCTGGTAGATTCTCTCAGTGTGACAGGAGGACATCTCGCTTCTAATCTGGGAGTTGTAGAACTGACGATTGCTCTTCACAGAGTGCTTGATTTTCCCCAGGATAAATTAATTTGGGATGTGGGCCATCAGGCATACACCCATAAGATCCTTACCGGGAGAAAAAATCAGTTTGATACCCTGAGAAAAACGGGAGGGTTGAGTGGTTTTCCAAAAAGAAAGGAAAGTCCCTGTGACGCATTTGATACAGGGCATAGTTCCACCTCCATCTCTGCGGGTCTTGGCATGGTGCGTGCAAGAGATCTGAAAGGGGAAGATTATACAGTTGTTTCTGTGATCGGTGACGGAGCCCTCACCGGAGGAATGGCTTATGAAGCTATGAATAATGCGGCCAGTCTGAAAAAGAATTTTATTATAATATTGAATGATAATGAGATGTCCATCACAAAAAATGTGGGGGGAATGTCTTCTTATCTGGGCAATATCCGTACGGCAGCAGCTTATACAGAATTGAAAATGGGAGTGACAAACGTTCTGAAAAAAATCCCTAAAGTGGGAGAAAGCATGGTGGATGCACTTCACAAAACAAAGGACAGTTTGAAACAGTTTGTGATTCCCGGTATGCTTTTTGAAAATATGGGAATGACGTATCTGGGACCGGTGGATGGGCATAATATCACACAACTGGTAAAGCTTTTGAATGAAGCAAAAAGAAAACAGGGACCGGTATTACTGCACGTACTTACGGAAAAAGGAAAAGGATATGAACCGGCAGTACGCCATCCCGCCAGATTCCATGGAGCTGCTCCTTTTGAAATAGAGACAGGTTTGCCAAAATCCAATGGAAAGGCGAATTATACAGATATTTTTTCCACAGTTATGAGAAAATTCGGAGACCGGGAACCGGATGTGGTGGCAGTATCTGCTGCAATGGTACCGGGAACCGGATTGAAGCGTTTTGGTAATATGTTTCCGGAGCGTTTATTTGATGTGGGAATTGCAGAGGAACACGCAGTAACTTTTGCCGCAGGTCTGGCATTAGGCGGCTTAAGACCTGTGGTTGCCATCTATTCATCTTTCCTGCAAAGAGCAGTAGATCAGGTGCTTCATGATGTGTGTATGCAAAAGCTTCCTGTTGTATTTGCCGTAGACCGGGCAGGTTTAGTGGGAAGTGACGGTGAGACGCATCACGGTTGTTTTGACCTTTCTTATCTGTCTATGATGCCAAATATGACGCTGATGGCGCCGAAAAATAAATGGGAGCTTTCTGATATGCTGAAATTTGCTATCCGGCAAAACAGTCCGGTGGCTATCCGTTATCCTCGGGGAGAAGCGTATGATGGCCTGGAGGAGAAGAGGGCGCCTATAGAACTGGGACGGTCAGAGCTTTTGTATCAGGGAAGTGAAATCGCATTGCTGGCAGTGGGAAGCATGGTAAAAGTAGCGCAGGAGGTATATAATAATCTCCGGGCAAAAGGTCAGCCGGCAACGCTGATCAATATGCGGTTTGTAAAGCCTCTGGATACACAGCGACTGGATGAATTGACGAAAGATCACCGACTGTTTGTTACGTTGGAAGAAAATGTGAAAAATGGCGGTTTTGGTGAAAAAGTAATGGATTATTTTGGAGAGCAGACAGATGCGCCGCAGGTACGGATCGTGGCGATTGAAGATCAGTTTGTACCCCATGGAAGCGTTTCTGATCTGATGAAACAGCAGAGGATGGATGCGGAATCTGTGACTCTCAGAATAGAGCAGTGGATGAAAGAATTAGACGAGGAGCAAAACAGGAGAGAAGAATGAAAGAGCGATTGGATGTACTGGTAGTCAGCCGTGGTCTGGCTCCTTCCAGAGAAAAAGCGAAAGCGATTATTATGGCAGGAAATGTTCTGGTAGACGGACAGCGGGAAGATAAGGCAGGTTCCATGTTTCAGGATACAGTGGAAATTACTGTAAAAGGTCACACCCTGCCTTATGTCAGCCGGGGAGGTCTGAAACTGGAAAAAGCTATGACACATTTTGGAGTGACTTTGGAAGGAAAAGTATGTATGGATGTGGGAGCTTCCACCGGTGGATTTACGGATTGTATGCTTCAAAACGGCGCCGTAAAAGTATATTCTATTGATGTGGGTCATGGACAATTGGACTGGAAATTGAGAAATGATCCCCGGGTAGTATGTATGGAACGGACAAATATCCGTTATGTAACGGAGGAGGATATTCAGGAATTATCCCAGTTTACTTCTATCGACGTATCGTTTATTTCTCTTACAAAAGTTCTTTTACCGGTGAGAAATCTTCTGACAGACGGGGGAGAGGTTGTATGTCTGATCAAACCCCAGTTTGAAGCAGGAAGAGAAAAGGTGGGAAAAAAAGGCGTGGTGAGGGATCCGCAGGTACATCGGGAAGTGATTGAAAAAGTGATTGCTTACGCCAGTGATATTTCCTTTGAAGTGAAGAATCTGGAATTTTCTCCTATTAAAGGACCGGAAGGAAATATTGAATATCTTTTGCATATTAAAAAACTTCCGGAAGGAATATTTAGTGAAGGAGAGGCTGTAAATGTGCAGCAAGTGGTGGAAAACGCTCACAAAGAATTAAGCAGCAGGTAAGGTATGGAAAAGTTTACGATTATTACCAACAGCGTGAAAGATAAAAATCAGTCAGTGACGAATAAAATTTCGGATTATTTACTGAGCCATAAAAAGGAATGTATGGTTTTGGAGGCGAAGGAGAAAAGAGAAAATCAGCCTTATTATTATACGGACGTATCACAGATTCCCGATGATATGGAGTGTGTGATAGTTTTAGGCGGGGATGGAACTCTTTTGCAGGCTGCCAGGGATGTGGTGGATCGGGAAATCCCTCTTTTTGGTATTAATCTGGGTACCCTGGGATATCTGGCAGAGATTGAACAGCATAATATTTATCCGGCTCTGGATCGTCTGATGAGTGATCGCTTTACCATTGAACGAAGAATGATGCTTTCAGGAGTCATTCTCCGAAATGGACAGGAAATTGCAAAAGATGTGGCATTGAATGATATCGTGATCAGCCGGGAAGGGCCTCTTCGCGTGGTGCGGTTTCATAATTATGTAAATGATACTTTTCTGAATACATATAAGGCAGATGGAATTATTATTTCCACACCCACCGGATCTACCGGTTACAGTCTTTCGGCAGGCGGTCCGATTATTTCACCGAATGCGTCCATGCTTTTAATGACTCCTCTGGCGCCTCATGCGCTTAATACAAGAAGTATTGTATTTTCTCCGGAGGATGTGATCACCGTGGAGGTGGGAGAAGGCAGAGATGGAAGTGTGGAACAGGGAATGGCTTCTTTTGACGGAGCTGCCAGTGTTCCCATGGTTACCGGAGATAAGATCAAGATATCAAAATCAAAGAAAGATACGAGAATCATTAAGATAAATAATATTAGTTTTTTGGAAACGCTTCGAAATAAGATGAGTAATAATTAGGAGGAAAGCAATGAAAATCGAGAGACATTCACAGATTATCCGCCTGATCAATCAGTATGCTATTGAGACTCAGGAGGAATTGGCGGAAAAACTGAATGAGAGTGGATTTCATGTTACTCAGGCTACTGTTTCCCGAGATATCCGGGAATTAAAATTAACAAAGATTGCACAGAATGGAGGAAGATCCAAATATGCGGTTTTGCAGAATGTGGATCAGGAAATGAGTCAAAAATATATCAATGTTTTGCGGGCGTCTTTCCAGTCTATGGATCTGGCACAGAATATTCTGGTGATCAAAACGGTGTCCGGTATGGCGATGGCAGCGGCAGCAGCGTTGGATGATATGAATTTTCATGAAATTGTAGGCTGTATTGCCGGTGATAATACGATTATGTGTGCAGTACGCAGTGCAGATGAATCCCTGTTATTGATGGAAAAAATCAGAAAAATGCTGAACCAGGATAAAGCATAAGAAGTATAAAAAGGAGAAAAAATGTTATCCTATTTACACGTAAAAAATCTGGCATTGATTGACGAAGCAGAAGTGGAATTTGGTTCAGGACTTAATATTCTTACAGGAGAAACGGGAGCAGGTAAATCTATTCTTATGGGTTCGGTGAATCTGGCTCTCGGGCAGAAAATGTCCAAAGAGATGTTGCGAAATCCGCAGGAATCCGCATTGGTAGAACTGGTATTTCATGTGGATAACCCCAGATGTCTGGCGGCATTACAAGAACGGGATATCGCAACGGAAGACGGACAGATCATCATTTCCCGTAAACTCACCGGGAACAGAAGTATCAGCCGATTAAACGGAGAAATCTGTACGGCTGCCCAGATTCGTGAGATTTCCTCCTTTCTTCTGGACATTCACGGACAGCATGAACATCAATCCCTATTATATCCGGAGCATCAGTTGGAGATTCTGGATGCTTACGGAAAGGAAATAATTGGGAGAAAAAAAGAAAAAGTCAAAGATGCTTATCATCAGTGGCTGACATTAAAAAAAGAATGGGAAACCTATCAGTTAGATGAGGAATCCAGAAAAAGAGAAATTTCTTTTTTGGAATTTGAAATACAGGAGATAGAAGAAGCCAATCTGGTTCCGGGAGAAGATGAGGAACTGGAGAAAAAATATAGGAAAATATCCAACAGTCGAAAAATTCTTGAAGGCCTTGGAGGAGTGCAGAATTATGTGGGATATGAGACTGGCGCAGGAGATCTGGTGGGAAGAGCGCTTCAGGAGATTGTCCGTGTAGAAAATTGTGATGAACAGCTTTCTCAGATTGCCGGGATGTTATCCGATATGGAGAGCCTTCTTAATGATGTGAATCGGGAAGTATCTTCTTACGTGGCGGATATGTCGTTTTCGGAAGAAGAATTTTATGAAGTCGAGCAGCGATTGAATGTGCTGAATCATTTAAAATCCAAGTATGGGGCAACTTTGGAAGAGGTTCTCACATATCAAAAAGAAAAGCAGGAAGATTTGGAGCGTCTGTACAACTACGAGGAACATAAGAAAAAGCTGGAAAAACAGACGCAGGAGGCGGAAGAATATCTGCAGCAGCAGTGCGAAACATTGTCAGAAGACAGAAAGGAATGTGCCAAAGAGCTGGCAGATTCCATTCGGGAAGGATTAAAAGATCTGAATTTTCTGGATGTGGTTTTTGAGATTTCCTTTGAAAAGACCAGGAATTTTACCCGGGAAGGTTTTGATAAAATTACATTCCAGATTTCTACAAATCCAGGTGAGCCGGTACGTCCTCTGGCAAAAGTGGTGTCGGGCGGTGAATTGTCACGAATTATGCTGGCAATTAAAACTATTCTGGCAGACAAGGATGAGACAGAAGCATTGATTTTTGATGAAATTGATACGGGAATCAGCGGAAGGACTGCACAGAAAGTTTCAGAAAAGATGGCTGTGATCGGAAGAAATCATCAGGTATTATGTATCACGCATCTTCCTCAGATTGCAGCGATGGCAGATCATCATTTTGAGATTATAAAAATTGTGGAAAATGGGGAAACAACTACCAGGATCCGCCCTTTATCAAGAGATGCATCAATCCAGGAACTTGCCCGCATTCTGGGCGGCGCCAGAATTACAGAGCAGACATTATTGAGTGCGGAAGAAATGAAAGATTTGGCACAGAAACAAAAAAATACAAGTGTGAAATAGAAAATTTGTCACATACTAAAAGAGGATATCCAGAAAGGGTAGCCTCTTTTTAAATGAAAAGGATGTGATGAATTTGAAGGAAATGAAAAGAAAATACCGGCGAATATTATGGTGGTGTCTGGGAGTTTGCCTTATGGCTATGGGGACTTTGATCTATCATACTGCCAGAGAATCTGTGCCTGATGAGATCAGAGTTGTGAAAAATCAGGATGTGGACTGGGAGCTTATGTTTGACCGGAAAGTTATCACCTATGATCCGGCAGTGGAGGCATCCTGGAGAGGAAGTTATCGAGTAGAATGCCGACTGTTTGGAGTGATTCCATTGAAAACGGTAAAAGTGATTCCGGTAGATACCCAGATGGTATATGCCAGCGGCTCACCTGTGGGGATTTATATGGAAACAGAAGGCGTTCTGATTATAGACAGTGGGGAAATCAGAAATGCGGAAGGAATCCTGCAATCTCCGGCAGAACATATTGTGCAACCGGGAGACTACATTCGTAAAGTGGACGGAGAAGTATTGGAAAGTAAAAAACAATTGATAAAAATGGTAAATGAGAACCAGGGAACTCCTATGGAAATGGAAGTTATGAGAAATAATGAAAGGATTATGATATCTCTGACTCCCATCCAGACAGAGGACGGATCTTATAAACTGGGATTATGGGTAAGGGATAACATTCAGGGGATAGGGACACTTACCTATATAGATGAAAGTGGCAGATTTGGCGCATTGGGACATGGAATCAGCGACGTAGATACGGGGGAACAATTGAATATAGAGCAGGGAGAACTGTATGATGCAAGAATATTATCCGTTCAAAAAGGAACGTCTGGCAGTCCAGGGGAACTAAGAGGGATAATTGATTATCAGGATTATCTGAAATTGGGTGAGATTTCTAAAAATACAGCAAATGGAATTACCGGACGGTTACACACCGGGAAAGGGGCGGCATTACACCGAGAAGCGTATGAAATCACATTGAAACAAGATTTGCAGACAGGTCCGGCTCATATATTAAGTGATGTGGGGGATGGAGTGAAAGAATATGATATTGAGATTGTGAAAATAGACAGAAATGCGAAAGATTCCAATAAGAGTTTTGTGATACAGGTTACAGATCCTGAGCTGCTAAGTAAAACGGGAGGGATTGTTCAGGGAATGTCGGGTTCTCCTATTATCCAGAATGGGAAGATTGCAGGAGCAGTCACCCATGTGTTGGTAAATGATCCGGCAAGAGGGTATGGGATATTTATTGAGAATATGTTGGAGCATTGAGTAATGCAGCGGTACGAAAAAAGACATGGCATAAGCTTGCTTACAGCCATGTCTTTTTTGAAGTGGCGATATATGGCGAAAGCCATACATGAGCAAGGAGCGAAGCGGATTGCGAATAGCTGCATTGCGTAGTATATAAAAGCCAAACACAGAGGAAAGCAGAGCTTTTCGAGGCGGGCTTGGACGGAGTAGAATAAAATTTCGTATAAGTATTAGAAATGGATATTGCAATTAGTCGATTTATTGCATATAATAGTTATAGATAGAGAATCTATCATCGGGAGAGTTCCTGCCATATAAGTGGAAGATTTTAAACTCGGGAGAGCTCCTGCCATATAAGTGGAGAATTTTAAACTCTAAGGGAGCGCAAGCTCCCATTTTTTTTCTCTGTTTGAAGAATGAAGGGAGATGCGAATGGAAGAATTCAAATTATACAGTATTTCGGATGAATATGTTGAATGGTTGCGTAAGGATTTTCCAAACGTATATTCCAATAAAATAGATTCCAGAACATATACAAGAAAGTATTTGGGAGTGGTACTTAAAATTGAACAATATAATTATTACATTCCGATGTCTTCTCCAAAAGATTCTGATTACCAAATTGCAGGAAATAGTAAAGTAATAAAAAAGAGTATAGTGCCTATTATACGTATTGTTGTAAAGAATTCCGCAAGAGAAAAAGAACTAAAAGGAACATTAAGAGCAGCAAATTGAATTTCAAGAACAGTATTTCCATACAGAAATTAGAGTGTAATACATTTAAAAAGGTGAGAAAAGATGATACTTTGTATTGTAGTAGCTCCATGCAGAGTCTGAGGAGACTGCATGGAGGAATAGCTTTTAGCTGATATCCTCAGGCTTTGCTTCTGTTTCAAGAAATAGTTGATATGAAAAGGAGCAAAGAAATGAATAATATAAAGAAAATTGAATTATACGAGCTGAAAGATTTTTTGATTCTTTGGAGTACCCAGAGTGTATCTCAACTTGGCAGCAGTATCACGGCATTTGCATTAACTTTATGGTTGTATGAGGAGACTGGTTCTTCATTAAGTACTGCAGCGCTTACTATATGTTTTTATGCACCTTATGTGCTAATGAGTATATTTGCCGGAGCGTTAACAGACAGATTAAATAAAAAGAAGATAATGCTTATTTGTGATGTGCTTGCAGTATTCTGTACCATAGTAATTTTTGGGTTATTTCGTACAAATCGTTTGATGGTATGGCATCTGTATGCCTTAAATGCGATTTCGGGATTAATGAATACAGTGCAGCAACCGGCATCAGAAGTTGCTATGACGCTTATCATTCCTGAAAAGTATTATCAGAAGACAAGTGGTCTTCGTTCTTTGTCAAGGTCGTTGATATCTATATTCAATCCTTTGATTGCTACAGCATTATACTCATTTATAGGACTTCATGGTGTGATAGCAGTAGATATCGGCAGTTTTATAGTCGCATTTGTAGC
The DNA here is from genome assembly GCA_034114925.1 of Oliverpabstia sp. Classification (GTDB taxonomy): domain Bacteria; phylum Bacillota; class Clostridia; order Lachnospirales; family Lachnospiraceae; genus Oliverpabstia. The sequence continues at coordinate 19,318 of JAXEUM010000102.1, forward strand.
GTTGCAGTTTTTCATTACCATTCCGGAAAGCAATCGTGAACGAAAAGAAAGTGTACTTGTTCTCGCTAAAGAGGGAATTGGATTTTTGAAAGAGAACCCAATGATCATGACGCTGATATTATTTATGGCAGGCGTTAATCTGGTAGCTTCCGCTTTTGATGCAACATTACCGGGTTATGTGATTCCAAATCCCAAAGGTGGTCAGTCTGTACTTGGAATTGTTACTTCTTGTTCCGGTGTAGCTATGATTATTGGGAGTCTGATTGTTTCAGTTTTATCTAAGCCAAAGGATAGGGTGAAAGTTATCTATTTGACAATGTTGTTTTCGTTGGGAATGGAAAATTTTTTATTGGCTTTTTGCAGAGAACCAATATTATGGTGTGCTGGGCAGATCATTGGATGGATTCTTGTACCTGTTATGAGTGCTAATTTGGATGTGATTCTTAGGAGTACCATTCCGGTAGAAGTGCAAGGACGTGTTTATGCGTGTCGTAATACGCTTCAGTTTTTTACCATTCCGATTGGATTGTTTTTAGGTGGTTTTATGGTAGATAATATATGCGAACCATTTATGTTTACATATGGTGATTTATCAATTCTAAAAATACTTTTTGGTACAGGAAAAGGTTCTGGTGCGGCACTTATGATGTTTATACTTGGGGTAAGCGGAAGTATGATTTGTATTATTACAGGTAAGAAATTAAAAAAGTATCAATATAACGAAAAGTAACTATATTTTTAGGGCGAGGCGATTGTCTCGCCTCTTATACTTACTGAGAGGACGCATTATTTCGGTAAAGGTGATTTGATAACACAAGTTTCAAGAATTAAATATTAGCAGTACATAGCAGCCATGTATCTCAAGTGCATGGCTGTTTTTAACCGAAGACTGTTGTCCCTGATGACAATCCTTATTGCGAGTGGACAATTTGGTTTTTGAATGTCCTTTCCTATGAGGAGTGTATGGATGTGATTCAGAGTATGCGATTTGGGGATGAATCAGATTTGTTTGGAAAAGAAAAGGATGATTCTTTCAAAGGCAGTATTGGAAATATTTATCAGTCATTTGGAGGAACAGACATCTATGAGTCTTTGGAAGAGAAAGCTGCAAATCTGTTGTATTTTGTAACTAAGAACCGCAGCTTTTTCGATGGAAATAAAAGAATTGCTGCGACAATGTTTCTTTATTTTCTTGATAAAAATGAGGCTTTGTTTATAGATGGACAAAAGAAAATAGAAGATTCTACTTTAGTAGCGCTAACAATTATGATTGCAGAATCCAGGCCGGAAGAAAAGGAAATGATGATCAGTGTGATTATGAATTGTATGTTGTAGTAGTTGAACGTAGTCTGAAAACGGTTGCATTATGTAGACGTTGCAAGCTTGTTTGTAAAAGTCTCCTTATTGTAAGTGGTTAATTTTTGTTATCTGTAAAATTTTGAGTGTCTATGCTATAATATGTAAGGAACCTTGAAGTTAACAAGGTAAATAAAAATGGATAAAGAAAAAATCAGAAAGTTGTATTTAGTTTTATATCGACCAAAGGAGGCTTAGAACAGTTCGTGTACAGGCAGGAATTTAAAGCAAACAGGAAGAATGAGAAAAGGTTATACAAGCGAATAAGAAAAAAATATAAAAGATGGACCTATGGTAATATAGGTGTGTTAATTTGCATAGCTGTTATCGCTGGCCTTTTTATATGGGTGAGTAAAAATGGCGGAGTTTCTTTCGATGCTCTGGTTGTAAGTATAGGTATTAGCTTTGTGCCGTTTCTTCTTTTGTGTTTTATGCGGGCAATTGCAATATCCGGCGGCAGAGAGGTACTTTTTAATCGTATATCCGATCAGTTAGTGCTGAAAGAAAATGATTTTTCTATGGAATATATTCCTCAAGCAAGAGAAACTGCTGAATTTGGCTATATTATTTATCAAATGGAATATCGTCAGATAAAAGCATTAATAGATTACCGAGAGCTAGGATATGTGGAGGTTTATGGGGAGTATCAGATTCGCAGATATCATCAGGCGGATAGGGGAGATGCTCCGGGAAATGTTCAGGTGGAACACAAGTATGAAGAACCATTTCGATTATACGGACATTATGAAAATTATGAAAAATGTATGGAAGAAATCAGTAAACGGTCAGGAATACAGATAAAGAAGCAAATTTGAAGGATCAGAGAGGAGAAAATTATTGAAAAAGAGAAAACTATCACAATTTGTTTGTGGAACCGGAGGGGGACGGATGGATTGGGATGGATGATTTTGAGAGTGAGTGAAAAGTATAGCAATGCACTAGACGTACTGGGTTGTTACGACCACCAGAAGCAGTATCATATGTGTTGAGAAAAGGGGTGGGGAAAAGAAAATTCAGGAGGATGAGAAGAGTGATTTCAGTTGTTTTAATAGATATAGATGATACACTTTTAGATTTCAATTTATGTGCAAAATGGGCAATGGAAGAAACTGCGAAGAAAATGAAATTGTCATTTCCCGAAGATACCTATGACTATTTCAAGAAAATTAATGCTTCGCTTTGGAAACAGATGGAGAAAAAGGAAATCACTTTGGACGGGATTATAAGAAATATAAAATATATGCAGCAAGCAATGGTCCGTTTGAGCAGCAGGTACAAAGAATGAAATTAGCAGGAATGGATACATACTTAAGCGGATATTTTGTGTCAGAAAAAATAGGACATTCAAAACCAACCCGTGAGTTTTTTGATGTGTGTTATCACGAAACACAAGTTTCAGATTTGAGTGAGCTTATGATGATAGGTGATTCTTTATCTGCTGATATAAAAGGGGCTAACAATTACGGTATAAAAACATGTTGGTTTGATAAGGATATAAAAGGTTCGGAGAATACAGCAGATTGTACAGTAAATCATTTGTTGGAAATTAAAAAAATTCTTTAAAGTGAGATGAGGTAGATAGTTACCACGCCGAATCTGTTATCCATAATGAGGACCAGAAATACTTTATTACCAGTTATATTTGGAAATCGACCAACTATCGAGAATGCATTGAAACTATTGGAGGAATTATTTATAATGGCGCTGTAAAGAAAAAGAAAGAGGTGATTATCATGCAGGTCGAAATTAAAATTGACAGTTTGTATACCGACCCAAAAATAATCATACTGACTGCTTCCGTGACAGAAGATGTGAGCAACATTGTAAAAAAACTTTCAGAAGATGTTTCACAAATAATTTCTGGTTATAAAAATGAAAAAATTGAAATATTGGAACAGACAGATTTGATTCGTATTTATGCAAATTCTGGAAAAGTTTTTGCAGTTACTGACAAAGGAGAATATATTCTTCGACTTAGATTATATGAGATAGAAAATCGATTACCCTCTAATCAATTCATTCGTATATCAAATTCGGAAATTATTAACTTAAAAAAAGTCAATAATTTTGACTTGAGTTTTACAGGTACAATTTGCGTTAAATTATCAAATGGAATAACAACATATGTATCCAGACGATATGTTTCCAAATTAAAAAGAATACTAGGAATATGAGGTGGGTTATGAAAAAGAAAATTATTATACGCAGTCTTTTAGGATTTCCCATAGGAATTGCAATAGGATATTTGATTACAATATGGAGTTCTTTTGTTTGGGGGAACGGATACTACTCGCCATGCGTACCTGAACTTATATCAGCTATGGGGAATGAAATTAATGCTGTTATTTTACAGGCAGTTCTTTGCGGAATAGTGGGAACAGGATTTGCAGCAAGTTCAGTAATATGGGAAATAGATAATTGGAGCATTGTAAAGCAGACAGGAATTTATTTTGCAATTATTTCAGTAATAATGCTGCCAATCGCTTATTTTGCCTATTGGATGGAACATAGTGTAGTCGGATTTTTAATCTATTTTGGGATTTTCGTTCTGATTTTTGCGATTATGTGGATCGTGCTGTATGCGATAGGAAAGAACAATGTAAGAAAAATGAATGAGAAATTATCCCAAACAAAGGGCTGCAGAAATGGGTGAGCAACTGTCAGTTGACACATTTCCAAGTGTAAATGGTTGTCTGCAACCAGTAAATCTGTTATGTTAAAGGTGCTTAAGCAAAAAGAAAATTGTCTTAGGAGGATTGAACATGATTTTAGCAGACAAAATTACTGATTTACGGAAGAAGAACGGATGGTCACAGGAAGAACTTGCAAATCAGCTTGGAGTTTCCCGTCAGGCGGTTTCAAAATGGGAAAGCGCTTCGTCTATTCCGGATTTAGATAAGATAATAAAACTGAGTAATATTTTTGGTGTTAGCACAGATTATCTGTTGAAAGATTCTCTTGAAGAAGAGAACAGAGAACTATCGGAGAGTAAGATGGCAGATGCAGGATCGGAGGAAGAAAACATACAGATGGTTTCCATGGAAACTGCAAATGTCTATTTGGAACTTTTACGAAATGTATCTTCCAAAATTGCTTTGGGAGTCTCACTTTGTATTTTGTCACCTGTATGTCTGATTGGACTTGCGGGACTATCAGATGAAGAGGGAGGTTATATTATTTCTGAGACGGCGGCAGTCAGTATTGGAATGACAATACTTTTGCTTTTAGTCGCATCGGCGGTGGCGATCTTTCTGATTAACGGAAGAAAAATAGAAGTATATGAGTTCCTTGAGAAAGAACCAGTAGAGTTGGCGTATGGAGTAAAGGGATTGGTTGAAAAAGAAAAATTCGGATATGAAGCTGCACACAGTAGAAATCTTGTGCTGGGGATAGTACTTTGTATTCTCAGCGCAGTTCCTATTATGATATTGGCAGTATCGGATGACAATGGAATGTTGGCAATACTCGGTGTTGATCTTTGTCTTCTTTTGGTGGCGGTAGGAGTGTATTTACTTGTCTCTACCGGAATTTTATATGGTGGCTTTCAGAAATTGCTGGAAGAAGGAGATTACACAAGACGTCAGAAAATGGAAAACAAAAGAAATGATGTGATTGATAAAATATACTGGTGTTCGGTAACTGCCATTTATCTCGCATGGAGTTTTATCACGATGGAGTGGGAGAGAACATGGATCATCTGGCCAGTTACCGGAGTGTTTTATGGGGTGGTTATAGGGATTAGTTCCGCTGTCAGAAATTATCATCGTAAAAAATAGAGAAAATGAAACGGTTAGCAAATAATCAGGCGATACAAAGAAATATGTTGTATCGTCTGTTTTTATACGGTAAAATATTACTATTCACAGTTCAAAAAGTTGAAAAGGTAAAGGGAATAGAAGATGATTCTGAAAACAGAAAGACTTGTTATTCGACATATAACAGAGAAAGATTGGAAAAGTATTAAAATGATTTGGGAGAATTTCAATACTTCTGAATTTGTTCAGTATGACATACCACATAATACAGAGGATGAAGATGTTCGTGTAAGAATAGCTAAATGGGCAGAGGCTAACTGTAGTCTGGCACATATGTTTTTTGCTGTTTGTCTTAAGGATACGGTTATTGGATACGTTGCTTGTAACAAAAGAGAAGATGGTTATGAAATAGGATATTGTTTTCATTCGGCTTACCATGGCAAAGGGTATGCAAAAGAAAGCTGTCTGGCAATTTTTGATTATTTGCGGAAGATTGGAGTAAGGAAGGTTACAGCAGGTACGGCAATAAATAATATACCATCTGTATCATTATTGAAATCTTTAGGTTTTGCACAGGTTGGGACAGAAAAGGTGTCATTTTATAAAGATTCTAAAGGAAATGATATTGTATTCGATGGTGGAGTTTTCGAACTGACAATCTGATAGGATTTGTTGAGACATAATGAATGTAGGTTGGGAGGAACGAATGAAAATAGAGGAAATTTCAACAAAATATAGTGTGCGCAGGATGAAGCAGGAGGATGTGGATATTATTTATGAGTTATCGGTGGGAAATCCGATGTTTTTTCAATATTGTCCTCCGGGTGTAACAAGAGACAGTATTCTTTCAGATATGAAAGCATTGCCCCCTTGTTGTACATATGAAATGAAGTATTATATCGGTTTTTTTGAGAAAGGCAAATTAATTGCGGTTATGGATTTGGTAACGGGATATCCCCGGACAGATATTGCATATATAGGATTGTTTATGGTTCATAAAGAGGTACAGGGAAAAGGGATAGGCTCTGGGATTGTCAGAGAAAGCTTACAATATTTGAAAAAATGTAATTTTAGTTCCGTTCAACTGGCATATGCAAAGGGAAATCCGCAAAGTGAAGCATTCTGGAAAAAGAATGGGCTTGTAGCGACAGGGAAAGAGACAGATCACGGAGATTATTTTGCTGTGGGTATGGAAAGAAATTTACAGTGAATTTTCGTGGAAAATGACTATGAGGAGGGATAAAGTTGATTGAAGTTAAGTTTTATGATTCTGTAGATGACAATTTATTAGATTTTGCTGTTATTATTTCAAAAACAAACGGGAAATGGGTGTTTTGCAAACATAAGGAAAGAAATACGTTTGAAATACCGGGTGGTCATCGAGAAAAGGGAGAATCCATTATAGATGCAGCAAAAAGAGAATTAAGAGAAGAAACAGGAGCAGTTGATTTTACGATTCAGCCTGTTTGTGTGTATTCAGTAAAAGGGAAAACTACCATAAATAAAACGGAGAATGAAGAAACATTTGGAATGCTTTACGTGGCAGATATTTTTTCTTTTGAAGAAATACACAGTGAGATAGAAAAAATTATTTTGAGTGATAAACTGATAGAAAACTGGACGTATCCTCTCATTCAACCTCGATTAATGGAAGAAGCTGCAAAAAGAGGGTATGTGGGTGTAATTGGAAAAAAAGATGGTTTTTCTATACGGTTGGCGAAAACAGAAGATATGGCAGATTATTATGAACAAAATTACTGTCCGTTAGATAAGGAAGTGGCAAGATTAACAGGATGTAAGGAAACATTTACGAAAGAAGAAGTGTTTTCGTTTTTTCAGAAATCACTGGAGGATAAAAATAGATTCTTCTTTTTAATAATTGCACCTGATGGACGAATTATCGGAGAAAGTGTAATTAATGAAATTGACTGGGATTTGCGTTGCGGAAATTTTCGCATTGGTATTTTTCAGAAAGATGTGAGAGGAAAAGGCATTGGAACCTGGGTTACAGAGATGACATGTGATTTCGCATTTGAACAATTGAAACTGCATCGGTTGGAATTGGATGTATATTCGTTTAATCCAGTGGGAGAGAAGACATATTTGAAAGCCGGATTTAAACGTGAGGGAGTTTTGCGAGATGCTGTGATGAATGGGGAGCAATACGCGGATGATATTTTGATGGCAATGTTAGAAGAGGATTGGAAACAACGAAAAGCAGGGAGATAATATGGTTACAGAGCAAATAAAAAAAGATGTCGCATACTACCACCTTCCGGGACTGTTTGAATTTTATGAATTGTACCGTGTATTTTTACCATTATTTCGTGAACACAGAGAGTATTTTTACCCCTGGTGTGAGATTGGTTCCATCTATGGGGCGCCGGAGGGGTGCATCTGGAATGGAGGTCGTGTAGGAGGAGGAAATTTTCCACCCCGGGAAGTTTTCAGTTTTATGAAAGAATATGGAATCTCAGCCCGTCTTACATTCAGCAATTCACTGCTTAGACAGGAGCATCTGTGGGATAAGAAATGTAACGCTTTATGTTCTTTATTGGAAGAAGGCGGAGAAAAAGAAAATGGCGTCATCGTTCATTCCGAATTGTTATTAGAACATCTGAAGCTCCATTATCCGGGATTATATTTTGTTTCGTCTACCACAAAGGTATTGACAGATTTTTCAAAATGTCTGGATGAGATAAAAAGGGAAGATTTTCTTTATGTAGTGCCGGATTTTAGGCTGAACAAGGAGTTTGAGAAATGGAAAAAACTGTGTTCGGAACAGAAAAACAAGGTGGAATTTCTGTGTAATGAATGTTGCTGGTTTGGATGCAGAGACAGGAAAATTTGTTATGAGACAGTAAGCCGGAGAAATCTTGGAGAGGATTGTCCGGAGCATTGTTGTGCTGCCCCGGATGCAAATGAGGGATATCGTTTTTCAAAAGCAATGGAAAATCCGGGATTTATAGGGGTGGATGCTATCCAAAATATCTATTTGCCAGTGGGATTTTCTGATTTTAAGATTGAAGGACGGGGATTGGGGAGCGCATTGGTTCTGGAATTTCTGCTTTACTATATGACAAAACCGGAATATCAGATTCATGTCAGAGAAAAAATATATCTGGATAATATGCTGGATCTGTTCTGAATATGGGATAAGGGGTAGGGAGATATGGTAAAAGAAATTACGGATAAAAATGAAAAACGGGCAATTGCAAAGAAAATTCTTGAATTGTTACCGGAATGGTTTGGGATTGAAGAATCCCGGGAGGAATACATACAGGAAAGTATGGAACAGGATTTTATTGCCGCAGTAAAGGATAATTCGCCGGTGGGATTTCTTTGTTTGAAAGAAACCGGCAAAGATACAGTGGAACTGGCTGTTATGGGAGTGATGAAAGAATATCACAGGCAGGGAATCGGTCGGGAATTATTTGCGGCGGCAAAGGAATTGGCAATAAAGCAGGGATATTCTTTTATGCAGGTAAAAACAGTACAAATGGGCAGATATGATAGATATGATGATACAAATAGATTTTATAAAAGTCTGGGATTCAAAGAATTTGAAGTTTTTCCCACGTTGTGGGATGCACATAATCCCTGTCAGATTTATGTGATGGGTTTATAGAAGAAAGAAAAATATGCTGAATAATAAAGGATTTGATCAGAAAAGTCTTAGCATAGGAGGAGCTATCATGTTAGAAATAAGATATATGGAGATCAACGACAAAGATTTTTGGTATAGCCTGGATAAACACCTTCCTGACAAAGAATTTTTTCATAAGGTTCGAGACAGAGAAGGGTATGTTTTATTGGATAACAGTATGCCCATAGGGATACTAAGATACAATCTTTTTTGGGACAATACGCCCTTTTGCACTTTACTTTTTATAGCCGATGAATACCAGAACAAAGGTTATGGAAAATATCTTATGAAACACTGGGAAATGGATATGAAGGCGCAGGGATATGGAATGGTTCTGACCTCCACACAGGTGGACGAAGAAGCGCAGCATTTTTACAGAAAATTAGGATATAAAGATTGTGGTGGACTTCTTATAGATATTCCGGGATATCAGCAGCCGATGGAAATGTTTTTATCAAAGAAATTATGATAAATGGAACTTATGTGGAAGGGAAACGATAAATTAGAAGTGTAGGGAAGAATGGTGCAAGCAAAGTTGCAGTTGATACTGTTAAGGCACAGAAAAAATGGAGTTAGTGCATATAGTATGGGTGGAAAAATCAAGAAAAGAAGATTTAAGAAGTACTGTTTTATAGTGGACTGGTAAACGTGCCTGAGATATCGTCTTTTGGGGCGAGCAGTAACAGGGGTATTCTAAATGATTGCTATTAAACTATCAGTTGAATTGGTGGTTGCTGACTTAGATTTAAACACTAAAAAGGAGTTTTTGACATTATCATTTTATACATGGGGGAAAATAATGTGGAAACTTAACCGAAGGTTAAACGATCTTCGTAAAAGTTAATAGATGGTAAATAGGAAGATGGATTCGATACATAGTATCGGATAATCTGGATATTTGAGATGCGGACAAAATATCACAAAGAGTATATTTGTCCGTAAATTTTAGAAAGAAAACAGACAAAATATCAAAAACACAAATATTGTCCGTAAATCTAGAGAAAAAACACAGACAAAATTAAAAAAAGCCTCAATTAATCCGTAAAGCCAGAGAAAAAACACAGACAAAATTTAAAAAAGCTTCAACTAGTCCGTAAAATCAGAGAAGAAACACAGACAAAATTTTCAAAACTCCTAATTAATCCGTAAAGCCAGAGAAAAAACACAGACAAAATTTAAAAAAGCTTCAATTAGTCCGTACACCCAGAGGAACAACCCAGACAAATTTTCCGGATTTCCAGATTTGCCTGTGAATCATGGTGAAAAGTGCGGACATATATGCAAACAATAATCGAAAGAAAAAGAGGTAGGTACAGATGTCATTGAAAAGAGCAAAACAGTATTTGGAAAAGAAAGGTTTTCTTGAATATGTGATTGAATTGGAAGAGTCCACCGCAACGGTTTCTCAGGCGGCAGAAGCATTGGGGGTGGAGCCTGGAAGGATTGCAAAAACTATGTCATTTTTGCAGGGCGAGCAGCCTGTGTTGATTTTAACAGAGGGAACAGCTAAGATTGATAACAGAAAATACAAAGATACTTTTCATGTAAAGGCAAAAATGATCCCTTTTGAAGAAGTGGAAGAAATGGTAGGACATGCACCGGGAGGAGTGTGTCCTTTTGGGATTAAAGAGGGTATTGTGGTGTATCTGGATGAAAGTTTGAAGCGTTTTGAAACTGTATACCCGGCAGCAGGGAATAGTAATAGTGCGGTAAAACTTACCATTTCTCAGTTAGAGCAGGCAGTGGAAGCAAAAGGTTGGGTAGATGTCTGTAAAGAAATATCAGTTTGAGGAAAAATTTCTGCGGTTTTTTATCAGGTGTTTTTACAGTGATTTTCTGTTATTTTTGTGATTCATACAGGAAAAAGATGAGAAAAAATCTCGAAACACGAAAAAATCGTCACAATGCGTAATTCTGTGTCGAACGAAAATAGGTAAAAACTGGAAACACGGGTTGATTTGCTGTACGGTTAAATTTATAATACAGATAGCATTTGGAAAACAGTTGGAAGATGCCAAAGAGAGGCATCTTTCGGACTGTATAGGGCCCGCAGTTTCCAAAGGTGTGACAAGTTGACAAGGATTCGATTGGAGGAGTGAAAATGGGAAAATTAAACATTGCCATTGCAGATGATAATGAGCGAATGGTGAATTTGCTGGAAACTTTAATTAACGATGACAATGACCTGGAACTGGTAGGGCAGGCAGATAACGGAAAAGATATTTACGATATTATTAAAGATAAAGAACCGGATGTGGTGCTTTTGGACATTATTATGCCAAAAGTTGACGGACTTACAGTAATGGAAAAGGTGAATCAGGACAGTTCTATGAAAAAACATCCTGCATTTATCGTGATTTCCGCAGTAGGTCAGGAAACAATTACAGAAAATGCGTTTAATCTGGGAGCTTGCTACTATATTATGAAACCTTTTGATAATGATATGATTTTGAACAGGATTAAGCATTTTAAGAATTTTGGGACGGGGAAAAACAGAGAACAAAGAAAAATAGGAACCGGTGACAGCGTCAGAGAAATGGCTGGCCGGAATCTGGAAATGGATGTGACGGATATTATTCATGAAATCGGAGTACCGGCGCATATCAAAGGTTATCAGTATTTACGGGATGCAATTATCATGTCGGTGGAAGATATGGAGATGCTGAATTCTATTACAAAAATTTTGTATCCTACGATTGCAAAGAAACACCAGACCACACCCAGCCGGGTGGAGAGAGCTATACGTCATGCAATAGAAGTAGCGTGGAGCAGAGGAAAAATGGATACCATTGATGAATTATTTGGCTATACAGTGAGTACAGGAAAAGGAAAACCTACGAATTCGGAATTTATAGCACTAATTGCAGATAAAATAAGATTAGAATATAAAAATGGAGTATAAAATGCATAAAAAAATCCATATAACCCTTTCTTTTTTGGATAAAATGCGGTATAATGATAAACAGGAATTTTATCAGCAATATCAGGGAGGTAGATACGGATGAAAAAGGTATTATACGTTGCTTCAGAAGCGGTACCGTTTATTAAAACGGGGGGATTGGCAGATGTTGTTGGATCTCTGCCGAAATGTTTTCCAAAGGAATATTTTGATGTGAGAGTGATTATCCCCAAGTACGCCTGCATAAAACAGCATTTAAAAGATCAGTTGCGGTATGTTACGAATTTTTATATGGACTTGAATTGGCGTCAGCAGTATGTAGGTATTTTTGAGACGGAATATGACGGAATTAAATTTTACTTTATAGATAATGAAGAACACTTTAGTGGAGACAAGCCATATTATGGTATGCCGGCAGATTTGGAGAAATTTGCATTTTTCTCAAAGGCTGCACTGTCTATGCTTCCGGTTATTGATTTCAGACCTGATATCATTCATTGTCATGACTGGCAGACAGGTTTGATTCCTGTATATCTGAAAGAACGTTTCCAGGGAAGTGATTTTTATCGTGGAATTAAGTCAGTTATGACAATACATAATCTGAAATTCCAGGGTGTATGGGATATTAAAACAATTAAAAATATTACCGGATTATCTGATTATTTCTTTACTCCGGATAAATTAGAGGCGAATAAAGACGCCAACTACCTGAAAGGCGGTCTGGTTTATGCAGACGCCATCACCACAGTAAGTAATACGTATGCGGAAGAAATTAAAACGCCGTTTTATGGAGAGGGACTGGACGGCTTGATGTGTGCAAGAAGTAACAGTCTCCGTGGTATTGTAAATGGAATCGACTATGATGAGTACAATCCGGCGACAGATACCATGATTGCAAAGAATTATGACGCAAAAACATTCCGTAAAGAAAAAGTGAAAAATAAGATTGCACTTCAGGAAGAACTGGGACTGGAAGTGAATCCAAAAGCAATGATGCTGGGTGTAGTATCCCGTTTGACAGATCAGAAGGGATTCGATCTGATTGCCTATATGATGGATGAGCTTTGCCAGGATGCGATTCAGTTAGTCGTTCTTGGAACAGGAGAAGAACAGTACGAAAATATGTTCCGCCATTTTGCGTGGAAATATGATAAAAAAGTATCTGCTAATATTTACTATTCAGAGGCTATGTCCCACAAGATTTATGCTGCTTCAGACGCATTTTTGATGCCGTCTCTGTTTGAGCCTTGCGGTTTGAGCCAGTTGATGAGTCTTCGTTATGGAACCGTTCCGATTGTACGGGAAACGGGTGGATTGAAAGATACTGTCTGGCCATATAATGAGTTTGAGGGAACAGGTACAGGATTTAGTTTCACCAACTATAACGCTCATGAGATGCTTGGCACAATCCGTTATGCAGAAAAGATTTTCTATGATCGTAAGAGAGAGTGGAATAAGATTGTTGACAGAGGAATGGCACAGGACTTTTCCTGGAGCAATTCTGCAAGACAGTATGAGGATATGTATAACTGGCTGGCAGGATTCTAAAATTTCATATCGGATAAATCAAGTGTAAGGATTTTGGATCTTGTATAAATAAGAGACCGTCAAAGATGGTCTCTTATTTTTTTGGAAAAATCCGGAAAGGAGAATGGCATAGAATAAATCTGTATATGGCAGACATACTAACAGGGTAACAGAAATGAACAGCAGGAAAAAAGGAGGTCAAAAGATTGAAAAATTTAACAGAACTTGACTTACAGAATCTTCGCCATCTTATCTTGGGATGTGAAACAAATCACTGTAAAATGCAGGAATATGCCAAAACAGCGCAGGATGTCAAAGTGCAGCAGTTTTTTCAGAAATCGGCACAGAGCGCTATGCAGACAAAACAACAGTTGATGCAGTTTTTACAGTAGGGAGGGATGAACATGGATGAAAAAGTAATGGTAAATGATACATTGACAGGAATTAACGGTGAATTGGTACGGTATGGGGAAATGATTTCTCAGACAGGAGATCCGCAGTTAAAACAGACGTTAAAGCAGTTGAGAAATCAGTGTGAAATGGCACAGGAAGAAATCTACCAGATTGCCAGGGAAAAACAGTATTACGTTCCGGCGGCTCCGGCTGGGCAAGAAGAGATTGCCCATGTGAAAAGTGTGGTAAGTCAGTCATTTGGATTATAATAGAACGTTTTAAGGGTTAATCTCTCACAGAATTCCATGTATTCTGTGGGAGATTTATTTCGATAAAAAGCTTGACAGAAGATTTTTTTTCCTGTAAGGTCAGAGTATCAAAAATTTTCCGGCGTTTCGCCATTTTCCCCATCTTGATAAAAAAGTAAGCAAATAGCAGTTGACAAGTATTTAAAAGTGTAATACTATGGTAAAAGAAACGAACATAAGTTCGCACCGTGTAAAAGGAGAATATGTATGGTTAAAGAAGATAAATTAAAAGCGTTAGATGCAGCATTAGGACAGATCGAGAAACAATTTGGAAAAGGCTCCGTGATGAAACTGGGAGATTCCGGGAAAAATATGAATGTTCAGACAGTTCCCACAGGTTCTCTGAGTCTGGATATTGCTTTAGGTCTGGGAGGAGTACCAAGAGGACGTATCATTGAGATTTATGGACCGGAATCCAGTGGTAAGACAACGGTAGCATTACATATGGTGGCAGAAGTACAGAAGAGAGGCGGAATTGCCGGATTTATTGATGCAGAACATGCTCTGGATCCTGTCTATGCAAAGAATATTGGCGTTGATATTGACGAATTATATATTTCCCAGCCGGATAATGGAGAACAGGCGCTGGAGATCACAGAGACCATGGTGCGTTCCGGCGCTGTGGATATTATTATCGTAGACTCTGTTGCAGCATTGGTTCCCAAGGCGGAAATTGAAGGAGATATGGGAGATTCTCATATGGGACTTCAGGCGAGATTGATGTCTCAGGCTCTGAGAAAGCTTACCGGCGTGGTGGCGAAGTCAAACTGTATCGTTATTTTTATCAACCAGCTTCGTGAAAAACTGGGAGTTATGTTTGGTAATCCGGAGACAACCACCGGTGGTCGTGCTTTGAAGTTTTATGCGTCTGTCCGTATGGATGTACGACGCACGGAAGCGATTAAGCAGGCAGGAGAAGTGATTGGTAACAGAACACGTATCAAAGTGGTTAAGAATAAGATCGCACCTCCTTTTAAAGAAGCAGAATTTGATATTATGTTTGGAAAAGGAATTTCCAAAGAGAGCGATATTTTGGATTTGGCAGTCAATCTGGGAATCATTCAAAAAAGTGGAGCCTGGTTTGCTTACAATGATACCAAGATTGGTCAGGGACGGGAGAATGCAAAGATTTTTCTGAAAGAAAACCCCCAGGCGGCAGCAGAGATTGAGCAGAAGGTACGCGCTCATTATGGACTGGCAGAGGATCCGGCTTTGAGTGGAGAATCTTATGAAGTCAGTCCGAAAGACGCAGGTGAAAAAGAAGAATGATTATCACGGAGATGATTCCGGTAACGAAACAGAAAGTAAGAATTGTGACAGATGAGAAGCTTGCCTTTGTACTTTACAAAGGCGAGCTTTCCCGTTATAAACTGGAAACGGGAAAGGAAATCACAGAAGAAGTATTTGAAAAGATTCAAAAAGAAGTTTTAATAAAGAGGGCAAAACTCAGAGCCATGCATCTGCTCACAAAGATGGATTATACGGAAGCAGATCTTTACCGGAAACTGATGAAGGGAGAATATACGAAAGAGGCAGTGGATATTGCCATGGATTATGTCCGTTCTTATCATTATCTGGATGATGAACGATATGCCGCCCGGTATCTGGCAGGACAATCCCGGGGAAAAAGTATACGGCAGATGGAGTTTGAACTGGAAAGAAAGGGAGTATCCAGAGAGATTATTGCTGCCTGTAAAGAAGGGATGGAGGATTTGGATGAAACTGCTTTGATCCGGAAACTTCTGGAGAAACGGTGTCCACATCCGGAGATGGCAGATGGAAAAGAGAAAAATCGCCATTATGGATTTCTGGTAAGAAAAGGATTTCAGATGGAGGATATTTCACAGGTATTTCAGGAATACTTTTCTCAATTTTAGAAGAAGAATATTCTCATTTGGGGGCGGGGCATAAAATTAGTAATAGTTCAGCCATACAGATGCCCGCTTGCAAAAACATACAAGCATGTTTTGTACTTCACGTACACTGTATGGCTGAACTGTTATTAAAATTAAGCGGTTTTCATAAAAACAGACAGAATCCGTTGACAAATTCGTGAAAACATTATAAAATTAAAATGTTGTAAGTGTACAATGAAAACTAAATAAGGAGGTGCTCCTGTGGCAAGTGGAATGATAGTTGTAATTGCACTTGTTGCTGTAGCCATCACGCTGCTGATTGCAGTTCCTGTAACGTATTCTGTTGCAGTATCTACAAAGGCAAAGAAAGATGCCGAGAAGATTGGGACAGCAGAAGAAAAAGCAAGGAACATTATAGATGAAGCCTTGAAGACGGCGGAAACTAAAAAACGTGAAGCTCTTCTGGAAGCAAAGGAAGAATCTCTGAAAACAAAGAATGAATTGGAAAAAGAGACAAGGGAGAGACGGAACGAACTGCAAAAATATGAAAAGCGTGTATTGGCTAAGGAAGAATCTGTGGACCGTAAGGCAGATGCCATAGAACGGAAAGAAGCAGAGTACACAGCAAAAGAGGCAGAGTTAAGAAAGAAAGAAAAAAGGGTTGATGAATTACATGACCAGGGAGTACAGGAACTTGAGAGAATCTCAGGTCTGACCTCCGAACAGGCAAAGGATTATCTTTTAAAATCTGTTGAAGACGAAGTAAAAATTGATACGGCTAAGCTTTACAAAGAATTGGAAAGCAAAGCAAAGGAAGATGCGGCAAAGAAAGCTAAAGAATATGTGGTAACTGCCATTCAGAAGTGTGCGGTGGATCACGTATCTGAGACTACGATTTCAGTTGTTCAGCTTCCCAGTGATGAGATGAAAGGAAGAATCATCGGACGAGAAGGACGGAATATCCGTACATTGGAAACTCTTACAGGAGTAGATCTGATTATTGATGATACGCCGGAGGCGGTTGTATTATCTGCATTTGATCCGATCCGTCGGGAAGTTGCAAGAATTGCTCTTGAAAAATTGATTGTTGATGGAAGAATCCATCCTGCCCGTATTGAAGAGATGGTGGAGAAAGCTCAAAGAGAAGTGGAATCCATGATACGGGAAGAGGGAGAGAATGCTGCTTTGGAAGTGGGTGTTCATGGTATCCATCCGGAACTGGTTCGTCTCCTGGGACGTATGAAGTTCCGTTCAAGTTATGGACAGAACGCATTGAAACATTCTATCGAAGTAGCTCAACTGTCAGGTCTTCTGGCAGCGGAAGTTGGCACAGATGTGCGTATGGCAAAGCGTGCCGGCTTATTACATGACATTGGAAAATCCATCGATCATGAAGTGGAAGGCTCTCATATTCAGATCGGTGTTGATTTGTGCAGAAAGTATAAAGAATCTGCTCTGGTCATTAATGCAGTTGAGGCTCATCATGGTGATGTGGAGCCGGAATCTCTGATCGCCTGTATTGTACAGGCTGCTGATGCGATTTCTGCGGCAAGACCAGGTGCAAGAAGAGAGACACTGGAAACATATACAAACAGATTGAAACAGTTAGAAGATATTACAAATTCCTTTAAGGGAGTTGACAAATCTTTTGCCATTCAGGCAGGACGAGAGGTTCGTATCATGGTATTACCAGATCATGTAAATGATGCAGATATGGTATTACTTGCAAGGGATATTTCCAAACAGATTGAAGCTGAATTGGAATATCCGGGACAAATTAAGGTCAATGTAATCAGAGAGAGCAGAGTTGTAGATTACGCTAAGTAATTACAGCAAACTGCCGGGATATCAACTATCCCTCATAATGCCTGTGTTTATTGAGAAACAGAGGTATTATGGGGGATTTTTATTTTGAAAAAGCAGGAGAATGATGAAAAAAAGTTTATATATTCGTGAATATTATCTGACCTGTAGGCGAGGTCTTGGTAAAACAGGAACTTTACGGTTTGCATTTCTTACAGATATTCATAATAAAATAGAAAAAGAAGAAGGAAAAAGAATCTGGGAATTACTGGACAAATACAAGCCGGATGGGGTTTTAGTGGGAGGCGATGTGCTTGTGGGCAAGCCGGGAAAGGATGTTCAAAAAGCAGTGTCCTTTATGAAAGCTCTGTCTGAAAAATATCCGGTGTGGTATGCCAATGGAAATCACGAACAGAGAATTACCAGTCATCCGGAAGAATATGGAGATATGGGTGCAGAATATGATCGGGGAATAGAAAAAACAAAGGTTGTTCGTTTGATTAATGATAAAATAAGAACGGAAATCAGAGGGATTCCTGTGATGATATATGGATTTGAACCGAAAGAACATTTTTACGATAAAGGATTTTACAAAAAGGGAATGAAAGAGGAGCTGGAGGATGTATTTGGCTTTCCTCAAAAGGATTGTTATACGATTCTTCTTTCGCACCATCCCCGCTATGAAAAAGAATATCTGGACTGGGGAGCAGATTTGACACTATCCGGTCATTACCATGGGGGCGTGGTGCTTTTAGGAAAAAAAAGAGGCCTGATCACGCCGGATTATCGTCCGTTGGCAGGATTTTGCTGTGGTCTTAAAAAGAAGGGAAACGCACATATGATCGTCAGTGCGGGAACGGGAGAACATACCATACCTGTCAGAATTCACAATCCCCGGGAAATAACGATGGTTCAGGTGGATTTTTTTGCGGAGGGTTCTTGAAAAGTTCAGTGTTTCCATGTAAAATAACAAGGTTGAGTGTGAACGATAAAAGCGAGGAGAAATCATGGGAATACCCGTAAAATTGCAGGTGTTTGAAGGTCCGTTGGATCTTCTGCTGCATTTGATCGATAAAAATAAAATTGATATTTATGATATTCCGATTGTGGAGATTACAGAACAGTATATGGATTACATCCGGCAGATGAAAGAAGCGGATTTAAATATCATGAGTGAGTTTATGGTAATGGCAGCTACTCTTTTGGATATCAAATGCCGAATGCTTCTTCCTAAGGAAGTAAACGAAGAAGGAGAAGAAGAAGATCCGAGAGAAGAACTGGTTCAGCAGCTTTTGGAGTATAAGATGTATAAATATATGTCCTATGAATTAAGGGACAGAATGGCAGATGCTTCCCGCTGCGTATATAAACCAAGTACTATGCCGGAAGAAGTACTGGAATACCGTCCCCCTGTGAATGTGGAGGAATTGATTGGCGATCTGACTCTGGCAAGATTGCAGGAAATTTTTCGTTCAATCATCAAGCGGCAGGAAGACAAGGTGGACCCTATTCGAAGTAAATTTGGGAAGATAGAAAAAGAAGAGGTGAGCCTGGAAGAAAAAATGAATGAACTTCAGGAATACGCCAGAACTCATCAACATTTTTCTTTCCGCGGTCTTTTGGACAGACAGTCCAGTAAGGTGAAAGTAATCGTTACTTTTCTGGCTGTTCTGGAGTTGATGAAAACAGGGATGATTCAGATATCTCAGGAGCATCTTTTTGATGATATTCAGATAACATCGTTATATTATGAGGATCAGGAACATGAAGAAAATTGAAGCGGCTATAGAGGCTATTTTATTTTCTGCCGGGGAGTCGGTGGAAGTATCCAGAATTGCGAAAGCAATCGGTCATGACGTCCATACCACAGAGAAAATCATTCGCAATATGATGCTGAAGTACCAGAAACCGGATCGGGGAATCAAAATACTGGAATTGGACGGGGCATTTCAGATGTGTACCAAACAGGAATATTATGAATACCTGGTGGAGATTGCTCTTCAGCCTAAAAAAGCGGTACTGACAGATGTAATGCTGGAGACTTTATCAATTATTGCATATAAACAGCCGGTAACAAAACAGGAAATTGAAAAAATCAGAGGGGTAAAATGCGATCATGCCATCAATAAACTGGTGGAATATAATCTGGTACAGGAACTGGGAAGGCTGGATGCTCCGGGACGCCCCATACTTTTTGGGACAACGGAAGAATTTTTAAGAAATTTCGGAGTTCAGTCAACAGAAGATCTTCCGGTGATCAGTCCTGTGAAATTAGAAGATTTTAAAGCGGAAGCAGAAGAAGAAATTCAGTTAAAATTAGATGTATAAATTTCTTTCAAAAGAATAAATGGTACAGGTCTTTCATATAGTATAGAAAAAAGAAAAATACTTTTGGAGGACTTGTGCATGAGAAGATGGTGGTGGAATCTGTTTTTGCTGATTTGCCTTTTGACAGGATTTCCCCGGATATGTAAGGGAACAGAATTAAAAGAATCAGAACTTTATGCACGTTCGGCATGTCTGATAGATGCAGACTCCGGGCGTGTTTTATATGGAAAAGAAGAGGAAATGAAGCTTCCTATGGCGAGTACGACAAAAATTATGACCTGCATTCTTGCTCTGGAGAACGGACACGCAGATGATCTGGTCACTGTATCGGCAAAGGCAGCCAGACAACCCAAGGTACATCTGGGCGCAGAGGAGGGGGAGCAATTTTTGCTGAACGATCTTCTATACGCATTGATGCTAAATTCTGATAATGATGCGGCAGTGATGATTGCGGAGCATATAGGGGGAAGTGTGGAAGGCTTTGCGGAAATGATGAATAAAAAAGCCATAGAAATCGGATGTGAAAATACATATTTTATCACCCCTAATGGTCTGGATGCAGAAAATGAAAAGGGGATTCACAGTAGTACAGCGGTAGATATGGCAAAAATCTTAAGATATTGTATTATGGAGTCGCCGCAGAAGGATATTTTTCTGGAAATAACCCGTATGCCTTCTTATACATTCTGGAATAACAGTCATACAAAAACGTATAACTGCACCAATCATAATGCTTTTCTGGGAATGATGGACGGGGCGCTTACCGGAAAAACAGGATTTACAGCAGATGCGGGATATTGTTATGTGGGAGCGCTCCGATGGGAAGGGAAAACACTGATCGTATCGCTTCTGGCGTGCGGGTGGCCAAATAACAAAAATTATAAATGGTCGGACACAAGAAAATTGATGGATTACGGGTTGAAGAATTATAGTTACAGAGATATATTTGAATATAGAGAATTTGATGCGATTCCTGTTTTGGAAGGGCAGTATGAAGGGATGAAAATGGGGGAGAGCGCCGAAACACCGGTGGGGTACGGCGTAGAAATCTCAGAAATAACTTTTCCATTATTACTTCGGGAAGATGAAGTGGTGGAAGTAAAATATGACCTTCCCAAAACTTTGCAGGCTCCGGTGAAAGAAGGACAGCAGGTGGGGAAAGCGAGCTATTATCTGGAGGGAAAACTTCTGAGAGAATATCCTGTTTTTGCGAAGAGACAGGTAAAAATACGGGATTTTGAGTGGTGTCTCAAAAAAGTTGAAGAGGAATACAGAATCTGACAGGAGAGGTCAATACAGGAAAAATATCCGTCAGTCTGTGGGAGGATGAAAATGCATAAGATGATAGAAGAATTGGAGAATTGTCCAATCATTGCGGCAATAAAAGATGAAAAAGGACTGGAAGCTTGTCTCGAATCAGAAAGCAGCGTTATATTTATTTTATATGGAGATATCTGTACGATAGGAGATGTGGTGAAAAAGATCAAAGCTCATGGGAAAATGGCTGTGGTGCATATGGATCTGATTCAGGGATTAAGCGGGAAGGAAGTGGCTGTGGATTTTTTGAAAGAAAACACACAGGCAGATGGGATTATCACAACCAGACCTGCATTGATCCGGAGAGCGAAGGAAAAAGGGCTGTTTACCGTATTGCGTTTCTTTGTAATCGATTCGATGGCTTTTGAAAATATTGAAAAACAGACAGGAGCTGTGTCTCCGGATGTGATTGAAATATTACCGGGACTGATGCCCAAGATCATCAGGAAAATCCAAAAGAGTATTCACCGTCCTCTCATCGCCGGAGGATTAATCAGTGAAAAAGAAGATATTATGGCAGCTCTGGATGCAGGAGCATTGGCTATTTCCACCACCAATGAAGCGGTTTGGTTTATGTAAAGAAAACGTAAGTTTCTTTTTCCTTGTTTTTTCGTAAGATTCGTTATATACTGATAAAGATTAAGAGTAACCGATAAAAATAAACAGTTATGCAAAGGGTACAATATCATAGAAAAGGGAGGAAACAGAATGTTTTGTGAAAAATGTGGAAACAAACTTCTGGACGGCGAAAAATTCTGTTCTGTCTGCGGGAACCCTGTAGAAGAAACCGAACTTTCCGATAAAAGGCAAGATATTATGTCCGGTATGGGATATGGGGTGAAACAGGAGAGGGTTTCTGAGCAGAAACAACAAGTGTCCGAAAAAACATCCGGTAATCCTCAACCCGGGAAACATCAGGATAACAGAGCGAAAAAGCGGAAAGATGATCTGGATGAAGAATGGAGAAAAGAGGAGAAGAAAGAAAAGATAACGTTCATTATTCTGGGCGTTATTATCGTAGTCCTGGTCATTGCGATTGTGGCAGGTATTATCTTCCTGGTCACTTCAGGAGGAAGTAAAGAAAATGAACGTGTTCCCCGGATGACAGAAGAACAGGTAAACGATCTGACCCATGGAAAAGGGGAAAAAGCCGAGACAGAAGAGGATGCAGAAGCAGCGGCAACTAAAGCGCCTACCCCAGAGGTAACGCAAGCGCCTACGCCTCAGGTGACGGAGAAGCCGGAAGTGGAGACAACTCCGGTACCTACGGAGGAAGTAACGCCTGTTCCGACAAAAGAAGTGACGCCGGCGCCTACACAGGCTCCTGTGGTCGTTGAGGAAAACAACGATTACATGATACCGGACAGCAGCACCAGATATCTTACAAAGGCAGATCTGAACGATCTGAGTGAGTGGGAAATCCGTGTGGCAAGAAATGAAATTTATGCCCGTCATGGAAGAATTTTTAATTCCAAAGAATTGGCAGAGTATTTTGAGAGTAAAAGCTGGTATGCGCCAACGATTCCGGCAGAGGAATTTGATAATTCTTATCTGAATGGAATTGAAGTGGAAAATTTAAAATTTATCACAGATTATGAAAAAGCACATAATCTGAATCAGTAAAAAGCTGCCCCGATGGGAATTCATTTTTTATGAATATCTCATCGGGACAGCTTTTTTGCTTGTAACTGTGAAGGTACGGAACAGTTACGAAAGTTTTTTCAGGGCATCCGTAGACAGAATTTTGCGGATACTGATAAGAAACAGTGTTATGGCGGTTGTGGCAGAAATCAGATCTGCAATCGGTTCAGAGTAGTAGATTCCCATGACGCCGAAAAACCGGGGAAGAATAATGGCTAACGGAATCAGCAAAAATACTTTTCTTAAAAGGGCGATAAAAATGGAAATCTTGGCTTGTCCTAATCCCAGGAAGGTAGCCTGACATCCGTTTTGAAGACCGAAAATCAACATTCCGAACATGTAGATGGGCATTACTTTTTTTACCAGTTCCAGAAGTTCTGGCTGTGAGGTGAACAGGGAACCAAACGCACCCGGGAAGAAAAGAGTCATCAGGGTAAACAGGAACGATAAAAGGAAAGTGGAAGAAATCAACAGTTTTGCAGTTTTCTTTACACGGTCAAATTTTTGCGCCCCATAGTTGTAACTGATAATGGGCTGAACTCCCTGAGTAAATCCGCCAATGGGTATGGAAAGAAGCTGCATGACACTTTGTAAAATAGTCATGGAACCCACGTATAAATCGCCTCCATACGTTTGAAGACCATGATTTAATACAATGGATATGGCGCTTTCTGTTGAGGACATAATAAATGGAGAAATCCCCAGCATACTGATGTTTTTTACGATTTTTCCGGATAACTTCAGATAGCAGGTGCGAATCCGGATGCTGGATTTTTTGGAACATAAAAACCACAGAACCCAGGCAGCGCTTACAGCCTGCGAAATAATTGTGGCGTATGCGGCTCCTTTTACACCCATATGAAATCCGAAGATAAAAATGGGATCCAGCACGATATTGATCACTGCTCCAATAAGAACAGAAAGCATAGCTGTGCGGGCTTGTCCCTGAGAGGTAATGAAAAGATTCAGACCGAGAGCAATCTGCACAAAAACAGTTCCCCACAGATAAATTGTGATATAGTCCATAGCGTAAGTAATGGTGTTGTCACTGGCTCCGAACATATAGAGCAGAGGTTCTTTCCCCAATTGAAAAAGAAGGGTGAGAGTAACAGAAAATAGCAGCAGCATGGAAAAAGAATTTCCTAAAATATGTTCTGATTTTTCCCGTTCTCCTTTTCCTAGAGAAATAGCTGCCAAAGGTGCACCTCCTGCACCTACAAAGGAGCTAAACGCAGAAATCAAAGTGAGAATGGGGAAAGTAACACCTACACCGGTAAGAGCCAAATGTCCCACTTCGGGTATTCTTCCGATATAAATACGATCTACGATATTATAGAGAACATTAATCAGTTGGGCAATGACAGAGGGAACGGCCAGTTGCACCATAAGTTTGGGGATAGATTCCGTCCCCAGGCGGGTGTCTTTTGCAGTATTCATTTTTGCACATCCTTTTTATCATATTTCTATATAACTATAGGAGTTTAATAGAAGAATGTCAATTGCATTTAAAAAAAGAGGAATGTAGATTCTTAGTCGACAAATAAAAAAATGTAAAAAAAATATAAAATCAATAAAAATACAAAGAAATGAATTGCAAAATACAAAAAATACGATTATTATTTATTAGTCGACTAAATAATAAAGAAGGTGAAATGATGTGTGAAAGAGAAAATAGTGTGCAGCATTTGATGTTTCTGACGACACATGCATATTTGGCTAAGAGTTTTCGCCAAGTATCGTCTCAAGGAATTCATCCTGGACAGATTCCTATATTAAAGCTTTTACAGAGAGAAGAAGGAATACGCCAAAGTGAAATTAGTAAGAAATTGGGTGTACAACCCCCCACGGTTACGGTCTCTGTAAAGAGAATGGAAAAAATGGGACTGATTTACAGAAAAGTAGATGAAAAAGATCAAAGAATGCAGAGAGTCTATCTGACGCAAAAAGGAAGCGAGACTGTAAATGATGTAAAAGAAAACATGAAGAATAATGAGAAAATCATGCTGGATGGTATGTCTGAAACAGAAATCTGCCTGTTGAAACGTTTTTTGCAACAGATGTATGAAAATATACAGAAATTCCCTCAAGAAGAGAAGAGAACAGAAAAAGAAGAAAAGGAGATAAGAAAATGCTCAGAATGTTTCGAGAACTAAAAGGCTCCTATAGATATGTCTTGTTGATTTTATTATTGCTCTTTGGTCAGGCATATTGTGATCTTGCTTTGCCTGGATATACTTCTGATATTATTAATGTGGGAGTGCAGCAGGGAGGAATTGAGGATGGCGTACCGAAAAAAATCCGTGAGAAGTCTATGGAACAGATTTTCTGGTTTATGAATGACATAGATCAGGAAAAGGTAAAAGAGTATTATCAATTGGAAGATGGAATGTATATTCTTCAGAAAGTTGAAAAAAAAGAAAGAGAAATGCTGAATAAAATGTTTTCAGTACCCATGACGGTTCTGGCAGGATTGGAAGATAAAGATGAAGTTGACAAAATTCGAGAAAAAATGCAAATTCCAGAAAATATGGATATTCTTGAGGTTATAGGACAGATGCCTAATCAGCAGCGTCAACAGATTCTAGAAGAAATGACGAACAAATTAAATAAAATGCCGGAATCTATTCTTACACAAAGCGCTGTATTATATATAAAAAATGAATATAGAGCAATGAATCTTAATTTGGACAAAATACAGATGACATATGTATTGACTGCGGGACTAAAGATGTTGACATTTGCCGGAATTATTATGATTGCATCTATTATGGTAACTTTTTTATCCAGTAAAGTAGCGGCAAAGCTGGGACATGATCTTAGAAATAAAGTATATCGGAAAGTGATTTCATTTTCAGGCAGTGAAATGAATCGATTTTCTACATCTTCTTTAATTACCAGAAGCACTAATGATATCCAGCAAGTACAAATGGTGTTTACCATGTTGTTTCGAATAGTATTATATGCGCCTATACTAGGTGTGGGCGGTGTGTTGAAAGTTTTGCAGACGGAGTCTTCCATGACCTGGATTCTGGGTGTGGCTGTGGCTTTGATTCTCGGTGTGGTAATCGTTTTATTTGCAGTGGCTATGCCAAAATTTAAAAAATTGCAGACATTGATTGACCGATTGAATCTGGTGAGTAGAGAAATTTTAACTGGTATTCCTGTGATTCGTGCGTTTAGCAGAGAGAAACATGAGGAAGAACGATTTGAAGAAGCAAACAAACGGTTGATGAAAACAAATTTATTTGTTAATCGGGCGATGACATTTATGATGCCGGTTATGATGCTGATTATGAACGGGATTAGTATATTGATTGTCTATACAGGAGCCCGCAGCGTGGATATGGGAAATATCCAGGTGGGAGATATGATGGCATTTATTCAGTATGTAATGCAGATTATTATGTCATTTCTGATGATCACCATGATGTCTATCATGCTTCCTCGAGCTGGTGTGGCGGCTGGAAGAATTATGGAAATTTTGGATACGAAAGAAAATATTCAAAACCCGGAAAATGCACAGACACCAGAAAAAAATATAAAAGGGAGTGTGGAATTTGATCATGTATCTTTTTCTTATCCGGGGGCTTCTGAAGAAGTACTTTCTGATATTACTTTCCGGGCCTCAAAGGGAGAAACCGTGGCTTTTATCGGAAGTACGGGAAGCGGTAAGAGTACATTGGTGAATCTGATTCCTCGTTTCTTTGATGTGACAAAAGGAACGATTCGTGTAGACGGTGTGGATGTGAGAAACATGGACTTGAAAGATTTGCGAAAACGTCTGGGTTATGTATCGCAGAAAGGGATTTTGTTTTCTGGAACAATAGACTCTAATCTGCGATATGGACGAGAGGAAGCATCTGAGGAAGAAATACGTAAGGCGGCAGAAATAGCTCAGGCGCTGGAATTCATTGAACAGAAAGAAGAAGGAATGAATAGTCCAATCGCTCAAGGGGGCAGTAATGTATCCGGAGGGCAGAAACAGAGATTGTCCATTGCTAGAGCAGTGGCAAAACAGCCGGAAATTTACATTTTTGATGACAGTTTTTCGGCTCTTGATTATAAAACAGATGTGGCGTTGAGAAAGGCGTTGAAAGAAGAGACAAAAGATGCGACCACATTGATTGTAGCTCAAAGAATCAGCACCATCCTTCATGCGGATCAGATTCTTGTTTTGGATGATGGAAAAGTGGTTGGAAAGGGTACCCATAAAGAATTGTTAAAATCCTGTGAAGTGTATCAACAGATTGCGCGTTCACAGCTGTCAGAGGAGGAATTGAGCAATGAGTAGTCATGCAGCAGGTGGCCGTCCTCATGGAGGTCCTATGGGACATGGAAAAATGGGGACGGAGAAAGCAAAAGATTTTTCAGGAGCAATCAAGAAACTTTTTGCCTATATGAAACGTTATAAAATACGGATAGGCATTATGCTGATTTTTGCTGTGGCAGGAACAGCATTTAATATTGTCGGACCAAAGATTCTGGGGAAGGCAACCACAGAGCTGTTTCAAGGGTTAATGGAAAAAGTCAATGGGACAGGAGGAATTGATTTCGGGAAAATCGGAATGATTCTAATATGGACTATGGGATTATATTTGTTCAGTTCATTATTTTCTTTTATACAAGGATTTATTATGAGTGGAATATCTAATGATGTGAGTTATTCACTGAGAAAAGATATTTCTGAAAAAATGAATCGATTACCTATGAAATATTATGAAAGCAGAACGTATGGAGAAGTTCTTTCGAGAATTACCAATGATGTGGATACTCTGCAACAGGGAATTAATCAAAGTATTACTCAGCTGGTTACATCGGTAACCACATTGATTGGCGTTTTTGTTATGATGCTCAGTATTAATGTATGGATGACTCTTTGTGCGGTGCTGATTCTTCCTGTTTCCATGGGGATTATTAGTGTAGTTATGAAACATTCTCAGAAATACTTTCAACAGCAGCAGAAGTATCTAGGGGAAGTTAACGGACAGGTGGAAGAAATATTTTCTGGACAGAATATAGTTAAAGCATTTAATAAAGAAGAAGCAGTTATAGAAACATTTGAGAATGTAAATAAAAAACTGTATGAATCCGGATGGAAATCTCAGTTCTTTTCAGGAGTGATGATGCCGGTGATGCAATTTGTAGGAAATATTGGCTACGTGATGGTGGCACTTTTGGGTGGGTTTATGACAATCAAAGGTTCCATTCAAGTAGGAGATATTCAGTCCTTTTTTCAATATATTAGAAATTTTACCCAACCGGTACAACAGATTGCCCAAGTAACAAATATGATGCAGTCAGCAGCAGCGGCTTCAGAAAGGGTATTTGAATTTCTTGAAGAAAAGGAAGAAGAACAGACAGCAGAAAATCCGGTACAGCTGAAGGGAAATCTTCAGGGAAGCGTGGATTTTGAACATGTGAGTTTTGGATATGATCCAGGACAAATGATTATTAAAGATTTTTCGGCTCATGTAGATGCGGGACAGAAAATTGCTATTGTGGGTCCTACGGGAGCGGGTAAGACAACAATGGTAAAATTGCTGATGCGTTTTTATGATGTAAATAAAGGTGCAATTCGGATAGATGGTCATGATATTCGTGAGTTTAATAGGGTTGATCTACGTGAATGTTTTGGAATGGTACTTCAGGATACATGGCTATTCCACGGAACAATTATGGAGAACATCCGATATGGAAGGTTAAATGCTACAGATGAAGAGGTGGTAGCGGCAGCAAAAGCAGCCCATGCGCATCGATTTATTCAGACACTTCCGGAAGGATATCAGACGGTTTTAAATGAAGAAACCAGTAATGTGTCTCAGGGACAAAAACAACTTCTAACAATTGCAAGAGCAATTTTGGCAGATAATAAATTATTGATTTTAGATGAAGCCACCTCTTCTGTAGATACTCGTACAGAGGTGCGGATTCAGAAGGCTATGGATAATCTGATGCAGGGACGAACTAGTTTTGTGATTGCTCACAGACTTTCCACCATCCGAGATGCAGATTTGATTCTTGTAATGAAAGATGGAGATATTATTGAACAGGGAAATCATGAAGAACTATTGGCAATGAACGGATTTTATGCTAATCTATATAATAGCCAGTTTGAAAAAATTAGTGCATAAGATTAGAAAACAGGGGCGAAAAAGCCCCTGTTTTCAGCGTAATTTAAAAGGAGGATATGTATGAAGAATCTTTTGGTGGCTCAATCAGGCGGTCCTACCGCAGCAATCAATGCAACTGTGGCAGGAGTGGTTACTGCTGCCATGGCATCCGGTAGAGTAGATGGAATATGGGGAGCTGTAAACGGTATCAAGGGAGTATTGGAAGAACGTTTTGTTGATTTACGAGAACAGATTGGCAATACGCAGGAACTTGATGTTTTGTGTCAGACTCCGGCTGCAGCGCTTGGCTCCTGCCGCTTTAAATTGAAAAACATCCAGGAGGACGACAGCCAATTTAAAGAAATTATCCGTATTTTCAGGAAACATGAAATCTCTTATTTTATTTATGCAGGTGGAAATGATTCTATGGATACAGTAGATAAATTATCCGCATACTGTAAAGAGCAGGGGATTACTGATATTAAGGTAATGGGTGCTCCGAAAACCATTGATAATGATTTGGTGGGGACAGATCATTGTCCGGGATTTGGATCCGCAGCAAAATATATTGGAACAACATTTGCGGAACTGGAAAGAGATTGCCATGTTTATGATACGAAAGCAGTTACGATTGTAGAAGTGATGGGAAGAAATGCGGGATGGCTTACAGCAGCATCTGCTTTGGCAAGAAATAACGGAGGTCCCGGTCCTAATCTGATTTATCTTTGCGAGCCGGCATTTTCTGTGGAAGGATTTTTAAAAGATGTAAAAAAAGAACTGGAAGATCATGACAGTGTTCTTGTGGCGATCAGCGAAGGAATCAAAGATGCTGCCGGCGCTTATATTTCTGAACAGGTACAAAGTGGAGCTGTGGATACTTTTGGTCACAGTTATATTGCGGGAAGCGCCCGGGTGCTTGAGGATGTGGTGAGAAGAGAAATTGGCTGTAAGGTACGTTCCATCGAACTGAATCTGATGCAGCGTTGTGCCTCCCATATTGCCAGTGCAGTGGATATACAGGAATCCAGAATGCTGGGAATGACTGCCTGCCAGATGGCTTTAGAGGGAGAAAGCGGTCTGATGGCGGCTGTGGAGAGAGTCAGCAACGATCCTTATGAAGTGCGTTTTGTGGGAGTTCCGGTGAGTCAGGTATCGAACCAGGAGAAAAAGGTTCCCAGAGATTTTATCAATGAAGCAGGAAATGATGTGACAGACAAAATGATGGCGTATCTGAATCCGTTGATTCGGGGAGAAGCACCGGTTATTTATGAAAATGGAATTCCCAAACATGTTTCTTTGTATTAGGCAGAAAATAGAAAAACATGTTGAAAAAAATTCGAAAAAAGAGTAAAATTATAATCGGCTGAAATTTGTTTTCACATTAATTTTTAATAGAAAATGGAGGGCTGAAGAATGAGCAATACAGCACAAAGCGCAGCAGGTACAAGAATTGCTTCTTTACTTGATGCAAACAGTTTTGTTGAAATCGGTGGACAGATCACTGCAAGAAGTACAGATTTCAACTTATCTGCAAAAGAAACACCGTCAGATGGTGTCATTACCGGTTACGGTGTGATCGATGGAAACCTGGTATATGTATATAGCCAGGATGTATCCGTCCTGAACGGAAGCATCGGAGAGATGCACGCAAAGAAAATTGCAAGACTTTATGATTTTGCCATGAAAACAGGAGCGCCTGTAATTGGTCTGGTAGATTGTGCAGGCATGCGTCTGCAGGAAGCTACAGATGCACTGAATGGTTTTGGTGAAATCTATATGCAGCAGACAAAAGCAAGCGGAGTAATTCCTCAGATTACCGGTATTTTCGGTACCTGCGGCGGTGGAATGGCTTTGATTCCCGCGTTGACAGATTTTACTTTGATGGAAGAGAGCAAAGGAAGATTATTTGTTAATTCTCCCAATGCAATTGAAGGAAATGAAATTTCCAAATGTGATACATCCACAGCCGAATATCAGGGAAAAGAAACAGGATTGGTTGATTACAGAGGAAGCGAAGCAGATGTGATCGCACAGATTCGTACACTGGTTACTCTTCTTCCTGCTAATAACGAAGATGATATGTCTTATGAAGAGTGTACAGACGATCTGAACCGTGTTTGCCCGGATCTGGCAAACTGTGCAAAAGATACAGCGATTGCTTTTTCACAGATCAGTGATAATCATCTGTTCTTTGAAGTAAAAGCAGATTATGCAAAAGATATGCTTTGCGGATTTATAAAACTGAATGGAACTACAGTAGGTGCAGTAGCTAACAGAAGCGAGATCTATGATGCAGAAGGCAACCTGACAGAGAGCATGGATGCTGTTTTGTCTGCAAGAGGAGCAAGAAAAGCAGCAGAGTTTGTAACTTTCTGTGACGCATTTAATATTCCTGTTCTTACTCTGACAAATGTAACAGGATTTAAAGCTACAAAATGCTCTGAAGCAAATATGGCTAAAGCAGTGGCAGAATTAACTTATGCTTTCGCTAACGCTACAGTTCCGAAGGTAAATGTTATTGTGGGAGAAGCTTATGGAAGCGCTTATCTGGCAATGAACAGCAAATCCATCGGTGCAGATATGGTTTATGCATGGCCGACAGCAGAGATCGGAATGATGGATGCAAAACTGGCAGCAAAAATCATGTATGCAGACGCTGATGCAGCTACGATCAACGAAAAAGCAGCAGAATATGCAACCTTACAGTCCAGTGTTTTATCCGCAGCAAGAAGAGGATATGTGGATACGATTATCGAAGCTGAGGATACAAGAAAATATGTGATTGGTGCTTTTGAAATGCTTTACACAAAGAGAGAGGACCGTCCAAGCAAAAAACATGGAACAGTATAAATGAGGTGAGCATATGAAGCGGACATGGAAAAAAGTAACTGGTCTGATGCTGGCAGTTATGACCACCTTCATAATGACAGCCTGCGGGAAAGAAGAAACAAGTACATTTCAGAGAATCACAGATGATATGATCCAGAACTGTACACAGGTTTCTCAGGGAGCTGTCCAGTCTCTGGCAAGTTTTGACGCCGAGACTCTCGAACAGATGAAGGTAAACAGAGATGACTTTACCAGAACAGCAGCGGAAGAATGGTCTGAAGAGACCGCAATAATGGGTGCATTTAAAGAGATGGGCGAGCCTTCAACAGATGTAGACCGGGAAGAGAACGTGGTTAGAGTTACGATTCCTGCTGAATTTGAAAAACAGTCCGGTGTACTCACATTTGTATTTAACTATAATAAAGATTACGATCAGATGATTCCTGCATATATGACAGTAGCGGAAGTGGAAAGTTTTTCTTCCAATATGAAGGGTGCAGCAATCAACACAGTAATGGGAGTGGGAACGGTATTTGTAGTTCTTATTTTCCTGATCATGATTATTTCACTTTTCAAGTATGTCAATAAAATTGGACAGAAAGAAGAAAAACCTGCAGCACCGGCACCGAAACCAGTACCGGCACCTGTTCAGGTACCGGAAGAAGATCTGACAGACGATCTGGAATTGGTAGCAGTTATTTCAGCGGCAATTGCTGCATCTGAGAACACATCCACAGACAGTTTTGTGGTGCGTTCCATTAAAAAAGTAAATAGAAGTACATGGCGCAGAGCCTAATCATAAGGAGGAACATCACATGAAAACTTATACAATTACTGTAAATGGAAATGTATACAATGTAACTGTTGAAGAAGGACAGACCAGCGGTGCACCTGTGGCAGCGCCAGCAGCACCAGCGCCAAAAGCAGCTCCGGCGGCTCCGGCACCAAAGGCAGCAGCTCCGAAAGCAGCAGCAGGATCAGTAGCTGTTACAGCTTCTGTACCTGGTAAAGTATTTAAAGTAGAAGCAAGTGTTGGACAGGCTGTAAAAGCAGGTGATCCTATTGTTATTCTGGAAGCTATGAAGATGGAAATTCCTGTTGTAGCTCCTCAGGATGGAACCGTTGCAAGCATTGATGTAGCTGTAGGTGCAGCAGTAGAATCCGGAGATTCTCTGGCAACCTTGAACTAAGACAGAATTTGCAGACAATGTGAATTCCCAAAACAGCGATAGCATTATGCTGAATTAATCAACGGGAGGTAATAACATGAGTATAGTAAATACATTGTCAAACTTATGGGATCAGACAGCATTCATGAATCTTGAATGGGGCAATTACGTGATGATTGCTGTTGCCTGTGTCTTCCTGTATCTGGCAATTAGAAAAGGATTCGAGCCATTGCTTCTGATTCCGATTGCATTTGGTATGCTGTTGGTAAATATTTATCCAGACATTATGGCTGATCCTTATGTGGATGCACAGGGGATTGAACATGCAGGTGGACTGTTACATTATTTCTTCCTGCTGGATGAGTGGAGTATTCTTCCATCTCTGATTTTTATGGGCGTTGGAGCTATGACCGACTTTGGTCCTCTGATCGCCAATCCCAAAAGCTTTATCCTGGGTGCTGCAGCACAGTTGGGTATCTACAGTGCATATTTCCTGGCAATCCTGATGGGATTCAATGGAAAAGCAGCAGCAGCTATCTCTATTATTGGAGGAGCTGATGGACCGACATCAATTTTCCTGGCAGGTAAACTGGGACAGACTACCCTGATGGGACCGATTGCTGTGGCGGCTTATTCTTATATGGCTCTGGTGCCGATCATTCAGCCACCGATCATGAAACTCTTTACAACAGAAAAAGAGCGTAAGATTAAGATGGAACAGCTTCGTCCTGTTTCCAAACTGGAAAAAATCTTATTCCCAATCGTTATCACAATTGTTGTTTGTATGATTCTTCCTACAACAGCTCCACTGGTAGGTATGCTGATGCTTGGTAACCTGTTCCGTGAGTCTGGTGTGGTAAAACAGTTAACAGAGACAGCTTCCAATGCCATGATGTATATTGTAGTTATCCTTCTGGGTACTTCTGTAGGTGCATCTACCAGTGCAGAAGCATTCCTGAATCTGGATACTCTGAAAATCGTAGCTCTTGGTCTGGTAGCTTTTGCAGTAGGTACAACAGGCGGTGTTCTGTTTGGCAAGATCATGTGCAAACTTTCCGGAGGAAAGATCAATCCTCTGATTGGTTCTGCCGGAGTTTCTGCTGTTCCTATGGCAGCCCGTGTATCTCAGAAGGTAGGCGCTGAGGCAGATCCTACAAACTTCCTTCTGATGCATGCTATGGGACCAAACGTAGCCGGTGTTATCGGTACCGCAGTAGCAGCCGGAGCATTCATGGCAGTGTTTGGAGTATAAAAGATAAATTATTTTGTAACTGTTCGGCGTCTTTGGACTGGGCGCTGAACGGCTGCAATATTTCAAGGAAAGGAATAAGAATATGTCAGAAATTGCAAAAAAACCAATTAAAATTACTGAAACAATTCTGCGAGACGCTCATCAGTCTCTGATTGCAACAAGAATGACAACAGAGCAGATGCTGCCAATCGTAGATAAGATGGATAAAGTGGGTTACCATTCTGTAGAATGTTGGGGTGGAGCTACTTTTGATGCATCTCTCCGTTTCCTGAAGGAAGATCCATGGGAGAGACTTCGTAAGTTCCGTGACGGATTTAAAAATACAAAGCTGCAGATGCTGTTCCGTGGTCAGAACATTCTGGGATATCGTCCGTATGCCGATGATGTGGTAGAGTACTTTGTACAGAAATCCATCGCCAACGGTATCGATATTATCCGTATTTTCGACTGCCTTAACGATATGAGAAACCTGCAGACAGCTGTAAAAGCAGCCAATAAAGAAAAAGGACATGCACAGGTTGCTCTGTCTTATACTCTGGGTGATGCTTATACACTGGAATACTGGACAGGAATTGCAAAACAGATTGAAGAGATGGGTGCAGATTCTATCTGTATCAAAGATATGGCTGGTCTGCTGCTGCCTTACAAAGCAACAGAACTGGTAAAAGCTCTGAAAGAAACTGTTAATATTCCGATTCAGCTCCATACACACTATACTTCCGGTGTGGCTTCCATGACATACCTGAAAGCTGTAGAAGCAGGTGTTGACGTAATTGACACAGCAATGTCTCCGTTTGCTCTGGGAACTTCCCAGCCGGCAACAGAAGTTATGGTTGAGACTTTCAAGGGAACAGAATACGATACCGGATTTGATCAGAATCTGCTGGCTGAAATTGCAGATTATTTCCGTCCGATCCGTGACGAGGCTCTGGACAGCGGACTGCTGAATCCGAAGAACCTGGGTGTAAACATCAAAACTCTTCTGTATCAGGTACCGGGAGGTATGCTTTCTAACCTGACTTCTCAGTTGAAAGAACAGCATGCAGAAGATAAATTCTATGATGTTCTGGAAGAAGTTCCGAGAGTAAGAAAAGATCTGGGTGAGCCGCCTCTGGTTACTCCGTCTTCTCAGATCGTAGGTACACAGGCTGTATTTAACGTACTGATGGGCGAAAGATATAAGATGGTAACAAAAGAGACAAAAGCGGTTCTTTCTGGCGAGTATGGTTCTACTGTAAAACCATTCAATCCGGAAGTACAGAAAAAATGTATCGGCGACAAAGAGCCGATTACCTGCCGTCCTGCAGATCTGATTCCTGATGAGTTGGATACTTTGAGAGGCGAGATGGCACAGTGGTCACAGCAGGAAGAGGACGTACTGTCCTATGCATTGTTCCCGCAGGTTGCTACTGATTTCTTCAAATACAGAGAAGCGCAGCAGACAAAGGTTGATCCTACTGTTGCAGATAATGAAAATGGCGCTTATCCCGTATAAATATAAGTGAGGATGCCCCGGCAAGTGAATGTGTTTTCATTTGCCGGGGTTTTTTTGTGTGAATTTTTGGGAAAAATGGTCAATATTAACAGAAAAAATAAGATTATACAGAAAAAATGAGGCAACACATCCATTTGATGTGCTAGAGTGACAATGAATTAAATTAAAAAATATGATTGACAAATGACAAATTGATTGTATAATTAAGTAATATGCGTGAGGTACATACACTTGTGTTTATGACACGCAATTAGTATAATTTGCCATGGGCAGACAGGATGGATTTGTCAGACCGTGGAAAGGAGGAAAATATGAGATTTTCTGAGATGCCTTATGAACGGGTAAATGTGAAAGAAGTGGAAAAACAGCTTCAGGATATTATGGAACGGGCAAAGAAAGCCTCCAGTGGAGAAGAGTTGTTTGAAATCCACAGAGAATATTATAGATTGATGGGAGATGTGGAGACAAATGCCACATTGGCAAGCATTCGTCATGATGTGGATACAACAGATGAGTTTTATGAAAAAGAACATGATTTTTATGATGAAAATATGCCGGTTCTCCAGAATTCTGTAAATGAATATATGAAGATTCTGTTCCAGTCTCCATACAGAGAATATATGGAAACAAAGATTGGAAAAGTGGCATTTAAAAATATTGAGATTTCTCTGAAGTCCTTTGATGAGAAACTGATTCCTCTGATGCAGGAAGAAAATGCTCTGGTAAGCCGTTATAACAAGATTACAGCGACTGCGGAGATTCCTTTTGAGGGGGAAGTATATAATCTGTCTCTTATGAGAAAATTCCAGACTTCTCCGGACAGAGAGGTGAGACGGAGAGCATGGAAGGCAGTCAGTGAATATTTCCAGTCAGTAACCGGTGAGCTGGATGAGATTTACGATAAACTGGTAAAGAACCGTACAGAACAGGCTCGCCAGATGGGATATGAGAATTATGTGGAACTGGGATATTACCGGATGAACAGAAATTGCTACGATAAAGATATGGTGGCGAATTTCCGCGAGCAGGTAAAAGAATATTTTGTTCCTTTTGTCAACAGACTTCATGAACGGAGAAAAGATCGGATCGGTGTAGAGAAATTATCTTACATTGACCATGAAGTATATTTTACAGATGGTAATCCGGCGCCTTTTGGTACCCCGGAAGAGATTCTTCAGGCGGGACAGAAGATGTACAGTGAATTATCTCCACAGACAAAAGAATTTTTCGATTTTATGAAAGAAAATGAACTTTTTGATGTTCTGGGAAGAAAGACGAAAAAACAGGGCGGTTATATGACCTACCTGCCAAATTACAAATCTCCGTTTATTTTTGCTAACTTTAATGGAACCAGCGGGGATGTGGATGTAATCACACATGAATGTGGTCACGCTTTCCAGGGATATCTGATGAGAGAGGAAGAAATCCGGGAATTTGCAGATATTACCATGGAGACAGCAGAGATTCATTCCATGTCCATGGAGTATTTCACTTATGGATGGATGGAGATGTTCTTCGGAGACCAGAAGGATAAATATCTGACCATGCATCTGGAAGATTCTTCTGCATTTGTTCCTTATGGCTGTATGGTGGATGAGTTCCAGCATAT
This sequence comes from Oliverpabstia sp., assembly GCA_034114925.1. Taxonomy (GTDB): domain Bacteria; phylum Bacillota; class Clostridia; order Lachnospirales; family Lachnospiraceae; genus Oliverpabstia. The sequence continues at coordinate 56,611 of JAXEUM010000102.1, forward strand.
TGTTTATGAGAATCCGGATATGACTCCGGAAGAGAGAAAACAGGCATGGATGAAGCTGGAAGAGGTATATCGTCCGCATATGGATTATGAAGATGATCCATTTTATTCTAAGGGCGGTTTCTGGCAGAAACAGCTTCATATCTTCAATTATCCATTCTATTACATTGATTACGTGATTGCCAGTGTATGTGCAATGCAGTTTAAGGTGATGATGGATGAAGATTTCAAATCCGCTTGGGATAATTACTATAAACTTTGCAAACTCTCAGCTAAGAAATTCTTTACAGAAAGCATAAAAGAAGTGGGATTAAAGAGTCCTTTTGAAGATGGCTGTATGAAAGAATTGGTGGAAAAACTCAGTGCAAAGACCTTTTAATGATATATTCACGAAAGTGTTTATATAAAAAATCTTTTTAGGAGGAAAAGAGTATGAAACGAAAAGTGATTGCTGTTCTTTTGGCAGGAACTATGGCTGCTGGACTTTTAGCAGGCTGTGGCGGATCTGACAAGGATACAAACACAACAGATTCTTCCACAGACGCACCGGCAGACGATGCATCCGAAGAGGAAGAAGAGCCAGCAGACGATGCTGAAGAAGAAGTTGCATACAGCAACAAACAGGTTGTAGTAGGAGATTTGACAGAAACAAGTGGTGACTATACACCAATGTGGACAAACAATGCTTCTGACTACAGTGTTTACAAAATGATCACAGGTATGGAAACTGTATCCGTAGATGCAGATGGAAAATGGCTGGTAAACCCAACAGTTGTTGAAAACTGTGAAGAAACTGAAAATGAAGACGGAAGTAAAACTTACACATTTACTATTAAAGACGGTCTGAAGTTCAGTGACGGAAGTGAAGTGAAAGCTGAAAACTATGTAGGATACTATCTGCTGTGGGGCAGTGATGAGATCATCACTGGTAAAGAAGCATCCGGTGCTGTTGCAACAAGCGTACAGTATGTAAAAGGATTTGAAGCTTACTCCTCAGGAGAAAGCGATACACTGGAAGGTGTTCATCTGATCGATGACAAAAACTTCTCTGTAACTATCGATGCAAAATATCTGCCATACTACTATGGTGTAGCTCTTGCAGGTTCCAATCCGGAATATTTGAAAGGATGGCTGCCTGAGGATATCACAATCGAAGAGACAGAAAAGGGAGCAAAATTCTCTGACAACTATACAGTAGAGAATATCTCTGAGACAGTAGACAAATATCGTTATGAGCCAACTGTTTGCTCCGGTCCATACGTATGGAAATCTTACGATGCAAACGCATATTCCTATACAATCGAAAAGAACCCGAACTTCCCGGGAACTTACGATGGAACAACTGCTAACATCGAAACTGTAGTTTACAAATACGTTCCTACAGACACTATGATCGACCAGTTGAAAACAGGTGGTATCGATGTGCTGCTGCAGATTCCGGATGGAGATCAGATCGAAGCAGGTCTTGACCTGGTAGACGAAGGCGGATTTGATTATATCAGCTTCCCACGTGCAGGTTACGGAATGCTTTCCTTCAAATGTAACCAGGGACCGACTCAGTTTGCAGAAGTTCGTCATGCAATCGCTTACCTTCTGGACAGAAACTCTTTTGCACAGACATTTACAAAAGGTCACGGAACAATTGTAAACGGACCTTATGGAACTGCTCAGTGGATGGTAAATGAAAATGCTGAAGAAGTAGAAGCTCTGAATGCTTATACTTATAGCGTTGATTCTGCTATCGAAGAACTAGAAAAAGGCGGCTGGGTATACAACGAAGATGGTTCTGATTATTCAGGAGAAGGTATCCGTTACAAAAAAATGGAAGATGGTTCTTATATGCCTCTGGAAGTTGAATGGTTCTCTTCTGAGAACAACCCTGTATCCGACCTGCTGGTAACTATGCTGGTAGAAAATCCTGATACAGCAAAAGCTGGTATGAAGATCAATCAGACAGTTGGTACATTCAACGACTTGATCAAATACTACTATGATAACTCCGCTGAAAACCCATACCAGATGTTCAACCTGGCAAATGGTTTCGGTAACCCATACGATGTTGCATACTCTTATGAAATCGATGGCGCATCCAATACAAACGCTATCGCAGATGAGAAACTGTATGATCTGGCAGTTAAGATGAATCAGTCACCAGAAGGTGATGATGCAGCTTATGCAGCAAACTGGATGGAATTCATGAAATACTGGAATGAAGTTCTTCCGGAACTGCCACTGTACTCCAATGAATATCATGACTTCTTCTCAGATAAAGTACATGATCTGAATGAAGACGGATACAATATAGACTTCTCTACAGCAGTTCTGAAGATGAACATCGAGTAATCAGAAAAATCTGAAGAAAGATAAAACAGAGAGCGTGACCGGGGATATTTGTTTAGAATCCCCGGGCCACTCTTTTCTGATGTAAGCATATAACTCGTGGTAGGACAAAATATAAATGAAAGTTGGTTGATTTATGTTAAAGTACGTTGGAAAAAGACTGATTTACATGGTGGGCGTATTCTTTGTGGTTTCCATCATCATGTTTGGACTGTTTAACAATGTACCGGGAGACAGGGCCTTGAATCAGATACAGGCCATGAAAGGCAAAGTTTCCAATGAACAGTTCGAAATTCTGTATCAGCAGCAGAGAGAAAAACTGGGTCTTGATGATCCGATTCCGGTACGGTATGTAAAGTGGATGGGAAACCTGTTACAGGGGGATTTGGGATATTCCACATTCTACAAAAAAGATGTAATTGAGGTTATTGGTGAACCTTTAAGAAATACGATTTTTATCAATATTTTTGCAACAATTCTTGCACTGGGTATTACCATTCCATTGGGTATCTGGTGTGCCGTGAAAAAGTTTTCTAAATTTGACAACGCAGTTCAGGTGCTGACTATCGTAGGCTATAGTGTGCCTGTGTATATTATCGCACTTGTCTTTATGTATATATTCTCTGTAAAATTGGGTGTGTTCCCTATCAGTGGAATGAATTCTCCGAACTTTAGAGGAACAGGTCTTGCATTTTTTGCTGACCGTATGTATTATCTGGCTCTTCCTTTGATCGTTATGACTGTGGCAGCTCTGGGAAGTATGACCCGTTACGTGCGTGCAGCTATGATTGATGCTTTGAGCATGGATTATATTCGTACTGCAAGAGCAAAAGGTCTTCGTGAGAAAGTTGTTATTTACTCCCATGCGTGGAGAAATGCTCTTCTTTCTGTAGTTACACTGATCATTGGATGGTTTATGAGCGTATTTATGGGTTCTATTATCATCGAGCAGATGTTCCTGGTGAATGGTATCGGACAGATGTACTATAAGGGACTGATGAATCAGGACTATGACCTGGCTCTGGCTATTCAGATGTTGTATTGTGTGATTACTTTGATCAGTAATCTGATCACAGACCTGAGTTATGGTATTGTTGACCCTCGTGTACGCGTGAATAAATAGTAGGAGAGAGACAAAATGAGTAAAGATAACAAAAAGAAAAAACATTCTGCTTCTCTTCTGAAGAGATTATTCGGAGGAAAGAGTAAGGTAGAAGAGATGGATCTTATGCAGGAGGAGCTGCTTCAGAGTCCTATGCGTACCATCGTAAGAAATTTCTTTGAGAACAAATTGGCGTTAGGCGCTGTTATTGTATTTTTAACAATTTTCCTGATCGTGCTGATCGGACCTATTTTTGCACCCACCAATCTGAATGAGAGCGAAGAGACTCAGACCAATGTGGGACCTGGATTGAGTATGATGTCTGTTCCTAAGGGATTGAAGGGAAATGTAAAGGAAATTTCTACCGGTGCTACTTTCAGTATTGGTGTAGATAATAACGGTAAGGTGTATGTATGGGGCAAGACAAAAGTCAGCAGAAAAATAGACATTGCCAAAGATATGCCTTCTCAGAAAGAACTGGGAAAAGTAGTTTCTGTTGCAGCAGGTTATGACCATGTTATGGCTCTGAATGATGAAGGAGAGATCATCAGTTGGGGAAGTAACCGTATGGGACAGACAAAGGCTCCTTCCGAAGTAGGAAGAAAGAAAATTGTACAGATTGCCGCAGGATATCAGATGTCTTACGCTTTGACAGAAGGCGGAGAAATTATCAACTGGGGAAATGATAACCTGAACGATGTAAATGTTACCCGTAAAAAAGGAAATGGACACATTCAGAAAATGGCAGTTTCCAATACTACGCTGATGGCATTGCGAGATGACGGAACGGTAGTTCATATGGGTAATCAGAAGTCTGATGTGAGCCGTGTTCCGGAAGATCTGACAGGTGTTGTGGATATTGCAGCAAGCTCCAATGCTGTTGCAGCGCTGAAAGAAGATGGAAGTCTTGTAATCTGGGGAAAAGCGAACAGAAGTGAAAAAAATGTTCCTGAGATGGATGGAAAGATTGTATCTATGTTTGGCGGACGTCTTCATTTTACCGCTTTGACAGATAAAGGAAATGTATACTCCTGGGGAGATGACAACTACGATCAGGTGAAAGTACCTTCTTCACTGAAAAATGTAACTGCCATCTATGGAGGTTATTATCAGAACTATGCAGTAACTGAAAAAGGTGATGTAAAGACCTGGGGTCTGAAAGGATACCTGTTGGGAACAGATGAACTGGGACGAGATGTATTTGGCCGTCTGCTGAATGGTGGTCGTATGACTATGACCATTGGAGCTATTGCCGTTATTATTTCTACCATCATTGGTATTATCATCGGTGGTATTTCCGGATTTTTCGGAGGATGGGTAGATATTATCCTGCAGCGTATTACAGAGATCATCGCTTCCCTTCCGTTCCTGCCTATGGCTATGATTCTGAATGCGATCATCGGAAACAGTTTGTCCGAAGGAGCAAGAATTTTCCTTATCATGGTTATTCTGGGTCTGCTTAGCTGGCCGAGTCTTGCCCGTCTGGTGCGTGCGCAGGTGCTGGCTGAGAGAGAAAAAGAATTTGTTACAGCAGCAAACGCTATGGGTGTGAAGAGAAGTTCTATCGTATTCCGCCATATTATTCCGAATGTAATTTCTGTTATTATCGTATCTGCAACACTGGATTTCGCAAGTTGTATGTTGACAGAATCTACTCTGTCCTTCCTGGGATTCGGTGTAAAACTGCCTCGTCCGACATGGGGTAATATTCTGAACGGATGCGTAAGTTCCGTTGTTATACAGAACTACTGGTGGAGATGGGTATTCCCGGCTATTATGCTGAGTATCTGCGTAATTTGTATCAACCTGATCGGTGACGGCTTAAGAGATGCCATCGATCCGAAATCAAATGAGAAATAATTAGGAGGAGAACACAATGGCATTATTAGAGATTCATGATCTGCATACCTTTTTTAAGACAAAAAAGGGTACAGTGAAAGCGGTAAACGGTGTCTCCTATTCTGTAGAACCCGGAAAGACACTGGGTGTCGTAGGGGAAAGTGGTAGTGGAAAAAGTGTATCTGCCATGAGTATCCTGAAACTTTTGGATGGAAACGGATATATTGACAGCGGAGAGATCACCTTTGATGGAAAAAATCTGGCAGATGTATCTTTGAAAGATATGTGTAAGATTCGTGGAAATGATATTTCTGTTATTTTCCAGGAACCCATGACCAGTTTGAACCCTATTTTTACCATTGAGCGACAGTTGAGCGAGCCTTTCAGAATTCATCAGAATCTGAGCAAAAAGGAAGCTGCTGAGAAAGTGGTGGAGATGCTTCGTGACGTTCGTATCCCTAATCCGGAAGCGGTGGCGAAACAGTATCCTCATCAGCTTTCCGGTGGTATGCGTCAGCGTGTTATGATTGCTATGGCTCTTGCATGTCAGCCTAAGCTTCTGATTGCTGATGAGCCGACTACAGCATTGGATGTTACTATTCAGGCACAGATTCTGAAATTGATGAATATTTTGAAAAAAGAAAAGGGAACCTCTATTCTCTTTATTACTCATGATCTGGGTGTTATCAACGAGATGGCTGATGATGTGGCTGTAATGTATTGTGGACAGGTAGTAGAGATGGCACCTGTAAATGCTATTTTTGGAACAGATAAATACCTTCACCCGTATACAGAAGGACTTCTGTATTCTATTCCACGTCTTGATACTCCTACGGGTGTCCGTCTGGAAGCAATTCCAGGAGCAGTTCCGCATCCGTTGGATCTGCCAAAGGGTTGTAAGTTTGCACCTCGCTGTAAATATGCTACAGATAAATGCCGGGAAGAAGAACCAAAACTGGAAGAGGTAGAAAGCGGACATAAAGTACGCTGCTTCTATCCTGAGAAAGGGGCAAGAAAATAATGAGTGAAGAAAAGAAAGTATTGCTTCGGATTTCCAATCTGAAACAGTATTTCCCAATCGGAAAGAAGCAGTTGGGGAAACCGCAGGAATATGTAAAAGCAAATGATGGAATCTCTCTGAATATTTATGAGGGAGAGACTTTCGGTCTGGTAGGAGAGTCCGGTTGTGGTAAATCCACATTCGGACGTACACTTCTTCAGTTATACAAACAGACAGGTGGACGTACTGTATATTACGGACGTACTGTGGAAGACTTTGATTTGAAATACGTGGAAAATATTTTCCGTAATCTTCCGGATGAGAAGAAAAAATGCGAAGAGATGCGGGAAAAAATACAGAAAATGTATCAAGAGTATGAAAGTATTTCGGATCCGATTCACAAAAAAGTAAAAGGTCAGGAAATTGCAGAACTGGAAAGTGAATTTTTAAATAAACTTTTTGATGTTACTGCCTTGATCGGCGGTGTTTATACAGCTTCAGATCTTACGGAAGCAGGAAAACATTATCTGGCAGAATACCAGGCTGCAAAAGCAATCCGTGGAATTCGTGCGCAGGTAGAAGAAATCAGAAAGAACAAAAAAGGGGAAGAGAAGATTCCGGAACTAGAAGCGAAAATCCCTGCTTTGGAAGCAACAATCGAAAAAGAACTGGCTGAAATTGATAAGATTCGCCAGGCTAATAAATCCAATCCGGATTTTGATAAGTATGAAGGACAGAAAGATGATGGTATCAATCTGGCAGCGCTGACAGATAAAGAAATGCGTTACCTGCGTAGGGATCTTCAGTTGATTTTCCAGGATCCCTATTCTTCTTTGAATCCTCGTATGACACTAGGACAGATTATCGGAGAAGGACTTCAGGCACATGGAATCTTCAAAAAAGGAGATCCGAAGATGCAGGATTATATCATGGAGGTAATGGAAAAGTGTGGATTGGCTTCCTACTTTATCCATCGTTACCCACATCAGTTTTCCGGTGGTCAGAGACAGCGTATCGGTATTGCCAGATCTCTGGCAGTAAATCCCAAGTTTGTTGTCTGTGATGAGGCGGTTTCTGCTCTGGATGTTTCTATTCAGTCACAGATCATTAATCTGCTTCTGGATCTGAAAGAACAGAACAACCTGACCTATTTGTTTATTTCTCATGACCTGAGTGTTATCAAATATATCAGTGATCGTATCGGTGTTATGTATCTTGGAAATATGGTTGAGTTGTCTACAACAGAAAAATTGTTTGCTCATCCATACCATCCTTATACAGAAGCTTTGCTGTCTGCAATTCCTACCACAGATGTGGATAAAAAGCAGGAAGCAATTATTCTGGAGGGAGATATCCCCAGTCCGATCAATCCGCCAAAGGGATGTAAGTTCCATACTAGATGTCCGTATTGCACAGAAGTCTGTGAAAAGGTTACACCGGAATTTGAAGAAGTGGAGCCGGGACATTTTGTAGCGTGTCACCATAAACTGGGTGTAGAATAAACAGGAGAAGCCATGTTATTTCAGAGAAAAATAGACAGAGCCTTTAAAAAACTTCATGAAGAAAGCGATCATCCGGAAATTGATCACTTTGCAAAAGAACGAAGAAGAGGAAAGATGAAAATGGAAGACCCGGAAGAGAGAAGAGCCAGAGAAGCGCTTCCTTCCCGGGAAGAAGAAATGCCGGAACTGGAAAAGAATGATTTTCTGGCTATGGTAATAGCGGCATTGATCACCATTCTGCCTGTGGCACTGGGTGTTTTACTGGTAATTGCATTGGTAGGATACTTCTTTTTAATGCACTGAATACAGGAACTGTTGTGAAACAAGACGAAGATCTGTTTTGCAGCAGTTCTTTTTTCTTGTGAAAGTTTCGGTTCACAAACTTGCAAAAAATGAAAAAAACGGCTATAATGGGAAAACGATGATAAGGGAATGATATGATGGAGATGTAATAAACATGGAACAGGCAGATAATTTATTAGGACGTATACAAAAACAACATGCAACATTCAGTAAAGGGCAAAAAAGGCTGGCGTCCTATATAATAAACAATTATGATAAGGCAGTTTTTCTTACGGCGGCCCGTCTGGGGAGAGAAGTGGGAGTGAGCGAATCTACCACCGTCCGGTTTGCAACCCAGTTAGGATATAAAGGTTTTCCGGAATTTCATCGAGCTTTGGAAGAACTGGTGCGAAACAAATTAAATTCCATTCAGAGAATGGAAGTAACCTATGGTCATGTACCTCAGGCAGAGATTTTGGATACAATTTTTCAGTCGGATATTGAGAAAATTAAAATGACTATGGAACATATTGACCACAGTGCGTTTGAACTGGCTGTGAATACTCTTTTGGAAGCCAGGACAATCTATATTATCGGAATTCGAAGCTGCGCGCCTTTAGCCAGTTTTCTCAGCTTTTATCTGAATCTTATCCTGGATGATGTGCGGCTGATTCAGACAAACAGCGCCAGCGAAATATTTGAACAGATGATAAGAATCGGAGAGCAGGATGCGATCATAGGAATCAGTTTTCCCCGATATTCCATGCGAACATTGAAAGCTATGGAATTTGCCAATAACCGGAATGCAAAAGTGATCACCCTGACAGACAGTGTACATTCGCCCATCAATCTCTATTCTTCCTGTAATCTGATTGCCAGAAGCGATATGGCTTCTATCGTAGATTCTCTGGTAGCGCCTTTAAGTGTGGTAAACGCCCTGGTGGTTGCTCTTTGTATGAGAAGACAGAAGGAAGTGGTGGATACTCTGGAATCCATGGAAAAAATATGGGATGAATATCAGGTATACAGCAGTGACGAGTTAAATCATGTGGAAACGGCAGTAAAAATGAAACCCACAGATACAAAGGAGGAGTAGATGAGCAGATTATTGATTGTAGGAGGCGGCGCAGCGGGAATGGCAGCTTCTGTCTGGGCGGCAGAAAGGGGAATGGAGGTTCATGTATTTGAACAGAATGAAAAGTTGGGTAAGAAGCTTTTTATCACCGGAAAGGGACGGTGTAATTTTACCAATGCCTGCGCTACAGAAGAATTATTTGATTCTTTTGTGACAAATCCCCGTTTTCTGTACAGTTGTGTTTATGGATTTACCAATTATGATGCCATTGATTTTTTCGAGAATCTGGGAGTTTCTACGAAAATGGAACGAGGAGGAAGAATGTTTCCCCAGTCGGATCATTCTTCTGATATTATAGCGGCGCTGGAGAGAAAAATGAAAGCGCTGGGAGTAAAAATTCACTTGAAAAGCAAGGTAAGCCGGCTGTTATTTGAGCAGAAGGGAACCAAAAATCAGGTGGCAGGACTGGAATTGGAAAATCACTCTAAAATACAGGGGGATAAGGTTCTGATCGCAACCGGAGGTGTTTCTTATCCGTCTACAGGTTCTACAGGAGACGGGTATCGGATGGCAAAAGAAGGAGGGCATACAGTGACGGCCTTGTTGCCTTCTCTGGTTCCTATGGTGACAGCGGAAGAGTATATTCCGAGAATGCAGGGATTATCCCTGAAAAACGTGACTTTATCCATTTATGACCAGAAAAAATGCGTTTTTGAGGAATTCGGGGAAATGATGTTTACTCATTTTGGAGTAACCGGTCCTCTGGTATTATCAGCCAGTGCAAAAGTGGGAAAACTTTTAAAGAAAAGCTATCTTACTGCTAAAATTGATTTAAAACCGGCGCTTTCCAAAGAACAGTTAGACACCCGACTGTTGAGGGAATTTGAAAACGGAAAAAATAAGCAGTTTAAAAATGTTGTAGATGGAATGTTTCCGGCGAAACTCCTTCCGGTCATTCTGGATATCGGTGGAATCCATCCGCAGAAAAAGGTTCACGAGATCACCAGAGAAGAGAGAATATCATTTGTGGAAAAAACAAAAGCTTTTCCCATGACGATTACAGGACTGCGAGGATTTCAGGAAGCTATTATTACCCAGGGGGGCATTTCGGTGAAAGAAGTGGATCCCAAAACTATGGAGTCAAAAAGGGTAAAAGGATTATATTTTGCCGGAGAAGTATTGGATTTGGATGCACTGACGGGAGGATATAATTTACAGATTGCCTGGTCCACCGCTTTTGCAGCGGCTTGTGGAGCCAGTGAAGAATAAGGGAGGATAAACAAATGAGTTTTACCATTGCAATTGACGGACCTGCAGGAGCAGGAAAAAGTACCATTGCCAGAAAAGTGGCAAAAGAACTGTCTTTTATTTATGTGGATACAGGAGCCATGTATCGTGCTATGGGTTTGTATTTTCTGAGACAGGGAATCTGTCCGGAAGATACGGAAAAGATTGAAAAAGCGTGTGAAGAGATTCAGGTTTCTATCTCTTATGAAAATGGGGAACAGCAGGTGCTTTTGAATGGAGAAAATGTGTCCAAAGAGATTCGCCGGGAGGAAGTGGGAAATATGGCTTCCAAAACATCAGCAAACAGTAAGGTAAGAGAAAAACTGGTGGCTCTTCAAAGAGAACTTGCATCGAAAGAAAATGTGGTGATGGACGGAAGAGATATCGGTACACAGGTACTGCCTCATGCTACCGCGAAAATCTATCTTACAGCCAGCTCCAGAGAAAGAGCCAAAAGAAGATACCTGGAATTAAAAGAAAAGGGAATGGAGGCTGATCTGGACGAAATAGAGGCAGATATCAAAGAGAGAGATCACAGAGATATGACAAGAGAGATTTCTCCTCTTCGTCAGGCAAAAGATGCTGTGCTGATAGACGCTTCCTTTATGGGGATTGAACAGGTAACCCAGGCGGTACTTCAGGCATTTGAAGAAAAACGCGGATAAAGGAGTACAGTATGGGGGAACGGATAATTAAAACGGCAAAAACTGCCGGCTTTTGCTTTGGAGTAAAGCGGGCAGTAGAAAAAGTATACGACCAGGTGAAAATGGGAAAGAAAAATGTATATACCTATGGTCCCATCATCCACAATGAAGAGGTGGTCAGCGACCTGGAATCGAAAGGGGTACAGGTGATTTCCGACAGAAAAGAATTGGAACAGCTTTCAGAGGGAACTGTAGTAATCCGTTCCCACGGAGTTTCCAGAGAAATCTGTGAGATCATAGAAAAAAAGCATCTGGAATGTGTGGACGCCACCTGTCCCTTTGTGAAAAAAATTCACAGAATCGTGGAGAGAGAAGGGAAAAATGGACGTCATATCATCATTATCGGCAATCCGGATCATCCGGAAGTGGAAGGAATCCGGGGGTGGTGTACAGGTCCGGTAACAGTGATTTCTACGAGGGAAGAGGCTGAAAAATTAGAATTTTCGGAAGAAACGAAATTGTGCATTGTATCGCAAACGACATTTAATTACAATAAATTTCAAGATTTAGTTGAAATTCTTGCGAAAAAGAGGTATGATAGGCTTGTTATAAATACGATTTGCAGTGCAACAGAGGAAAGACAACTGGAAGCACGGCAGATTGCCTGCGAAGTAGATACCATGATCGTCATTGGCGGCAGACATAGTTCCAATACGCAGAAATTATACGAGATATGTAGAAAAGAATGTAAAAATACTTACTATATACAGACACTTGTTGATTTGGATACTAGGCCTTTTCAATGTATTGGTTGCGTAGGTATTACAGCGGGGGCTTCCACCCCAAATAATATAATTGAGGAGGTTCAAAAACATGTCAGAATTAAGTTTTGAACAAATGCTGGAAGAATCATTGAAAACAATCAGAAACGGGGAGGTAGTCGAAGGTACAGTAATCGACGTCAAAGAAGACGAGATTATCCTGAATATTGGTTACAAAGCTGACGGTATTCTTACCAAGAATGAATACAGCAACGACCCATCCATCGATCTGTCTTCCGTAGTGAAACCTGGTGATACCATGGAAGTAAAGGTTCTGAAAGTAAACGACGGCGAAGGCCAGGTACTGCTTACTTATAAGAGACTGGCAGCAGAAAAAGGAAGCAAGAGACTGGAAGAGGCATTCGAGAATAAAGAAGTGCTGACAGCAAAAGTAACTCAGGTACTGAATGGTGGACTGAGTGTTGTGATCGATGAGACAAGAGTATTTATCCCGGCAAGTCTGGTATCTGATACTTTTGAGAAAGATCTGACAAAATATGCAGATCAGGAAATCGAATTCGTTATTACAGAGTTCAATCCGAGAAGAAGAAGAATTATCGGTGACAGAAAACAGCTTCTGGTTGCTGCAAAAGCTGAACAGCAGAAAGCTCTCTTTGAGAGAATCGCTGTAGGTGATGTGGTAGAAGGAACAGTTAAGAATGTAACAGATTTTGGCGCATTCATCGATTTGGGCGGAGCTGACGGACTGCTTCACATCTCTGAGATGTCCTGGGGCAGAGTTGAGAATCCGAAAAAGATTTTCAAAGTAGGACAGCCGATCACTGTTTTGATCAAAGATATCAATGGTGACAAGATTGCACTGAGCCTGAAGTTTGAAGATCAGAATCCATGGTTGAATGCAGATGAAAAATATGCTGTAGGAAATGTAGTAGAAGGAACCATCGCACGTATGACCGATTTTGGTGCATTTGTTGAATTGGAGCCAGGTGTAGACGCACTGCTGCACGTTTCCCAGATTTCCAGAGAACACGTAGAGAAACCGGCAGACGTTCTCAGCGTAGGACAGGTAATCACAGCAAAAGTTGTTGATTTCAACGGCGAAGATAAGAAAATCAGCCTGAGCATGAAAGCTCTGGAGCCGGCAGTTGAAGAAGTGGAAGAAACAGAAGAGTAATTCCATAGAGTTCCTGTGAACGGCAATGTTTTGATGAATTTGAAAAGAGTAGATTATACAAAAATGTATAATCTACTCTTTTTTTTCTGTTGAGAGTTCCCTGCAAAGATGGGAAAGAAGATGGCTGCAATAGTTTTTGCACCAGTCACTCTGAGACAAGAAAGACTTATCAAATAGAAACCAGGTACGGCTATCTTTATAATACAATCGGAAAACCGGTGTGGAAAAATCAGAATATTGCGGGAGAAAACATCCTGCCTGTTTCTGGTAGCAGTTGGAAGCCTTCGCTTTTTCCCGGTGTTCTTTGTCCACAAAGGCTCCCACGCTTTTGTGAATGGCTTTATCCTCCAAAGGAAGATAATAATAGTTTTTGTAATCGGAAAAAAAGAATTTCAGTATACCGGAATATACAAAAATCCGGAGGGTAATCCATCCTTGTTCAATGGAAATCTCATATCCGGGTGTTTTACAGTGCAGGTGTAAAGGAAGGGAAAGCGGTTGAGAGAGTTTGAAAACCAATACCTGCTCTTCCTCCAGGAATTCTCCCTTTATTTCGCTGTCAATATGACCACTAAGAAATCGAGAAAGTTCTAAAAGCGGGAGAAGATCGGCCAGTCCGGTTACATCTTCTTTGTTATGGAGAAGGAGGAAAGAAAGAAGATTTTCATCTCCCGTGTTGAGATAGTCCTGATAAAGTTGTATCAAATCGCCGCCGGAAAAGAGATCTTCCCGTTTTAAGCCTATGTAATTTTCCAGATCTTTTTGCCGCATATGATTTAACCCCAGTACTTTTTTCCAGGGGAGCATTTTTTTGTACAGATCTAAATGGGTAATATGCTCCCAGGACTGTTCCATTTGATAAAAGGTATATTTGTGCATAAGATACGGCATATCAAAGGTCGTTCCGTTAAAATGGATCAGTGTTTTTTTAGAAGAGAGTAACTGGGAAAAGGCTTCCAGTACTTTCTGTTCTTCTTTGGGACGCTGGCAAAACCATTGCTTTTGAATCCACCCCTCACAGGTGTAATAAATAACGCCCAGAAGATAGAGATGGGATCGGCGCCAGGAAAGGCCGGTAGTTTCAATATCAAAAAAGAGACAGGATTCCGATGCAAGATCAGCCTTTTCTAAAAAAGAGACAGGCACAAAAGCCGGGTATTCTTTTATAATCATAAAAACTCCTTTCAGATAAACAGTTATCAGTTTTTATCATTATAGTATGAATATTGAAAAAAATATAGTGATTTTTTTGAAAAAATGCGGTATAGTAATAACAGCGTTACTGTTTATCGGGTGTGTCTCATAAAGGGAGTTGCCGGGATGAACAGTAAAATAATAGCAGATAAGGATAAGAAGAGAGGTGTAAGTGTGGCATTTGAAATTTTAGGAGTAGATGTTTACCACATTTTGAGCTGGTTTATCGTATACAGCTTTTTTGGCTGGATATGGGAAAGTTGTTATGTATCGGCAAAGAATCATAAATGGGTGAACCGTGGTTTCGTCAGTGGTCCTTTTGTCACTCTTTATGGAGTGGGAGCAGTTCTGGTATATGTGGTTTTAAGACCACTTGCAGGAAAACCAGTAGCTTTATATTTTGCAGGTACAGCGGTAACTACACTGTTGGAATATGTAACAGGGGTATTAATGGAAGCTATTTTCCATACCAACTGGTGGGATTACAGCAAGAAGAAATTCAATTTTCAGGGAAAGATCTGTCTGGGAAGTTCTGTAGCATGGGGATTTTTTGTATTGCTGTTGTTTTATGTACTTCATCCGGGAGTGGAAAAACTAGTGGATCTTGTTCCAAGAAATGTGGGAATAGGTCTTATTTTTCTATGGTTGGCATATTATGTGGTGGATTTTTCTTTTTCGGCAGCTGCGGCTTTCGATCTCAAAGGAAAACTTCAGAAACTGGATGGCGCCTGGGAGGAGTTTCAGGAGTATATTCAGGGTACCCGATTATATGAAGTGGCAGGCGATATCCGGGAAAAAGCAGAACAGTACAGAACGGATGCTACTTCTTCTCCTCTAAAAGAATATTTGGATGAAAAAAGAAAGAATTTCCATGAACTTTTAGAGCGTTTGGAAGTTACAGATGATGAATTGAAAGAGAAAAGAGAACTTTTCATGGAAAAGTACGATGAATTTACCGGAAAATATCTGGAGGTAAAAGAAAGTCTGAAGAAAAAAACAAGACATCAGATGAAAGCATATCCGAATCTGATCAGTAAGTCAGAGAGACTCAGAAGACTGAAGAATAAAAAAAATCAGAAAAAATCTTAAAGCGAGGGAGGTTATGTTATGGGGTTTCGCACGTTTAAAGGAGGAGTTCATCCTTGGGATGGAAAATCTTTATCCAAAGAACAGCCGATTTTTCTTTTGAAACCAGGAAAAGAGTTGGTTTTTCTTGTATCTCAACATATTGGCGCTCCGGCAGTTCCAGTGGTAAAGAAAGGAGATCGGGTTCTGGCAGGACAGATGATTGCGCAGGCAGGAGGATTCGTTTCTGCGCCGGTATTTTCTTCTGTATCTGGGGTGGTGAAAGGAATAGAATCTTGTCTTACAGCCGCCGGAGGAATATGTGACGGAATCATTGTGGAGAATGACGAACAGTATGAGTCCGTGGAATATTCTTCGGTATCTCAAATATCATCGCTTTCAAAAGAAGAGATCTTAAAAAAGATCCAGGAAGCGGGAGTAGTGGGAATGGGGGGAGCAGGTTTTCCTACCCACGTCAAGCTATCTCCAAAAGAACCGGAAAAGATTGAGTACATATTGGTAAACGGAGCAGAATGTGAACCCTATCTGACTTCTGATTATAGAAGAATGTTGGAAGAGCCGGAGAAGCTGATTGGCGGTCTGAAGGTGATTCTGCAGTTATTTGACAATGCAAAAGGATGTATCTGTATTGAAGATAATAAACCGGAGTGTATAGAAAAGATAAGTCATCTGGTGGCAGAAGAGCCAAGAATTGAAGTGAGACCTTTAAAAACAAAGTATCCCCAGGGAGCAGAGCGTATGCTGATTTATGCGGTAACAGGCAGAAGTATCAATTCCTCCATGTTGCCGGCAGATGTGGGATGTGTGGTGGACAATGTAGATACGGTGGTGGCAATCTACAAAGCTGTAATAGAAGGGCGTCCGCTGATGCACCGAATTGTGACGGTGACGGGAGATGCGGTAAAGAATCCGTCTAATTTCAGTGTTCCGGTGGGTATGAAGTTCACAGAGGTTTTGGAAGCGGCAGGCGGACTGAAAGGGGAAGTGGAGAAGATTATCTCCGGTGGTCCTATGATGGGCTTTGCTATGTTTGATTTGAACGTTCCGGTGACAAAAACAACCTCGGCATTGTTGTGTCTTACAAGAGATGAGGTGAGTCATTCAGAGACTACAGCCTGTATTAATTGTGGAAAATGTGTCAGCGCCTGTCCGGAAAATCTTTTGCCGTCCCGTTTGGCAACATTTGCGGAGCATAAAGATGAAAGTCGTTTTCTGAAATATAACGGTATGGAATGTTGTGAGTGCGGTTGTTGCACCTATGTCTGCCCGGCGAAAAGGCTGCTGGCGCAGGAGATAAAATCCATGAGGAAAATCGTGCTTGCCAACAGAAAGAAAAAATAAGGGGGAAAACCAATGAGTGAATTATTACATGTATCGTCCTCTCCACATATACGGTCAAAAACAAAAACAGATCATATTATGATGCTGGTTGCGGCTGCTCTTCTTCCCGCAACGTTGTCTGGTCTGTATAATTTTGGTTGGAGAGTATTGCTTTTAACAGGAATTTCCGTGGGTACCTGTGTGGGGACAGAGTATCTTTATGAAGTCCTGATGCATAGAAAAATAACCATTCATGATTTCAGCGCTGTGGTGACGGGATTACTTCTGGCTTTGAATCTTCCGTCTTCTGCGCCCTGGTGGATTCCGTTGATCGGGGGCGTATTTGCTATTTTGATTGTGAAACAGTTATTTGGAGGATTAGGACAAAATATCATGAATCCGGCATTGGCGGCAAGATGCTTTCTGTTGTTATCTTTTACAGGTCAGATGACAGACTTTACCCCTACAAAAGGATGGGGAAAGCTTGTAGATACTGTGTCGGGAGCTACCCCTTTGGCAGCGCTGAAAAGTGGGGAGCATGTGGATTTGATGAGTATGTTTGTGGGCAACACTACAGGAACGATAGGAGAAACTTCAGTCATTGCACTTTTGATCGGAGCGATTTTTTTACTGGTGATGAAGGTGATTGACCTGCGGATTCCTTTCAGCTATCTGGGAAGTTTTGTTATTTTTATGATTTTGTTCGGTGGTCGTGGTTTTGATGTATCTTTCCTTCTTGCTCATTTATGCGGCGGCGGTCTGATGCTGGGGGCATGGTTTATGGCTACCGATTATGTGACTACACCGATTACCAAATCAGGACAGATTCTATATGGAATTGTTCTCGGAATCCTTACAGGATTATTCCGATCATTAGGAGCCAGCGCAGAAGGAGTATCTTATGCGATCATCTTTGGTAATCTGCTGATTCCTCTTATTGAACGGATTACTGTTCCCACTGCTTTTGGAAAAGGAGGGATGAGGCATGAGTAATAAAATCATAAAAGATACGATTGCATTAACGGTAATCACTCTGGTAGCAGGTGTGGCATTGGGCGGTGTGTATGAAATAACAAAAGAACCGATTGCCAGACAGGAGGCGCTTGCAAAAGAAAAAGCGTATCAGGAAGTTTTTGAGGATGCCAGTGAGTTTCAGAGTGTGGCAGTCACACCGGAATTGGAAAAAAATCTCAGGGAACAATTGGATGGCAGGGGATGCAGAGCGCAGACGGTTGAAGAAATCATGGAGGCTATGGATGGAAGCGGAAATTTCCTGGGATATGCTTTTACAATTGTCAGCAAAGAAGGTTACGGAGGCGATATTCGGTTTTCCATGGGTATTCAGGCGGATGGAACAGTAAAGGGACTGTCTATTTTGTCTATCAGTGAAACCGCAGGTCTGGGAATGAACGCAGATACACCGGAATTTAAAAAACAGTTTGCAAATAAAAATACAGATAAGTTTGTATATACGAAAAATGGCGCCTCCGGGGAAGGAGAAATTGATGCGCTCAGTGGCGCAACAGTTACCACAAATGCCATGACAAACGGGGCAAATGCAGGTCTGGTGGCGTTTCAGATCATGGAAGGAGGGGAACAGTGATGAAAGCAAATACTCCGATGGAACGATTGTATAATGGGATTATCAAAGAAAATCCAACGTTTGTGTTGATGCTGGGAATGTGCCCCACACTGGCAGTTACCACCTCGGCGATCAACGGACTGGGAATGGGACTGACTACGATGGTCATTTTGACAATGTCCAATATGATGATTTCCATGTTGAGGAAAGTGATT
Source organism: Oliverpabstia sp. (assembly GCA_034114925.1). Taxonomy (GTDB): domain Bacteria; phylum Bacillota; class Clostridia; order Lachnospirales; family Lachnospiraceae; genus Oliverpabstia. The sequence continues at coordinate 75,032 of JAXEUM010000102.1, forward strand.
CCGGACAGTGTGCGTATGCCGGCGTATATAGTCGTTGTGGCGTCTTTTGTTACGATTGTACAATTTTTACTTCAGGGATTTATTCCCTTCCTTTATAAATCACTGGGACTTTATATTCCTTTGATCGTAGTAAACTGTATTATATTGGGCCGTGCGGAAGCTTACGCATCGAAAAACAAAGTATTAAGTTCGGTTTTTGATGGGATTGGTATGGGACTGGGATTTACCGCAGGTCTTACCAGTATTGGAATTGTAAGAGAACTGATTGGTTCCGGAAAAATTTTCGGATTTGAGATTTTTCACGGAGGAGCAACTATTTTTGTTCTGGCTCCAGGCGCATTTTTTGTTCTGGCTATGTTGGTGGCTTTGCAAAACAAGCTGAAATCACGTTCTGGAAAAGGAAAGGCGTCAGGTGAGAAAAAATGTGCTCCCGGAGGATGTGCTCAATGTATGTCCCAGGAGTGTTCTATGGCAGGGAATGATAAGGAAGGGGGAGAAAAAGCATGAAAGAATTATTGATGATCGCTGTTGGTTCTGCCCTGGTAAATAATGTGGTATTGAGTCAGTTTTTAGGCTTATGTCCGTTTCTGGGAGTATCAAAAAAGATGGATACTGCCGCAGGAATGGGAGCTGCTGTTATATTTGTCCTTACGTTATCTTCTTTTTGTACCAGTTTGATTTATCAATTTGTTCTTGTAAAAACAGGAATGGAATATCTGCAGACCATTGTGTTTATTCTTGTGATTGCAGCTTTGGTTCAGTTGGTGGAGATGTTTCTGAAAAAGATGATGCCTCCGCTGTATAAGAGCCTTGGCGTATATCTTCCTCTGATTACCACGAACTGCGCCGTACTGGGTGTGGCAATTTTGAACGTACAGAATGAATATAGCGTTCTGGAGGGTACGGTAAATGGATTTGCAACGGCAGTCGGATTTACGGTTGCCATTGTTCTTATGGCAGGTTTGCGGGAGAAAATAGAGTACAATGATATTCCGAAGCCGTTTCAGGGAATGCCTATTGTGCTTTTGACGGCAGGCTTGATGTCTATTGCATTTTTCGGATTTTCCGGATTATTTTAAGGGGGGAGAATTATGATTACTGGTATTCTGATAGCAGCAGCTTTAGTGGGCGGTACTGGTCTTATCATCGGTCTTCTTCTGGGGCTTGCTGGAAAAAAACTGGCAGTACAGGTCAATGAAAAAGAAATCGCTGTCCGGGAAAAGCTTCCCGGAAATAATTGCGGCGGCTGCGGGTATCCAGGGTGCGACGGATTGGCGGCAGCTATTGCAGCAGGTCAAGCTCCCGTAAACGGATGTCCGGTGGGCGGCGCACCGGTGGCAAAAGAAATCGGCGCAATTATGGGAGAAGAAGTAGAAGACGGACGGCGAATGACCGCTTTTGTAAAATGTGGAGGAGACTGTGAGAGATCTCGAACCAATTATGTTTATGACGGAGTGGAAGACTGTTCTATTATGTCCTTTATACCGGGCGGAGGAGCAAAAAAATGCCATCACGGATGTCTGGGGTATGGAACCTGTGTAAAAACCTGTACCTTCGGGGCAATCCACATTGAAAATGGGGTTGCAGTGGTGGATAAGGAAAAATGTAAGGCCTGTGGTCAGTGTGTGGAAGCCTGTCCTCATCATCTGATCGAATTGGTTCCTTATGAACAGCAAAGAAAAGTGCGCTGCAGTTCTCTGGATAAAGGAAAATACACCATGACTGCCTGTGATTCCGGATGTATAGGATGCAGGAAATGTGAGAAGAATTGTCCGGTACATGCAATTACCGTAGTGAATAATGTGGCGCATATTGATTATGACAAATGTACCAATTGCGGACTTTGTAAAGAAAATTGCCCGAGAGGATGTATCCTGTAAAAGAAAGGTTTCGGGTTTTGAAATACCTCCAGGCGGATGGATTTTTTCAGATAATCGATCTGCTTTGGAGGTATTTTGTCATATCGTAAGAGTACGATTGAATTATTTTTTTTGTTATGGTATGATTACCAGTGAAAAATTTTAAGGAGTTCTTGGATGAAGAAAAGAGATATCATAGCGGCTGCGGCAGTTTTAACTGTAGCGTTTCTGTTTTGGGTTGTGGGGCAGTTTACCAAGGAAGAACCGACAGAGTTGTTGATTACGGTAGCAGGTGAAACGTATGGGATTTACAGCCTTGAAGAAAATCAGAAGATAGAGATTAACGATACCAATGTCTGTGAGATAAAAGACGGGTATGTTTCTATGATACAGGCGGATTGCCCGGATCAGATCTGTGTGCATACGGCAAAGATATCAGAAGCAGGAGGTTCTATTGTATGTCTTCCCCATAAGATTGTACTGGAGATCACAGGAAAAACAGATGGGAAGAGGAAGAAGGAACCGGAAATCGACAGCATCAGTTCCTGAAAGGTGGAAGAAATTTGAAGAAAAAAACAGCATATTTGGGCGTCCTGTGTGGAGTGGCTATTGTACTGGGATATGTAGAATCCCTGTTCCCTGTTTTTGTGGGGGTACCGGGAATGAAATTGGGATTGCCCAATCTGGCGATTGTGTTGATTTTATATTTATATTCCTGGAAAGAAGCTCTGGCAGTGTCAGTGGTAAGAATTCTTGTAATTGGCTTTCTGTTTGGCAATGGATTCAGTATCGCTTTTAGTATGGCAGGGGGAATTTTGAGTCTGGTTTGTATGGAAGCAGCAAGGCGTTATCTGAAATTAAGCTGTACAGGAGTAAGCATGATGGGAGGAGTAACCCATAATCTGGGACAGATCGGTATCGCTATTTTGGTAGTGGAAAATGTGAGAGTTGCCTATTATTTTTCTGTTTTGGCGGTAAGCGGACTGGTTACAGGAATCCTCATTGGAATATTATGCAGCGATTTACTGAAAAGAACGAGAAGGGCAATTCCGGAATTGAGAGAGGAAGAGAAGAAATGATAGGATATATTAAGGGGATTTTAGAGGATGCAGATGAACAGTGTATTACATTGGATCATCAGGGCATCGGGTATCGGATTTTTGTACCGGGAACGGCTTTTGCAGGAAGTATTTCTGTGGGAGAAGAGATAAAAGTGTATACCTATCTTCATGTAAAAGAAGATGCCCTGCAGCTTTACGGGTTTCCATCAAAGGATGAACTGAAGGTTTTTAAACTGCTTCTGGGAGTGAATGGGATTGGTCCAAAAGCAGGACTGGGAATTTTATCTGCCTTGTCGGCAGATGAACTGCGATTTGCGGTTCTGGCAGATGATGTGGCGGCTCTTTCGAAGGCGCCTGGTATTGGAAAGAAAACGGCGCAGAAACTGATATTGGAATTGAAAGATAAATTAGATCTGGAAGACGCCTTTGAGCAAAAACTGGCAAATCAGGCAGGAAAACACCAGGATCCTTCGCCAGCGGGAGACAGTATTCACGAGGCGGTTCAGGCGCTGGTGGCTTTGGGATATGGAAATGCAGATGCGCTGCGGGCTGTGAAGAAAGTAGAAGGGGCAGCAGAAATGGAAGTAGAAGACCTTTTGAAAGCTGCTTTGAAAAAAATGTTTTAATGATTGCTTCAGGGGAGAAGAAGAATGGATAAAAGAATGATTACTACAGATATGACGGAAGAAGATATTCGGATAGAAGGAAATCTGCGGCCTCAATATCTGGAAGATTATATTGGACAGGAGAAGGCAAAACAAAATCTGAAAATTTATATAGAGGCGGCGAAGCAGAGGAAGGATTCTCTGGATCATGTGCTTTTTTATGGACCTCCGGGACTGGGAAAGACCACCCTGGCAGGAATTATTGCCAACGAGATGGGAGTACATATGAAAGTGACTTCCGGACCGGCGATAGAAAAGCCGGGAGAAATGGCTGCTATTTTAAATAATCTCCAGGAAGGGGACGTATTATTTGTAGATGAGATTCACCGACTGAACCGACAGGTGGAGGAGGTCTTATATCCGGCTATGGAGGATTTTGCCATTGATATTATGATAGGGAAAGGGGCGACAGCTCGTTCCATCCGTCTGGATCTTCCTCATTTTACACTGGTGGGAGCAACCACGAGGGCGGGATTGCTGACAGCTCCATTACGGGATCGTTTTGGGGTGATTCATCATCTGGAATTTTATACGGAAAAGGAATTACAGACAATTATCCAGCATTCTGCCCAAATTCTGGGGGTGGAAATTGACAGCAAGGGAGCTGCGGAGATGGCGAAGAGATCGAGAGGAACTCCTCGTCTTGCCAATCGTCTGCTGAAACGGGTAAGAGATTTTGCACAGGTAAAATATGACGGAAAAATAACAGAAGAAGTAGCGGTTTTCGCACTGGATCTTCTGGAAGTGGATACCTATGGTCTGGATCAGACAGACAGGTATATTCTCAATACCATTATACAGAAATTTCAGGGTGGTCCGGTAGGTCTGGATACGCTTGCAGCGGCAATCGGGGAAGACTCCGGAACGATCGAAGATGTGTATGAACCCTACTTGATCCAACATGGATTTTTGAATAGAACTCCCAGAGGAAGGGTAGCTACGGAACATGCTTATCATCACTTAGGCATGGAATTCCCCGGGGAAAATTAAACAAAGGGTTGTTTTTTAAGTGATTTTGTTTATAATAGAGTTATGATACGAGATGGAGGAAGTGCCAGTAATGCCAGCAAAAAATACAACGAAAGTATTAATCGGAGGAAAAATTGTCACTTTAAGCGGATATGAAAGTGAAGAATACCTGCAAAGAGTGGCTTCTTATATGAACCATAAAATCGCCCAGCTCAGTGAGCTTCCCGGTTATAACCGTCAGCCTATGGAGACAAAACATACATTGTTAAGTCTGAATATTGCGGATGATTATTTTAAAGCAAAACGTCAGGCAGAGGTTTTTGAGGAGGATTCTCAGTTGAAAGATAAAGAGATGTATGATCTGAAACATGATCTCATCGATGCGCAGATTCAGGCAGAGAAACTTACTCAGGAAAATGAAGAACTGAAACAACAGATTCGCAAACTGGAAGAAGATATGGATAATCTTTTGAAGGAATAAGGAGAGAATATTGGGGCTGTTACATTAATCATTTACCGGAAATATCATGTATTTCATGAGAAGATTAGTGTGACAGCCCTGTTGTTTTGAAAAGGAGAAAAGTATGGATATAGAATTACTTGCCCCGGCGGGGTCTTATGAAGCTTTGGAAGCAGCTTTTAGAGCTGGCGCAGATGCGGTTTATCTGGGCGGGCAGAAGTTTGGCGCAAGAGCTTATGCAGAGAATCTGGATCGAGATCAGATGATTCAGGCCATTGAAACCACGCACCTGCATGGAAAAAAACTGTATCTGACGGTAAATACGCTGCTGAAAAATAAGGAGATGGAGAGAGAGCTGTATGATTATCTTGTTCCTTACTATGAGGCAGGTTTGGATGCTGTTATTGTGCAGGATCTGGGAGTACTTACATTTATTAAAACTTATTTTCCGGATATCCATATTCATGCCAGCACTCAGATGACCATTACTGGTTCGGAAAGCGCCAGACTTTTAAAGGAGGCAGGGGCGTCCCGGGTGGTGACAGCCAGAGAGCTTTCACTGGAGGAAATCCGAAAGATTTATCAGGAAACCCACATGGAGATTGAAAGTTTTGTTCATGGAGCCCTTTGCTACTGTTATTCCGGGCAATGTCTTATGAGCAGTCTTTTTGGAGGAAGAAGCGGCAATCGGGGACGATGCGCCCAGCCATGTCGTCTTCCTTATCAGGTCTATCGGGAAGGAAAGCAGCTAAATGACGCCAAAACCGGGTATCCCTTAAGTCCCAAGGATATGTGTACGGTGGGAATTTTGCCTCAGATATTGGAAGCGGGAGTTCATTCGCTGAAAATAGAAGGACGTATGAAGAAACCGGAATATACTGCAGGGGTGGTGGAGATTTACCGAAAATATTTGGATCGTTATCTGGAAGGAGAAAAAAATCCGATTGTCAGTAAAGAGGATTATCAGATTCTTCTGGATATTTATAACAGAGATGGATTTCATGAAAGTTATTATAATCAGAGGAACGGACGGCAGATGATGGCTCTTCGGAATGAGAAGAAATCACTTTCCGGAGAAGAAAAAAAGAAAGCTCGAAATGAAAAATTGTTCGAGGAAATAAGGAAAAAATATTTAAGCGGAAAAAAACAAGAAAAAATTAAGGGAACATTAAGCCTTTTTCCAGATTGTCCTGCTATACTGGAGATAGAATATGGTTCTGTGCAGGTGACGGCACAAGGGGAAATGGTGCAGACGGCAGCCAACCGGCCATTGGAGGAGGACAGAATCCGCAAACAGATGATGAAGACCGGAGAGACGGAGTTTGTGTTCGATACTCTTGATATTTTTATGGGAGAGAGAATTTTTCTCCCGGTACAGCAGTTAAATGAATTACGGCGACAGGGGATAGAACTTTTAGAGAATGCTGTCTTGCAGCCTTTGAAAAGAAAAGCTCTGCCCAGAAGCAGCGAAGTTACACAAAGAAAAGAAGAGGGCAGAAAACTTCCGGGAATGTCTGCTTCGGTGGTGAACTGTCAGCAGTTAAAGGCAGTCCTGGAGGTTCCCGGGATAGAAAGAATCTATGCAGATTGCGGGATGTTTCCTGTGGATACATTTTACGATTCTGTGTTAAAGGTTGTCAAAGATGGTGAAAAACGCCAAAAAGAGTGTTACCTTATGCTTCCCCATATGGTAAGAGACCGGGAATTAAAAGGGAGAAAAGAGTCATTTCACAGATTGGTTGAAAACGGTTTGTGTGGATTTGTAGTGCGCAATATGGAAAGTTACGGAATATTAAAACAGATGGGGCTGGAAAAGAAGGCGATTCTGGATTTTAATCTGTATACGATGAACGATGAAAGCCAGAAGTTCTGGAAAAACCAGGGGATTTTATGGAATACCATTCCTTTGGAATTAAACAGCAAAGAACTTCGGTTCAGAGACAATCGCAGCAGTGAAATGATGGTGTACGGTTATATTCCGCTGATGATATCTGTGCAGTGTCTTCAGAAAAATCTGGATCACTGTAATAAGCAGTGTGCAGTATTGACGGTAAAAGACAGATACCAGAAAGAATTTCATGCAGTCTGCAACTGTGAATTCTGTTATAATACCATATATAATTCTCTTCCCCTGTCTCTTCTTGGGGATGCAGATCAGATCAGAGATTTGGATACAGGAGGTTATCGACTGTCCTTTACTTTGGAAAATGAAGAAGAAACAAAAAGGATTGCCCGGGAATTTGTGGCGGTGTACTGTGAGGGAAGAGAGCCGAAGCAGGACTTTTTGGGAGAAACTACCAGAGGCCATTTTGGTCGGGGGGTAGAATAAAACAGGAATGATTTCCTGATGGGAGGAAGCATGTGGAACATATAATTACAGAATTGTCAAAATATTTGATTATCATTTTGATGATACTTTTTACTTTTCAATGTTTTACAATTTTCAGTAAACACGATCTGGAGGATAAACGTCAGGTTTTGAGGAAACAGATTGTGCTGACGTTATTTTTGAATGTGGTAGCATATGGAGTTCTTTATATGAAAACAGAGGAACCCAATATGATACTGATGTGCGGAGCAGTATTTATCTTTATCATTGTAGTACAGATTTTATATCGGGTGATTTACAGAAAAGGAAATCTTTTGATCGTCAACAATATGTGTATGCTTTTGAGTATCAGTTTTCTGATTTTAAGCCGACTGAATTTTAATAAGGCGATCAAACAGTTTGAGATCGTAGTGGTAGGTATGGTACTGTCCTTTGTGGTTCCCGTAATAGTAAGAAAGGTGAAATTACTGAAAGACCTGACCTGGCTGTACGGAATTATGGGAATCATTCTTCTGGCGGCGGTTCTGGTAATAGCGGCAACATCCGGCGGCGCCAAGCTGTCCATCGATATTGGCGGCGTTACCTTCCAGTTTTCTGAATTGGTAAAAATTACCTTTGTATTTTTTGTGGCTGGTATGTTAAGAGAAGATACCAGCTTTAAGAGAGTGGTAGTCACAACGGCAGTGGCAGGACTTCATGTACTGATTCTGGTGTTTTCCAAGGATCTGGGAAGCGCGGTGGTATTTTTTATAGCCTATCTGGTGATGCTGTACGTGGCAACTAAAAAACCGTTGTATGCTCTGGCAGGACTTGCAGGAGGTTCTCTTGCTGCGGTGGTAGCATATTTTCTGTTTAACCATGTGCGGCAGAGAGTGGAGATATGGAAAGATCCTATTGCCGTTTATGACAAAGTGGGAGGGGGGTATCAGACCTCTCAGGGACTTTTCGGTATCAGCGCCGGCGGCTGGTTCGGTATGGGACTGGGAGAAGGAATGCCTAATATTATACCGGTAGTAGATAAGGATTTTATTTTTGCTGCTATTTGTGAAGAACTGGGAGCAATTTTTGCGATCTGTATGCTTCTGGTATGTATGAGTCTCTTTTTAATGATTGTCAATGTGTCAATGCAGATGAGTAAACCATTTTACAAATTGATCGCTATGGGACTAGGAGCAGAATATGCTTTTCAGGTGTTTCTGACGGTGGGAGGTTCCAGTAATTTTATACCTATGACAGGAATTACGCTTCCTCTGGTGAGTTATGGAGGAAGTTCTGTGATCTGTTCCATAATGATGGTGGCAATTATTCAAGGATTATATATTCTCAGGGAAGATGAAGGTGAAGAACTTGAAAGGCAGAGAAGACAAAACGAAAAACGTAAAAAAGCAAAAAAGAAAAATGGAAGGGGACCAAAGGGACCGTCTTCAGGAGGAACCGTTGAGCAGCGGGAAAAAACCCTCGAAGAAAAAATCCAGGAGCAAACAGAAAAAAGCCTCAACTGGTAAAGAATATGTGCTGATTGCCTATAGCTTTGTGGGAGTGTTTCTGGCATTGATCGGTTATCTGGTATACTTCAATGTAAAACTGGCAGATGATTATGCCAACAGTCCTTATAACAGCAAAAGACAGGGAACATACCAGGAACGGGTAGTAAAAGGGGAAATACGGGCAGCCGGCGGAGAAGTGCTGGCGAGTACCCAAAAAGACGGAGAAGGCAAGGAATTTCGTCTGTATCCTTATGAAAAGGTTTTTGCTCATGTGGTGGGATACTCTTCCGCAGGGATCAGCGGATTGGAACAGAGTATGAATTCTCAGCTTCTCACATCTCATGACAATATGCTGGAGCAGGTGGAAAATGAATTTAAAAATGAAAAAAATATGGGAGACAATATCATTACGACGCTGGATGTGAAACTTCAGCAGGCTGCTTATGACGCGCTGGGAGAGCGAAAAGGAGCTGTGGTAGTAATGGAACCGGATACCGGAAAAATACTGGCAATGGTCAGTAAACCGGATTTTAATCCTAATACACTTTCGGCAGATTGGGAAAAAATTACCAGTGATAAGGAGAATTCCAGTCTGGTGAACAGGGCAACGCAAGGACAGTATCCTCCGGGATCTATTTTTAAAATAGTTACTTCACTGGCGTATTGGAGAGAACATCAAACGCTGGATGGATTTGACTTTAACTGTACAGGAGAAGTGGAAAATGGAGGTTATACCATTCATTGTTACCATAACAATGCCCATGGTCAACTGGATTTTTCCCGGGCTTTTGCCAAATCCTGTAATACGGCTTTTGCCCAGATCGGCGTGGATCTGAACCGGGAGCAATATCGGGAAACGGTGGACAGTCTGTTATTTAATCAGGAACTTCCTCTGGATATGCCTTATAGAAAGAGTCGATTTGATCTGGAAAAAAACAGTGCGGATGCTCTGACTATGCAGACAGCTATCGGGCAGGGAGATACGTTGGTATCACCTATGTACATGGCTATGCTTACCAGCAGTATTGCCAATGACGGGACGCTGATGAAACCATATCTGGTGGAAAAAATAGAATCTTCTTCCGGCAATACGGTGAAAGAATATGCTCCCAAAGCATATAAAAAGTTAATGACTGCTCAGGAAGCCGGAATACTTTCAAAGCTGATGACTGGTGTGGTGGAGGATGGAACTGCCACATCCTTATCAGGGCGTGGTTATACGGCAGCAGGAAAAACAGGAACGGCAGAACATGGAGATGTAAGTGTTACTACGCCACATTCCTGGTTTGTAGGTTTTTCCAATGTGGGAGATCCTGATATTGTGGTAAGTGTCATTGCAGAAGAATCCGGAGCCGGAAGTGAAATTGCCGTACCAATTGCGGGAAAAATATTTGATGCTTATTATTCATCATAAGGTTGCACAGTTTTCTGAAAAGAGTTATACTAAGAATATTCAAAAGCACAACGCGTAACAGGAGGAATTGCATATGATTGAGGCAACAAGCTGTGGCGGGGTGGTAATATATCGGGGAAAGATTCTGACGTTGTATAAAAGTTACCGGAATAAATATGAAGGCTGGGTTCTTCCCAAAGGAACTGTGGAAGCGGGAGAGACGTTTCAGGAAACCGCAATCCGCGAGGTCAGGGAAGAGTCCGGTGTACAGGCATCAATTA
>JAXEUM010000103.1:0-77606 GCA_034114925.1 Oliverpabstia sp.
ATAGACAGACAGAAAAACAATTTTACGCGACAGGTATCAATTATATTTATGAAAATCTTGATAACACGGTACAAAAGACATATGTTCAGTTTAGAGATTATGAAATACAAGTAGAAAATATAGCAGCAGATTATATAAGAATTTGTCAAACAAACAGTCCTATAAGTAAGATGGAAATGGGGCAGTATTTATTTGAAAAAAAACGTGAAATGTCTGTAGAAGGTTTATTTGTATTAACAGAAGATGCGTGTTATACACCTTTAAATCAGGAAGGAAAGCCAGATGGAATAGAGTTTACAAATATAGAGAAATTCAAAAAATCACAAATCTATCAGGAAGCAATACTTAATACAGAGAAAGTGCAATGGTTTAATACACTAACTGAAAATGAAATGTTTTATGCAAATGAGCAGCATAATAGTTTTCTTGGTAATTTTATTACGATGACGTGTCGTATTGGCAGATATGGTGAGACAAAAGGATTGGTAGTGATGGTTATGGATATCGCCAGAATTTCGGGAATAGCTAGTACAAATAAGCTGTATAATCAGGATTTATTTTTGTCAGACGGAAATGGAATCATTACTTATCTAAGTAAGGATTATATTTATAGAAAATATCCTGAAAATATATTTGCGGAGGCAGCGTTAAGTGAAGAAGGTATTTTAAAAGAAAATATTGGGGGGAGAAAAACACTATTTGTTTCTCAGTCTATTGACAGAGGGGACTGGTATGTAGTTAGTGTAGTCATTGAAAAAAATCTAATGAAAAATTCTTTACAGTTGCAAATTATCGTTATTACCATATCTGTGATAGCTGTTATTGTATCATTGATTATTTGTTTTGTGGTTACCGTGAGTATTTCGTACCCATTGAATCGATTACAAGATGCAATGAATAACTATGCACAGCAAGATTTTTCTACTCAATATGAGGATATAGGAACGGATCAGATAGCTATGGCAAGTAAGGTGTTTAAAAGTATGGCAAGGCGTATTAATGATTTGGTACAGGAACAGTTGAAAACACAGGCGGTAATTAATGAGGAGAAATTAAAACAAAAAGAAATGTATATCAGTGCTCTTCAAATGCAGATAAATCCTCATTTTTTATATAATATGTTAGATTTGATTCGGTGGAATATTGTGCGGCTTGAAAAAGGAAATGGGCGTATTAGTCGGATGATCAGTGGATATTCAGGTATGCTTCGATATAACATAAAAATAGGTGATACGTATACAAGATTGGAAAATGAACTTGCATATGTTGAAAAATATGTCGGGCTTTTAGAACTTCTTTATGATAAAAAAATAAAAGTAGAAGTTTCTTGTGAGAATGAAGAGATTAAGCAGTGTCTGGTGGCAAAATTATTATTGCAACCAGTTATTGAAAATACTATCACACATGGAAAAATAAATTTGCTGGATAATCCATTAATTAAAATAGAGATTTCTATAAAAGAAAATGTTATTTTCCTAAAAGTATATAATAATGGAAAAATTATTGATGAAAAAATGGCGGAATCTTTGACCAATTCTTTTGTCGAAAATAATCAGAAATATACAAGAGTGGGATTGGGAAATGTCAATCGCCGCATAAAACTTCTTTTTGGTGAAGAATATGGTATGAAGATTTATTCACAAAATGGAATGACATGTGTGGAGATGGTATTTCCAAATGTGGATGAAAACGTTTTGGGAGGTGTTCAAGGAAATGCTTTACAAATTATTGATCGTAGATGATGAAAAACTTGTGGCAGATAGTATGGCAGATTATGTGGATTGGATTTCTACGGGATTTGAAGTATGTGCTGTAGCATATGGAGTAGAGGAAGCTCTGAATATTGTAAAACAGAAGCAGATAGATGTAATGCTCACAGATATTATTATGGGAGATGGGACGGGACTGGAATTAATAGAAAAGGCAATAGAAGTTAATAATAATCTTAAATGTGTGATACTTAGCGGACACGAAGAATTTTCTTATGCTAAAAAAGCAATCCGTTTAGGAGTATATGATTATCTTGTAAAGCCTGTGGATTTTGACGAATTGGAAAAATTATTTTCAAAACTTTGTCATCAATTAAAGTTAAGAGATATGGAATCAAGTGAAGAAAAGGAAGAATATGCAGAGAATAGTCAAGATAAATCAGAAGGGGTTATTGTTAATCAAGTAAAAGCCTATGTAGAGACACACTATGGTGAAGAAATAAGTTTAAATATATTAGCAGATCAGGTGTATGTTCACCCGACATATTTGAGTATTTTATTTAAAAAGAAAACAGGAAATAATTTTAAGGATTATGTGACAGAGGTAAGAATAGAGAAAGCAAAAGAGATGTTAAAAGATTTATCACTAAGAATTGTAGATATCAGTGGTAAGGTAGGGTATGAAAGTTCAAAACATTTCAGCAAAATTTTTAAAGAGTTTACGGGAATGACACCTAAAGATTACAGAAATAATTTGTAAAACAAGAAGGAGTGTGGCTAAAAAATGTGCTGCACTCCTTCTTGTTTTTAAAGAGAAATTATCTAAAAAGCTTCATTATATTGGGGTACTGCTTGATTATTGGCTTCATTTTCATATTGATGAAAAACGGATTCAATGTTGACTGTACTGTCAAGCATGATACGTTGAATGGCAGAGTCAATAAAAGATGAAATAACAGGCGTACCATAATAAGAGGCTCTTCCCGTTTGTGAGGATTGTTTCATAGTATTTATAAATTCCACAGGAATATTTTGGAGAAGTTGATTGTAGTCAATGTCTGTCCTCAATTGTCCTTGCAAAAAAGGAGTATTACTTTTAGAAAAATAGTTTGCTTTATCTTCAAAATATTGTTTACTAGATACAAGTTTATAGAAGCGAAAAACTCCCTCCTGTTTTTCTTTGGGGACGTTGCTGTGAATAACATAGCATGATCCACCTATTTGCGCGGCGTTACTGCCTCCGGGACCAATAGGTATGGGTAAGATACCGATATCATTAGGGTTCATACCTAAAGAAGTGAAATCAGACAATGCATCTAATCCGCTATAAATCATGGCAGCTTTTCCGTCAGCAAAGTCCTTTTTTAAATCATCTAAACGCAAAGAGTTATTGGGTTGGATGCAATTTTGTTTTTTTAGTTCTCTGTAATAATTAGCAGCTTTTATAACCCCTTCGTTAGTAAAATCAGTTACTAATTTTCCGTCTGTGTCAGCATAAGTTAATTCCCCACCTGCAGCCCATACAAACATTTGAAACCACCAATTTCCCCATTGATTCCAGTTTAATGCAAAACCATATTGTCCGGTAGAAGGATCATATAAGGAAGAAGCTAAAGAAAGAAAATCATTCCAAGTCCATCCTTTTTTTGGTGGAGTAAGATTATTCTCTCTGAAGACTTGTTTATTATAAAGAAGGCTCATGGTGTATTCGCCACAAGGTAATCCATAGTAGTGATTATTAATTTTAAATTTTTCCACACTATCATGATTCATATTAGAAAAGTCTTCCCAATGAGCAAAGTAGTCATCTAAGGGAAGAAGAGCATCCAAATAGGCATAAGTGGTGACTTCATCGTAAGATAGAATAAGGATATCAGGTGCGGAGCCGTTCATCATGGCGGTCATAGTATCGGTATCTAAGTCTCCAGGTCGCGCTACTACCTTAATCTGATAATCATCATATAAAGAATTGAACAAATCAATGTAAGATTGTTCGAATTCATCGAAACCATTTAAATCTGTCCATGTGATTAATTCTACAGGTTCTTTGGTTGTGGATGAAGTTTTATTAATTGATTTTTCAGAAGGGATATTATCCTGGCTTTTTGAGGGTTGAAAAATAATGATAATCAAAAGAAAAAAGATGATTATCAAAATCATATAACGAAATATTTTTTTAAACAATGTGATGCCTCCTAATCTGCCGGGATATATTAAGAATATACTTATATACTAAACATAGGAAACGATGTTTGTCAACGGAGAAAATATACAAAATGCACATAAAAAACGGAAAAATAAAAAAAGATATAAAAAATACATACCAAATATAAAAAACACCGCATTGTATAATTTGAGTAAAATGTATAATATTTAACATATAAACAAGCCGGGATTGTTTAAAGTGCGAAAAGAAAAAAGGAAAAGGAGAAAGACAATGTTAAAAAAAAGAATGGTGTGTTTATTGTTAGCGGGTATGATGGCGGTATCTATGACAGCGTGCGGAGGAGAAGAAAAAGAAACAACAACTTCAAAAAATAGTCAGGAAAAAGAAAAGGATAACACAGAAAAGGAGCCAGTAAAATTAACATTTTGGAATGCAGTTATGACGGATATTGATGATACAGGAACTTATACAAAAGAAGAGATTGCGTTCCATAAATCAATGGAGAGATTTAAAGAAGCGTATCCGTATGTGGAGGTGGAAGTGGTAAGATATGGTGTTGAAGAGATGAATCAGTTGTTAACGGCGGCAGCCATGTCAGAAGAACTTCCAGATGTAATAGCTACCTGGGCTGGATCTTATACCAATAATTTTAAAGATATGCTGGCACCATTGGAAGATTATATGAGTGATGATGAGGTTTCAGAGTATACATGTCTTGATATTTGTCGTGAAGATATGAAACCTGACGGTAAACTTCAGGCATTACCGTTGGGGGTAACTACATATAACGTTTATTACAATAAAGATATTTTTCAGAAACACAATATAGATGAAGAAAAACTTCCAGAAACCTGGGATGATTTTTTGAAGCTTTGTCAGACCTTGAAAGATGGAGGTGAAGTTCCGATACAGGTAGATAACAGTGGCAGTGTAGAAGCTTGGATATTATCAGAATTTTTTGCTGATGAATTAGGACCGGAAAAATTAATTGGGTTGAGTGATGGAACGATTAAATTTGATTCAGATTTGTATGAGGAATTATATGGTGCATGGAAGCAGGTATATGATAAAGGATATACAAACGATGATTTCCGTTCTATTGATGGCGCTGCAACAGGGCAGAGATTCCTTACTGGTGAAAGTGCTATGTTATTCGGAGGAAGCTGGAATCAAAAAGATCTCATGGAAACTATGGGAGAGAAAGTAGGAACATTTAAAATTCCTGCATACAGTGAAAATTCTCCATATAAGGAGTATATGATTGGACAGCCAGGAACCAATATTGCAGTTATGGATAATTCTGATTGTAAAGAAGAGGCAATTGCTTTTGCCAGAATGTTTTCCGATGGAGAGTATCAAACAGATGATTGTGCAATGTTTGGTAATGTGCCATCTAATGTAAAAGCGGATGCATCCAAATTAACTAATCCATTGACACAGATTAGTTATGAATGGATTAGTGAAGATAAGAATTTGATTGGATTTGATTCTTTGATTAATGCAGAGGCGGCAGCAGAATTTTATAAGAATTGTGTGTTGGTAAATACTGATGAAATGACTATTCGCGAATTTGGAGCATTATTAGATTCGATTGTTGCTAAGTAAAGAAGAAAAGAGGAATTTTATATGAGCCAGAAAACAGCTTTTAACAAATTAAAACGAACAGAAAACAGATTTGGCTGGCTGTTTGTAGCTCCTGCGACGATATTATTTGTAGTGTTTATGTTCATTCCTATTCTACAGGTTATTTATTATAGCTTTACAGAGTGGAATGGGATGAGTGATCCGGTTTTTATCGGATTAGATAATTTTGTAGATTTATTTCGGTCAGAGGTGTTTTATCAGTGTATAGGAAATAATTTTAAATTTCTAATTTTAGGGGTTCCTTTATGGACATTTTTTCCACTTATTATTGCGATACTTTTGTTTGAAGAAGTAAAAGGTTGGAAATTCTTTCGTTCAGCTTTTTTCTTTCCAACAGTATTGTCGGTAGTTGTTACAGGTACATTGTTTAAAACAGTATTTAATTATGATGGTCTTGTAAACGAAATGTTTCAGGCTATTGGCCTTGATTTTATGGTGCAGGAGTGGTGGGCAAGCGGTGATATAGCAATTCCATTAATGGTTGTGATTATGAACTGGGTTGGTTTCGGAACTGCAATGTTGATTTATCTGGCAGGAATGAGTAATATTGACAATTCTGTAATCGAAGCCAGTTACCTGGATGGAGCAAATTGGTTTCAGAGATTTCGATATATTTTTCTTCCGGAACTAAAAGGATTGATTCAATTACAGATTCTTTTGAATGTATTGTATTGCTTTACATCTTTGTTTGGTTATGTATATGTGATGACAAAAGGTGGACCGGGGTATGAGACAACCGTTATTGAATATCTGGTTTATCAGAAGGCATTTACATCCAGAGAAATGGGATATGCCAGTGCTTTATCAGTGGTGCTTGCAGTTATCGTATCTATTATAAGCCTGATTCAATTTAAATTCTTTTCGGGCAAGAAAGGATAGAGGGGAGAGATTATGAGAAGAAAGAAAATCACTCCTTCACGGGTATTTGTATTTTTGTTATTAGCGGCTACAGCGGTAGTAACGGTGGCTCCATTTATTTATATGGTAATCACTACTTTTAAAGAAAAGAGTGAATATCTGGTGAATATGTTTGGAATGCCAGAAAATTTTTCTTTCAAAAATTACAAAATAATTTTTGAAAACTATGATGTATTACAGATGAATTTGAATTCCTTTAAAGTAGTTATCATAGCTGTTTTAGGAACACTTTTAATTACCAGTATGGCAGGATATGCCCTTGCAAAATTGGATTTTAAAGGTAAAAAACTTTTATATGCATTAATTGCATTTTGTATGATTATGCCGGGACAGGTATTGATGATTCCTGTATATCATATATTGACTAAGTTACATTTGATTAATTCTCTTGTTGGATTGGTGCTTATCTATATAACATCTTCTATTCCGTTTGCTACATTTTTATTTGCAGCAAATTGTTTGGGGATTCCAGATGGAGTAATAGAAGCGGCAAAAATAGAGGGGGCAGGCTTTGTACGGATATATACAGCGATTATACTTCCTTTGTTGAGACCAACATTGGCAGCAGTAGCTATTTTGAATTTTATATCTTATTGGAATGAATTGTTCTGGGCAATGATTCTTGTTCAGAAAGAAAGTGAAAGGACATTAACTGTAGGATTGGTGTCTTTGACGGGACGTTTTGGAAGTAATACACCACTTGTATATACGGGATTGTTTATTAATTGTATTCCAATTATAGTTATATTCTTCATTTTCCAAAAACAATTAATTAAAGGAACAAGTGCAGGTGCACTAAAATAAATAAAAAGGTGCAAATCTCTAGAATTAGAATGATATTTTCAGAGGTCTGCATCTTTTTTGATAGGAGGAACAAGATTTGATAGGAAAAAAATTAATGTATAAAACGTTAGTGAATAAACAAAGAGAACAAATTCCAGTAACACCGCATTGGTGGGGCTTATATAAATTTCAGTTGGGTAAATTAATTTCAGGGTATTCTGAAGAAGCGAAAGCATGGGATTTAAGAGGAGAAGATTTAGCAAAATATGATATGGAATTTTATGAGGAATTTAAACCAGATATGTTTCATTTGACTACTGGAAAACATAAAAAAAAGAATATTTGTGAACAAAAAGAATATCAAGAAATAAAAAGAAAATTAAGAGAACTAAATCATCCGAATGATGTGGATTGTTTGATAGATTATATCTATGAAAGTGAAAAAGATGTGCTGGAAAGCGGTGTGTTTGATCATGTGAAAATATTATCAGAAAAATATGAATCTTCGTTTATCGCATTAAATGAAGGGAATCCAATTTGTAGAATTTTGGATGAATACTTAGGCTTCGAAGATGGGCTTATAGGAATGTTGGAAAATCCGGATTTGGTAGGATATTTGTTGTATCGGTTATATGATATTTTATTGCCAAGAATGCGGGCGTTGAAACAAATGGGAGCAGATGCTTATATTGGTTCGGAAACATATTGTACGCCAGATATTATTTCTCCTACGATGTATCGGAATTTGGTTTTCCCGGCGCAATGTCATTTTTATACAGAATTGGAAAAGATAGGTTTGATTCCTATAACATATTTTTTGGGAAATATAAATTCAATGATAAAAGACATAAATCAGTTAGGAGTAAAAGGCTTGATGGTAGAAGAATCTAAAAAGGGTTTTGAGTTGGACGTAACAGAATTAAGAAAACAGTTAAATTCAGAGATAACACTTTTTGGAAATTTGGATTCGGTATATACTTTGCAAAAGGGAAATATAAGGGAGGTTCAGGAGAAAACAAGGGAACAGTTAAAAGCAGCAGAATACGGAAGTTTTATTATGGCTAATGGCTGCCCGGTTTCCTTTGATACACCAAAAGAGAATATTCATGCAATGATTCAAACTGTAAGAGAATATAAAATATAGGTTAAATAAAAACAGATGTTATAGTAGAAGGGAGTGTTGGTATGTTTTCATTTGAAGAGAACGAAAGTAGAAAAAACAAATTAAGTTGGTGGTTTTTAGAGGGGTTTGTGAGAATGATTGATGCACCACCTACGGTAAGAGAAGGGTATGCTCGTTATCATATGTATACAAATCTTCCAGTGTATATTAATCCAGGGGAATTGATTGTAGGAAATTTGAATTGGGCGCTTTCTAAAGAATTAATTTATAATAATGTGGCTAATCAAGAAATAAATGAATGGAATTTGAACGAATTTAGAGAAAGCGAAAAATATTCTCGTGTTGAGAAAATGGTAGTAGAAGAATATGTAAGAAAAATAAAACCATATACATTAAATGATATAGAAGACAGACTTTGTCCAGATGAACAGAAAGTTAGCAGAAGTAGTGCTGGAGGATCTAATCATTTTAATGGTCATATGATTTTAGATTATGATAAAATTTTACATATGGGTTTAGGAGGATATAAGGATCTGATAAGAACCTACATGAGAGAAAGTGTAAGCGAAAGAGATTATCAGTTTTATAATGGACTTTTATATACGTTGGAGGGTTATTCTCATTATATATTTAAACATGCATTGGCGGCAGAATATTTATTGGAAAACAAATGTGAGGGATATGATGAAAAACAACTCCGGATTATTATAAGAAATTGTCGGAAGTTATCAGAAAAACCGGCAGATAGTTTTCTGGAAGCTCTTCAGTTATTTTGGTTTATGTTTATGGCTGGAGATTATGATTCTTATGGTCGTTTTGATCAGATTTTATATGAATTTTATAGAAAAGACCGGGAAATAAGGGATGAGCAGGAGTTGGAAAATTATCTGAAGTATTTCCTGAACAAAGGAGAACAGAACAGAGGCATTTTAAATATGACAATAGGAGGAACGAATCCAGATGGAAGTTGTGCGGTAAATGATCTTACTTGGTTAATATTGAAAGTAGTCAGTGATTTGGGATATAAGTCACCTAATTTATGCTTGCGGTTAACCAGTAAAAGTGATCAGAGGTTATATGAGAGAGTTCATCATAATCTTTCTAAAGGTCAAGCTATTCCTGCATTATATAATGATGCAATTATTATTCCGATGTTGTTATCTTTAGGAATAAAGAAAGAGGATGCTTATGATTATTCTCTTGCTGGATGTAGTCAGGTAATTATTCCGGGAAAAAGCAATTTCTGTTGTGATGTGGGTGTTTATAACGCTTTGAAGGTTTTGGAATTGGCGCTTCATGATGGATATGATAGGAGATTACAAGAACAGGTGGGGCCGCATACAGGTACGGCAGAACAGTTGGATAGTTATGAAAAATTGTATGAAGCGTATATAACACAAATGCATTATACTATAGAAAAGGGAGTGTCAATTAATAATAAAGATGTGATCTTAAGAAAAGATATGCCATCTTGTATTAGAACCTTGTTTACGCAAGGATGTCTGGAAACAGGAAAGGCAATTTTTGAAGGGGGAGCAGTTTATAATGGCATTCAAAACGAAATTATAGGACTTACAAATGTGGCGAATAGCATGTATGCAGTGAAAAAGCTGGTTTTTGAAGAAAATAAGTTATCTTTAGAAGAATTAGTTCATGTTTTGGATTGTAATTATGAAGGATATGAGGAATTGCGTCAGATAATTAAAAATAAAGTGGACAAATTTGGAAATGATAAGGAAGAGGTTGATCAGATTCGAGCTACAGTTGGAAAAGAGTTTTATGAATACTTAAGTGGATTTCATACACCTATTGGAGGGATACATTGGCCGGGAGAAGTGATTTTTCAATCACATATTAACTTGATGCCATTTACTCTGGCATCTCCTGATGGAAGAAAAGATTTTGAAGCGCTTGCTGATAGTGCAGGAGCAGCACAGGGAACAGATATTTCAGGACCTACAGCATTAATTAAATCAGTGACCAAAATTCCATATACATATCCCACGATATCGCGGAATCTTAATTTGAAATTTCCTAAAGAACTTTTTAAAGGAGAACCAGAAAAAATTATTGCATTATTCCGAGCATATTTTGAAATGGAAGGATGTCAACTTCAAATAAATGTAGTGGATAGAGAAGAACTTTTAGATGCTCAGAAAAATCCCGAGAATTATAAAAATCTTGTAGTACGAATTGGTGGATATAATGACTATTTTGTTGAAATACCTAAAGAAATGCAAGATGAGGTTATATCAAGGACAGGGCAGAGTATATGAAAGGCGTAGTATTTAATATTCAAAAATTTTGTGTAAATGATGGTCCGGGAATCAGAACTACTATATTTTTGAAGGGATGTACATTGAGGTGTCGTTGGTGTCATAATCCAGAAAGTTATGAGTTTTCTCCTTGTTTGGGATATTATGAAGAAAAGTGCGTTAAATGTGGCAAGTGTATGGACATTTGTCCAAAGGGATGTCATACTTTTGATAGCTATGGAAATCATTTTTTAGATAGGAATAATTGTATTGCTTGTGGAAGATGTGTAGAAAAATGTATGGTTCAGGCATTGAAAATTACGGGTAAAAAAATGACTGCGGAAGAAGTTATTGAAACAGCAATGCAAGATAAAATCTTTTATGATATGTCAGGTGGTGGAATTACAATTTCCGGTGGTGAACCATTTGCACAGCCAGAATTTACGGCAGAAGTATTGAGATTAGCAAAAGACAAAGGGATTTCTACTTGTGTGGAAAGTGCAGGATATGTAAATTTTGAAGCTATAGAAAAAAGTTTGCCATACATAGATTTACTTTTGTGGGATATTAAGGAAACTGATGAAGAACAGCATAAAAAATATACGGCAGGTGATTTGGTTAAGATTTTAGATAATCTGGATAGAATTTGTAAAAAGAATGTTCCGGTTATCCTGAGATGTCCAATTATCCCAGGTGTGAATGACAGAATACAACATATGGATTCGGTTGAAAAGGTGAAGGAAAAATATAAAAATATTCAGGGAATTGAGAAAATGATGTATCATAATCTTGGTATCCATAAAAGTGTTGTTCATGGTTTGAAGAAACAGGAGGATTTTACCAAAAAATAATGTATTAGGGAGGAACGATAATGTTTGATGGTTTAGAAATGAATATGGGGAATTTAAGCAGGTTATCTTCAGCAAAAAGTCGTTCTATTTCGCCTGAGAATTTCACAGGGGGAAAAGGGGAAGGAGGACGGTGTAAGCTGGAGGACGGATCTGCCAAGGAAGCAGCCAGAGATCTCGGACAGGGATGGAAGGTAAATCCATTTCTGGTAATTCCGGAGAAGGAGACAGTAGTTATTGCTGATATTCAAGGAATGGGAGCAATCCAGCATATATGGATGACACCTGTGGGACAATGGAGAAATACCATATTGAGAATTTATTGGGAGGAAAATGAAAATCCTTCTGTGGAATGTCCGGTAGGTGATTTTTTCTGTTGTGGCTGGCAGGAATATTTTCAAATATCATCTTTGCCGGTATGTGTAAATCCGGGAAGCGGATTGAATTGTTACTGGAGTATGCCTTTTAGAAAACGATGTAAGATTACTCTGGAAAACCGGGATGAAAAGCCTGTTACAGTGTATTACCAGATTGACTATACTTTGACAGAAGTTCCGGAGGACTGTGCATATTTTCATGCACAATTCAGGAGAACAAATCCGCTTCCCTATAAATCGGACTATACAATTTTGGATGGAGTAAAAGGAAAAGGGCAGTATGTAGGAACTTACATGGCATGGGGTGTACACAATAACGGCTGGTGGGGAGAAGGAGAAATTAAGTTCTTTATGGATGGAGATGAAGCGTACCCTACCATATGCGGAACGGGAACAGAAGATTATTTTTGTGGTTCCTATAATTTTGAAAATCCTCATACTCATACAGAATATGTACCATTTTCCACTCCATATACGGGATTGCAGGTGGTGAAAACAGATCAGCTATATCAGGTACAAAAAAGATTTGGAATGTATCGATTCCATGTTATGGATCCGATCCGATTTGAAACAGATTTGCGAGTGACAATACAGGCATTGGGATGGAGAGAAGGCGGACGTTATTTGCCACTTCAGGATGATATATCTTCGGTAGCATTCTGGTATCAGGATCTTCCGTGTGCACCATTTCCGAAACTGCCTGATAAGGATTATCTGGAAATCATTTAATAGTAGAATCTTGCTGACAGGGATTGTATCTTTTTATCAAATCCAATATAATGGAGAAAATATCTTATAAAATATATTTCAGGAGAAGAAGGTATGTTGAAAGCAAAAATTATTACATCATTGGAAAAAGTATTTCCAGAGGGGATGCAGGAAGGATATGAAATCAAAGAATTAAAAGGTTGTTCGGGAGAAACAGTTTCTTTTCAGATAGCATATCAGTGGCAGAATATGCTGAAATCTTATGGTCAGATTCAGATTGAGGGAAGCAAGGAGTTACTGGATCAGCTTACCGTACGTCAGGTGGAGTTAGTACCCAGTGAGTATCCCTGGCCGTTGGACGGAGACGAAGAATATTTGAAGAAAGAGCCGGGATTGTATCCGGATCTTCTTCGTGATCTTCCGGAATTAGGTTTTATATTAGTTCCGGGGCAGTGGAGAAGCCTGTGGTTTACAGTAGAGCTTCCCAAACAGCCGGGAAATTATGAAATTGTAGTAAATATGAAAGCAGATGAAGGCGCTGAAGGAGAAGGCAATGAGTTTCATGCAGTATTGCCGGTTCAGGTGTTTGCACAGGAATTGCCACAGGTAGATGTGCGTCATACAGAATGGTTTCATGGCGATTGTCTGGCAGATTATTATCAGGTGGAAGTATTCTCAGAGGAGCATTGGAGAATTCTTGAAAATTTCCTGGCAGTGGCAGCGAAGAGAAGTTGTGATACGATTTTGACCCCATTATTTACCCCTCCGTTAGATACAAAAGTAGGTGGTGAGAGAAAAACGATTCAGTTGATCGATGTGAAAAAGACGGGAGATACATACCAGTTTGGTTTTGAAAAACTGGATCGCTGGATAGATATGTGTCAGAGATGCGGATTTACTCATTTTGAAATGTCTCATTTGTTTACTCAGTGGGGAGCGAAAGCAGCGCCTAAGATCATGGTGGAAGAAAATGGACAGCTGCATCGGGAATTTGGCTGGGATACACCGGCTACAGGAGAAGCATACGCATCCTTTTTGAAACAGTTTTTACCGGAACTGGCAGAACATTTAAAGAAAATGGGATTGCAGGATAAGGTATTTTTCCATATTTCGGATGAACCGGAATGGGAACAGAAAGAAGATTATGGAGCAGCCAGAGCATTGGTAAAACCGTATATTGAAGGATTTCAGATGTTGGATGCTTTGTCACATTATGATTTTTATGAAACAGGTCTTTTGGAGCAGCCGGTATGTGGTATGGATCATTTGACTCCGTTTTTAGAGAAGAGACCGGAGAAATTATGGACATATTATTGCTGTGCTCAGAAAAAAGAAGTACCGAATCGTTTCTTCGCTCATCATTCCGGGAAAAATCGTATCCTGGGAGTGATTTTGTATCTGTATCAGTTGGATGGATTCCTGCAGTGGGGATATAATTTCTATAATTCTCAGTATTCACTGTACAATCTGAATCCTTACCAGAGTACAGATGCTGGCTGTGGTTTCCCCTCCGGTGATTCTTTCCTTGTTTATCCGGGAAAAGATGGAAAACCGGAAGAATCCATACGTATTATGGTATTGGAAGAGGCATTTTCAGATCTTCGTTTCCTTTATGGAGCTGAGAAGGAGCTGGGAAGAGAAAAAGTAGAGGAAATTATTCGTCAGACAGCGGGCATGGATGTTACATGGAAGAAATATCCATATGCTCCACAATTTTTTGTGAATCTGAGAGAGAATATCTACAGAGAACTCAAGAATTGCTGATAAAAAATTATCATAACATGAGTCCAGCCAGAATCACACTGGCAATAGTCCCGCCTAAAGTGGCAAAAAGAGCACCGGGGAGAGTGTAACGGGTTTTGGTTACTTTGGCAACAATAAAATATACGCTCATAGTGTAAAAAATAGTTTCGGTACTGGAAAGGAGCAGGGAAGCAATTAATCCTGTTTCTGAGTCAGTACCGAATTTTTTGTATATGTCTAAGAGTAATCCGGTGGCAGCGCTGGAAGAAAACATTTTTACTACGGAAAGAGGAACCAATTCTCCGGGAAACCCTAGAGGACGCAAAAACTTTCCAAGAAATTTTCCGATCATATCAAGAAAGCCTGAGGCGCGTAAAATCCCTACCCCTGTCATAAGACCTATCATAGTGGGCGTGATGCGGACTACCGTTTTCAGTCCATCAGCAGCGCCATTTATAAAATCTTCGTAGATGTTTCGTTTCAAAAGAAAACCAAAACCTACAATATAAAAGATAATCAAGGGAATCATCAAATCGGAAAGAAAAAGAAGAAGTTTCATATAGAATCCTTGGGAGGGGTATTGGTTTATCATATTAAGAAAAAGAAAAAAGTATGCCTCTAATTTACGATAAAAATTAAAGGCATACGATATTTATTATTTCCACAGTTTTCTTGATTTCCAGATATAGTAAATGATAAAGAGTACTGCCGTGATAAACCAGGTGACAGGATAACTGAAAATAATGGTTTCCAGTCCCGGTTTCAACGGAACGATGAAAATAATCCAGAGAACACGAAGAAGACAAATTCCTCCACAGGTCATAATCATAGGAATGATCACATCGCCGGTTCCACGGAGTGCGCCGGATAAAAGTTCAATAAATACAAATAAGAAATAAGAGGGCGCCATCAAATGGAGCATTTGCATACCGATATCTATAACAGACTTGTCATCTGTAAAAAGATGAAATAAAGGTCTTCCCCCAAGGAAAAAGATGACAGTAAAAATCAGTGAGGTAATCAAAGCCATACCGATACCGATGCGTACACATTTTTTCATTCGATCATATTTTCCGGCGCCATAGTTTTGTCCTACAAAAGTGGTGACAGCAATACCAAAAGCGCTGTTTACCATCCAGTACAAGGCATCAATCTTACCAAAAGCAGTCCATGCAGCCATAGTGTCTGTTCCAAATACATTTAGAGATGCCTGAATAAACATATTAGAAGCATTGTACATGGTGGACTGGATACCGGTGGGGAGACCAATCCAGATCAAAGAAAGTAAAGCAGCTTTGTAAAAACGGATTTCTTTAAGTTCCAGATGAAGAAGATCGTCTGATTTCATCAAAGCTCTGGTAACGAGGATGGCGCTGACAGCCTGAGAAACAACTGTGGCGATAGCAGCGCCAGCGACTCCCATATGAAATACGAGAATCAGAATCAAATCCAGAACAATATTTAAAATACAACACACAATCAGATAATACAGTGGCCGCTTGGAATCTCCAACAGCGCGAAGAATACTGGAACCCACATTATAAATAAAAACAAAAAGAATTCCGGCAAAATAAATACGCATATATAAAACGGAATCCGCCAGAAGATTTTCCGGAGTATTCATGATTTTCAGTAGCCAGGGGGCGATAGCAATACCAAGAATAGTGATAAATACACTTCCCACAATGGAGAAAGCAAACGCGGTATGGAGAGAACGATCTACATTCCGTTTATCCTGAGCGCCGTAAAATTGGGAAATGATTACTGTTGCACCGGAAGCTAATCCCACAAAAAATCCCACGATCAGGTTGACGATCTGGGCGGTGGAACCGCCGACAGAAGCCAGTGCTTCTTTACCTACAAATCTTCCTACGATCACGGTGTCAGCCGTATTATAAAGTTGTTGAAAAAAGGTTCCCATAACAATGGGAAAGAAAAATAGAAGAAGTTGTTTCCAGATTACCCCCTCAGTAATCTGATTGGTTGACGTTGTTTCCTGTTTCATTTGTAAAAATCCTCCCAAAGTGTAATAAAAAAATAGTATGTTCCAGTGCTGTGTTTACAGTAACTGGCTTTTCGTTTGTGAGATAAGAATTAAAAAATAGCATTGTAATTTTTCTCACAAACAGATATAATAAATGCATACCGTGAAGCTTGTAACTGTTTGGTATCACAATAGTTACAAACCCGGATAACAGTATTATAAAACAAAGAAAGGTTAAGGTGAAGAGAAAATGAAAAAATATATTTGTGAACCATGTGGATATGAGTATGATCCTGCAGTAGGAGATCCAGATGCCGGAATCGAACCGGGAACTGCATTTGAAGATCTTCCGGAAGACTGGGTTTGCCCGGTTTGCGGAGTTGGTAAAGAAGATTTTGTAGAAGCTGAATAATAGCAGGGAGGGGATCGCCGTGAGGATAGTATTTGACGAAGCGTTGTATACAGGCAACGAATTAATTGATAACGAACATAAAGAACTCATCGACAGAGTTAATAAACTGGTGGAAAGCTGTGAAAATGGAAAAGAAAAAGTAACAGCAGTGAAAACTCTGGATTTTCTGATGGATTACACAGACTTCCATTTCTCTGACGAAGAAAAATTGCAGCAGGAAGTAGGATATGACAAGCTGGAACAGCATAAAGTTCAGCATGAAGATTTCAAAAAATCCGTTGATGAACTTCGTCAGATGCTGGAAGAAGAGGAAGGTCCCACAGATGCATTTGTTGAGGCTGTGAATAAAAACATCAGTCAGTGGCTGGTAAATCATATTCAGGGTTGGGACAAAGCAGTAGCTGAATTTATCAGAGCAAAATAATAATTGTTCAGCATTCAGTGGTCAGAATGCAAAACAATTGTAAAGTTGAAAAGAAACAGAGCAGAGACACGATCTGATTCGTGAATCTGCTCTGTTTTATGTTTTTAGAAAGAGATTTATTCTATATGGGGGAGTCCTGCAAATCCTTTTGCCAGATCTTCATCTGTAGGAATGTAATCACTCATGGCTCCGTCGTTATATTTTCCATAGGCAACCATATCAAAATATCCTGTGCCGGTCAGACCGAATACGATAGTTTTTTCTTCCCCGGTTTCCTTGCATAAAAGAGCCTGATCAATAGCCGCTTTAATCGCATGGCTGCTTTCCGGTGCAGGAAGGATTCCTTCAATGCGGGCGAATTTTGTAGCAGCTTCAAAAACACTGGTCTGTTCCACTGCAATAGCTTCCATCAGTCCGTCATCATAAAGCTGAGACAGGACAGAACTCATACCATGGTACCGGAGACCTCCGGAGTGACTGGCTGAAGGAATAAATCCACTTCCCAACGTATACATTTTAGCCAGAGGAGAAACCATTCCTGTATCACAATAGTCATAGGCGAATTTTCCCCGGGTAAGGCTGGGGCAGCTTGCCGGTTCTACAGCGATGAAACGATAGTCTTTTTCTCCTCTTAATTTTTCTCCCATGAAAGGCGAAATTAAGCCGCCAAGGTTGGAACCGCCGCCGGCGCAGCCGATAATGATATCCGGTGTAATATCGTATTTATCCAGAGCAGCTTTCGTTTCCAGACCAATGATAGACTGATGAAGCAGAACCTGAGTCAATACAGAACCAAGGACATAGCGATAGCCTTCCTTTGATGTGGCGGCTTCTACTGCTTCTGAGATAGCACAGCCAAGACTTCCGGAAGTTCCTGGATATTTTGCCAGAATTTCCCGTCCGACTTTTGTGGTATCAGAGGGAGAAGGAGTAACCTTTGCCCCGTAAGTTCTCATCACTTCACGCCGGAAAGGTTTTTGTTCATACGAGCATTTTACCATATACACATTACAGTCCAGTCCCAGATATGCACAGGCCATAGAAAGGGCAGTTCCCCACTGTCCGGCTCCTGTTTCTGTAGTAACCCCTTTCAATCCCTGATTTTTTGCGTAATAAGCCTGAGCAATGGCAGAATTCAGTTTATGACTTCCGGAGGTATTATTTCCTTCGAATTTGTAATAAATTTTTGCGGGTGTATCCAGTTCTTTTTCCAGGCAATAAGCCCGTACCAGTGGAGAGGGACGATACATTTTATAGAAATCCAGAATTTCTTTAGGGATATCGAAGTAAGGAGTGGTATCATCCAATTCTTGTTTTACAAGTTCTTCACAGAATACCTGACTGAGTTCTTCAGCAGTCATTGGCTTGAAAGTCTGAGGATTCAGAAGAGGCGCCGGTTTGTTTTTCATATCTTCCCGTACATTATACCATTGTGTGGGCATCTCATTTTCTTCCAGATAGATTTTATAAGGAATTGTTTTCGTATCTGCCATATGGTTATCATCCTTTCATAAAGTTATTTCAAAAAATAGTAAGGTCATAAAGGCATTAAAAAATTACTTTATTATAGTACCGTAACAAAGGAAAAGTCAAGTGAAATTATGAGTAAAACAGTGGCGTTCAGCCACGATCAGCACGAAGTGAGGTTTTACGAATGGCGCAGGCTGAACTGTTATGATAGAATAGAATGAAACAGAGGGATTTTTTTAGTTGATTGGTGGAAAGGTATTGGGAAGAGAGGAAGCAGTATGAATTATACATATATTTTGATATGCAGTGACAATACATTTTATACAGGGTGGACCAATGATATTCAAAAAAGATTAAAAGCTCATAACGAAGGAAGAGGAGCCAAATACACAAGAGCCAGAAGACCGGTGACTCTTGCATATTATGAGGCGTTTTCCACAAAGGAGGAGGCTATGAGAAGAGAATGGGAAATCAAGCAGATGAGCCGCAGAGAAAAAGAAAAATTGATTCAATAGAAGTTTTCGTTTTCAAAAAAGGATAGATTTCCGATAGAGAGAAGGAGACATACCGTAATAATCACAAAACCGGCGGGAAAAGTGAAATTGGTCGCAAAATCCCAGGGTATCGCTGATTTCTTTTATGGATTTATCCTGGTCGCGCAATAGATTTGCGGCGGCAAACATGATTTGTTCTTTTATATATTGCCCCAGGGACAGTTTCATTTCCTTACGGAATTTTTTCTGTAACTGGCTGGGAGAAACAAAGAGTAATTCTGCCAGTGTCTGAGCTGTGAGAGACTGGTGAGGTCTGTCTTTGATAATCTGGATAGCTTTTCTTACAAGATCACTGTATTCTTCAATAGTTCCCAAAGAAATATGTTCTTGCAAAATTGCTTCCACAACGGTCTGATAAAGGGTGGATTTCAGCGAAAGAGAGCTTAAAATATCTCCTTGATGCCATTCCTGGATAATGGAATTGATGACAGGCTGTTTGTTGGTGAGAACAATGCATTTATCATATCCGGAAAACAAATCATAGTTATTGTAATCTAATAAGTTAATGTGGGCATATAATTTTGACATGGAGCTGTCACACCAATAGGAAAATTCCAGATGGGATGGAATTAGATAAATATTTCCGGAAGACAGTTTTACTGTCTGGTTATGGTATTGAATAAAAGCCTCTCCCGATTGGACGTAATAGATTCGTACAAAAGGAGATATTACATTTTTCATGTTCCATTCTCTGTCGATTCGGGCGAAAGACATTTCCAATATATTCATATTAATTTGATTTAATTCTTTATATAATAAAGAGTTTGTTAAAACCTCCATGCTGAAATCTCCATATTTTTTACTTAATCATACATTCCTGTTTTTTAGATTATATGCTAGATTTAAGAAAAGGTCAAATAAGAAAAGGAGGCAGAAATATGTTTGACAGAGAGGCGTATAATAAAAGAGTGGAGTGGTATCAGGAAGCACGTTTCGGTATGTTTATTCACTGGGGATTGTATGCGATTCCGGCAAGAGGTGAATGGGTGCGTTCTATTGAAGAAATCCCGGAAGAAGAGTATCTTCCATTTTTTGATGAATTTGATCCGGTAGATTATGATCCTAAAAAATGGGCGAGAGCAGCAAAAGAAGCTGGTATGAAATATGCAGTATTGACTGCAAAGCATCACGATGGATTTTGTCTGTTTGACAGTGAACTGACAGATTTTAAAGCTACGAATACGAAAGCAGGAAGAGATCTGATCGCAGAGTATTTGGAGGCTTTCCGGGCAGAAGGGATTAAAGTAGGAATCTATTATTCTATTATTGACTGGCACCATCCGGATTATCCTCATTATGGGGACAGAATTCATCCTCTGAGAAATTGTGAGGCAGAAAAAGAAGCAGAGGCAGGAAGAAATTTTGATCGTTATCTGGAATATATGCACGGTCAGGTAAAAGAATTATGTACCCGATATGGAAAAATCGATGTCATGTGGTTTGATTTTTCCTATGATAATATGACAGGGGAAAAATGGCATGCCACAGAACTTGTGAATATGATTCGTACATACCAGCCAGACGTAATTATCGATAACCGTCTGGAGGTCAGTGGAGAAGGATTTGGCTCTTTGGCTACGGATAACCCCAGCGTATACTCCGGAGACTTTGTCAGTCCGGAGCAGATTATTCCTCCTCAGGGTTTGAAGGATGAATCCGGACGAGATCTTGTGTGGGAAGCGTGTATTACAATGAATGATAACTGGGGATACTGTGCAAAGGATAAAAACTTCAAACCGGCGTCCATGATCATCAAGAAATTGGTAGAATGTGTCAGCAAAAATGGAAATATGCTTTTGAATGTGGGACCGGACGCCAAAGGAAATATTCCGGAGGAATCATTGAAGATATTGGAAGAAATCGGAAAATGGATGAAGAAAAACAGCAAGTCCATCTATGGATGTAAGGGAAGCGCTTTGCCGAAACCGGAAAATGGACGAATTACACAAAAAGGAAACAAAGTATATTATCATATCATGGAAAATTCTATTGGCGGAGTTCCTTTGTATGGAATCAACAGAGATCAGGTGGAGAAAGTTCGACTGTTATCAGATGGAAGTGAATTGCAAATTGTTGATTTCTGGACAGTCAATAATTATCCGGATGTGGTATTTGTGGATGTATCTTCCACACCATATCTTCCGGATGAAACAGATACCGTAGTAGAGATCACGCTGAAAGAAGAATAGAAGATATAAGTCAAAAATCCTATCGCCTCCGGTGATAGGATTTTTGAACATTTCTGACGCTTATCTGTCCCTTTCTTCCTTTCTTTTTTTGCGAAGCAGGCAAAAATACCATAGAAGTGGCAGGAAGGGAGAAACATACAAGAATAAATTCCCCCACAATCCAAGATTTTTTGCCTGTACGGTATGACAGAGAATACAGAAAAAAATAAGTTGTATGATAAGGCGAAGAACAGCCAGCATATGGGCCAGTTTCTGATATATCCACTCTTTATTTTCTTCAGTCACAGTGGTTCCGGTGTTCCAAATAGAAGGGTGATGAAGGATGACGGTCAATAAAATGTATAACCCTGTAGCTATGATGGTTGAAAACCAGATGGAATTTCTGGAACCCCAGCCGTCAATTTTTCCATTCAATCCCCAATGGGTAGGAATTTGTTCTGGCAGTCTCAGCCAGGCAAATATAGTATAACCAATCATAAGAATCAGTAGTATTGCTGAAATCCGTCCCATCCATATCAGAAAACGGGTTTTTGAAATTTTATATTTTTCCATACAGATCCCCTCCTTAAGAATATTATAGAGCGATTTCTCCAGTTGTCTATAGAATTTTCATAGGGTTCATAAAATTTTCCACCCAGAAGAATTTTGACAGTTTTCTATCCCCATGTTACTATAAAAACGAACATTGCGTATGAAATTTTCAAGCAAGGATGGTACGATATGACTTATAAAATTGCCGTTTGTGATGACTCCTCAGAAGATATCAATTATGTGGCAAATCTGACCAGACAATGGGCCCAAAAGCATCATCATACAGTGCAGATATCAGAGTTTACGTCAGGAGAAAATTTTCTGTTTTTCTATGAGGAGGAAAAAGATTTTGATATTCTTCTGCTGGATATCGAGATGGGAGAGATGGATGGGGTAACCATGGCGAAGAAAATTCGCAGAGATAATGATTCCGTACAGATTGTGTTTATTACAGGATACTCGGATTATATCGAAGAAGGGTATGATGTGGCGGCGCTTCATTATCTGATGAAACCGGTGAAAGAGGAAAAGTTTTTTCAGGTATTGGACAGAGCTGTGGAAAAATTGCAGAAGAATGAGCAGGTGTTGATATTGGAAACAGGGGGAGGCGTGGTTCGCGTTCCTGTCTATCAGATTCGTTATGCAGAAGTGAGAGGAAATTATGTGACAATCCACGGTAAAGAAGAATTTACAGTGAAAATGTCTCTGGGAGAGGTGGAAAAACTGCTGGATGAAAGATTTTATCGGGCAGGAAGATCGGTGATCGTGAACCTCACCTGTATCAGTCGTGTGACTAAGAAAGATATAATTTTGGATGATGGTTCAGGTATTCCTCTTCCCAGGGGAGCTTATGAAAGGGTAAATAAGGCGATCATCTGTATGGAATGAAAAGGAGTGGACAGATATGTTGTGGTTCATTTTGGTGATTTTTCTGATTTTGACAATTACCTTACTGGCAGGAAAGGGAAGTTTTTTGATAGCGGGATATAATACAGCTTCCCCCAAAGAAAAAGCTCGTTATGATGAGAAAAAATTATGCCGTGTCATGGGGAGTTGTATGGGAGTGATCACTCTTTGTCTGGGAATCCAGGCAATAGGTGGAGAAAAGATTTCCTCAATAGCGGGCAGGATGATTCCGGTTATTATTTTGATTGATATAGTGGTATGTATTATTCTGGGAAATACCATTTGTGTAAAAAGGGACGTATCAGAAAAAAGTGAAAAAACAGAAAAATCTCAAAAAAAGACGTTGTGGATATCGGTAGGATTTACCGTTGCTGTGTGTGGAATTGTGGCTG
The DNA here is from genome assembly GCA_034114925.1 of Oliverpabstia sp. Taxonomy (GTDB): domain Bacteria; phylum Bacillota; class Clostridia; order Lachnospirales; family Lachnospiraceae; genus Oliverpabstia. The sequence continues at coordinate 23,138 of JAXEUM010000103.1, forward strand.
TCTTGTTGTTTACCGGAGATATTAAGGTGAGTTTTACGGATACAACTATGGAAATTGAGGGTTCTTACTGGTCGGATAAAACTGTGGTTTTGGAACAGATTCAGAAGGTTTCTTATATAGAACAAAAGATAGAAGGAAGCCGGACAAATGGTTTGGGAAGTTTTCGTTTGCAGGAGGGAGCATTTCACAATGAAAAATTTGGAAGTTATACCAGGTATACCTATGTGGGATGTGAAGAATATATTGTGATGGAAACTACGGAAGGAATTCTGGTGGTGAATCAGGAAACAGAAGAAGCAACAAAGAAGTTATATGATGAAATCACTCAGATGAGGTAAACGTATGAAATTTCTTTCTAAAAATATGGATAAACAAATCAGTGACTATCAGCAGGAGTTGATAGAGACTCACTATCGGGAAGTGGATAATATGTATCGGAAAATGCGGGGATGGCGGCACGATTACCGTAACCATATTCAGACCATGAAGGCATATGCAGCAGCACAGGACTGGGAAGCAATCTGTAATTATCTGGATCTTCTGGACGAAGATCTGACTACAGTGGATACGGTGGTAAAAACAGGAAATCCGATGACGGATGCGATTTTAAACTCCAAGATTTCTCTGGCACATTCCAAAAATATCACAGTTCATGCCGATGCCGATATTCCTGTAAAATTGAAGACTTCTGAGATTGACCTTTGTTGTATTATAGGAAATTTATTTGATAATGCCATCGAGTCCAGTGAGAAATTGCCAGAAGAAGAGAGAATGATCCGTGTTTACATGGACATGAAAAATACCCAGCTCTATATTTCTTTTACTAATTTTACAGCGGGAAAGAAACTGGAACGAGTGGGTGGTATTTTTCATACGACAAAAGGGAAAGGGCATGGATTTGGATTGGCGAGGATAGACGCCATTGTAGAACGGCTGGGTGGATATATTAGTCGGAATAGTGAGGATGGTGCATTTACTACAGAGATATTACTGCCTCAGAAACAATAAATGCAAAATAATAAAATGCATAAGTGATATAAAAGTTGATATTCAAATTTGTATATGATAGAATTTTGAAGAAAGAACAATCGTGTTGCAGGGTGGCTTGACCTTCATTTTATGATACATAGAATGGGAGGTGGTGCTGATGAGATAGAGCATAGAAAACCACCCTTAAAAACTTTGACGAGTGTAGGGTGGCATTCTATGTTTACAATATAACTGGTCAACCCCTTGTGGGCGGTTGTTCTTTTTATGATTTTACTATAGTATGGTTGTTCGTAAAGTGCAATAAAAAGCTGCATAAAAAATAATAGAGTTACTGTTCACTCCATTCACAGTAACATAACATACAATTCATCCCCTCAGATCTGCAATTCGTCCCCGGATTTTCCGTGGGCGTTTTTTTGTGCTATGATACAGTTTGAAAACAGGGAAGATATTTTGGAGGTGTATATGAAAATGAAAGGAAAATCAAAGCAAGGATATAGTGTTTCCCGGAATGTGGGATGGATGATACAGAATGCATGGAAAAACCAAAAAAGTGTACTTTGGTTATGTCTGATTCTGGCAACGCTGGGAGTGGGTTTAAATCTGGTGCAGTTATTTATTGCGCCGGAAATTTTGGGAAAGGTGGAACAGGGAGCATCTATAGGAAGTTTACTTTCTACAGTGGGCATATTTTCCGGAGCATTGTTTTTACTTATGGGAGTGAAACGGTATGTGAGACAAAATACGATTATCGGACGGGTATCCGTAAGGATAAATATTGCTTTTCAATTATCTTATAAAAGGAATACCACATCCTATGAAAACCACATCAATGCAGGTGTTACACGGATGCTGAAGAAGGCAGAGGCAGCGCTTCATGGAAATCAGAGTTCCACAGAACAGATATGGACAACGCTAACGAACCTTTTGGAAAATGGGATGAATTTCCTTATTTATCTCTTTCTTCTTTCTAATCTGGAATGGTGGATCGTTGTGTTGGTAATTGGTACAGGGACAGTCAGTTTTTTGGTAAACAGAAAAGTGAATCAGTGGAAATATGAAAATCGAAAAGAAGAGGAAAAATATATTGCCCATCTGGATTATGTGGAAAGAACGTCAGAATCTGTGACTATGGCAAAGGATATTCGCATTTTTGGATTACAGAGATGGCTGCAGGATATACATACCAGTACGCTGAACTTATATGGTGCTTTTCAGAAACGAGAAGGAAAAGTACAGATTTTATGGGGAATGGTGGATGTACTGATGAGTGTGGCCAGAAATGGTATCGCTTATTGGTATCTGATTTCGTTGACTTTACAGGAGGGAATGAGCGTTTCCCGGTTTCTGCTGTATTTTACCGCAGTAAGTTCATTTGCTGCATGGATTCTGGGGATTTTAGAGGAAGTGACGAACTTGCAGAAGGAAAGTCTGGATATTACCAGCGTTCGAGAATATCTGGAATTACCAGAATCTTTCCGCTTTGAAGGAGGGAAAAAAATCCCGGAAATGGAAGTTTACGAATTGAAAGCAGAACATATATCATTTCGTTATCCGGAGGAGGAAAAATATATTTTCCGGGATTTGAATCTGATCATTCGTCCCGGGGAAAAATTGGCAATTGTGGGAGTGAATGGAGCTGGAAAAACTACATTGATCAAACTTCTTTGCGGTCTTTTGGATCCTACAGAAGGAAGAGTACTGTTGAATGGTCAGGATATCCGGGAATTTAACAGAAGAGAGTATTATAGATTATTCAGCGCTGTTTTTCAGGAATTTTCAGTTCCGGAGATTACCATGGAGCAGACGGTGGCACAAGACTGTATAACTCCAGATAGAAAACGGGTAAAAGAATGTCTGGAAAAAGCAGGAATATTGGAGAAAATAAGCACACTTCCCAAGGGATTGGAAACCTATCTGGGAAGACAGGTGTACAAGGACGGTGTTTTACTGTCAGGTGGACAAATGCAGAGATTGATGTTGGCCAGAGCTCTTTACAAGGATGGAAAGATTCTGATGTTGGATGAGCCTACAGCAGCATTGGATCCCATTGCAGAAAATGATATCTATCAAAAATACAGTGAGATGACGCAGGGAAGAACGTCGCTGTTTATTTCTCATCGTCTGGCATCCACCCGTTTCTGTGATCGGATCATCTATATGGAACAGGGGGAAATCAAAGAAGAAGGAAAACACGAAGAACTGTTGGCCTTACATGGAGGATATGCACAACTTTTTGAAGTGCAGAGCCGTTATTATCGGGAGGGAGAAGAATATGGAGCAAGAGAATAAATCATGGAAAGAAGTTTTTAAAGTGTATGGTCGGGCATGTAGAGATATTCGGAAGGTTTGTCCGGGATTGTTCCCCATTGTTTTTTTAAAGGAAATTCTGGAAGCAGTCAGTCCATATGTTACCATTTTCTTTTCGGCGCGGATTTTGGAGGAATTAGCGGGGTATCGAAGAGCAGATCAGGTGTGGAAATGGGTGTTTTGGACGGTGATCGCAGAGGGAATCCTGGTATTGGTGAATCTTGTTTTGCGACAGTTGTATGAAAGAAAACAACAGGATTTTTATTTCAGAAAAGAAAAAATATTTACAGATAAATGGTTTTCCATGGATTTTGCAGATGTAGACAAACAGGAAACTCATGAACTGCGCTCTAAGATTAAAATGAATGAGCAGTATTGGGATTGGGGTTTTCGGATGGTACCGGAGCGATTGGGAGAAATTGTCCGGGCGGCGGTATCTATGATCAGCGCTTTTGGTCTTACGGTCAGCCTGTTTCTGCTCCCGGTGACAAAAAAAAGAAGGGGCTGGGTGATATTAAATAATCCTCTGTTGCTTTTGGTATTATTGGGAGTCATGTTGTTTTTATATTTTGTAGTGAAACACCTACAGGAAACCATAAATTATTTCTGGGGACAGGCAAATGATGAATTGAATCAGAGTAATATTTTGGCAGACAGTATGACAGAAATAGGACAAAAGGGAGACCAGGCGGTGGATGTGCGGATGTATAATCAGCAGGATATTGTGGATTTATGTCTGAAACAGGATGATTTTTTTACTCCCTCAGGGAAAATGGCAGCTATTTTTCGAGGAAAAGGTGGAATCTGCGCCGGATTGGCGGAGAGTATGTCTGCAATTTTTACCGGATTTATTTATGGATTTACTTGTTTAAAAGCGTTGGGAGGCGCTTTTGGTGTGGGTATGGTGACTCAGTATGTGGCTGCGGCAACCAAGATGACCGTGAATGTGTCGGAACTGATCCGGGTGTACGCAGAAATGAAAACAAATACGAAATTTTTGGAAGAGATAGATACCTTTCTTGATATTCCCAATCAGATGTACCAGGGAAGTCTCACTACGGAAAAACGATCAGACAGGAATTATCAGGTGGAATTTAAAGATGTGTCTTTTCGTTATCCGGGATCTGAAAACTGGTCCTTGCGCCATGTGAATATGAAATTTAAGGTGGGAAAACGCCTTGCCATTGTGGGAGAAAATGGAAGTGGAAAAACTACTTTTATCAAATTGCTGTGCAGACTGTACGATCCCCAGGAAGGGCAGATTCTGTTAAATGGCATTGATATCCGCAAATACAATTACCGAGATTATATGAATATTTTTTCTGTGGTATTTCAGGATTTCCAATTGATTTCCCAACCGTTGGGAGCGAATGTGGCAGGAAGTCAGGAATATGATCCGGAAAAAGTGGAAAGAGCATTGGAAGATGCAGGTTTTGGTGAACGGCTGAAAACAATGAAAAATGGATTGGAGACGATTTTATATAAAGATTTTGCAGAAAATGGGGTAATGGTTTCCGGTGGTGAAGCTCAGAAAATTGCCATTGCCCGGGCGTTATATAAAGATGCGCCATTCATTATTCTGGATGAGCCGACGGCGGCGCTCGATCCCATTGCAGAGGCGGAAATATACAGTAAATTCAATGATATTGTCGGAGATAAGACGGCAGTCTATATCAGTCACCGGTTGTCTTCCTGTAGATTTTGCGATGAAATTGCTGTTTTCCACGAGGGGCAGGTGGTTCAGCAGGGAACACATGAAGAATTGCTGGAAGAAGGTGGAAAATATAGCGAACTGTGGAATGCACAGGCGCAGTATTATCAGACAGAAGGCGCGATATGAGAAAATCCCCTGAATTGCTTTGAAAAAATATTGGAGCAATTCAGGGGATTTTTAAATAGAGTGACGAAGTTGTTATCGATTACGCCAAAAGAAACATAGTCACAAAATGGCAGGCGCTTCCACCCATCACGAACAGATGAAAAATCTCATGAGATCCGAAGTTCTTATGCTTTGCGTCAAACAAAGGAACTTTCAGTGCATAAATGATTCCGCCTACGGTATAGATGATTCCTCCGGCTAAAAGCCAGCCAAACGCAGGGCGGGACAGTGCATGGAAAATCTGCGAAAATGCCAGGACGCACAGCCATCCCATGCCAATGTAGATAACGGAAGAAAACCATTTGGGACAGGTGATCCAGAATGCCTTTATCAGAATCCCGAAGATAGCGACAGCCCATACCAGCGCACATAAAAGGATACCGGTGCGTCCCTTTAATGCCAGAAGACAGATAGGAGTGTAGCTGCCTGCAATCAGTATAAAAATCATCATATGATCAATCTTTCGAAGTCTTCGATTTACATTTTCACTGATATCCAGTGAATGGTAGATGGTACTTGCCATATACAGGAGGATCATACTTAATACAAATACAGACAATGCAATAAAATGTAGATTATCCGGTTCTCTGGCTGCTTTGATCAACATGGGGGCAGCTCCCAGAATTACTAAAATCATAGCGATAAAGTGAGTAATCGCACTTCCTGGGTCTTTTAATTTTAATTTCATAAATAACATCTCCTATCCTTTTATATTCACGGGACTGTCTTAAAAAATATCTTACATAGTATAAAAAGATCATTTCAGAAAGAGAGTCCTGTTTTGATTGCACTTCAGTAAGTGGCTTGAGACAACAAGTAGTAATCAAAACTATGTATTAATATTATAATAACCACTTAGTGAGAAAAATACAAGAGGATTGAAGAAATTTAATAAAATTTAATAAATTAAAAAAAGTTTCACTATTTTTTGAAGGAAAAAGTAGTGAAACTTTTTTAAAACTCTGGTTTTTGTATATATTTTCTGATGAAATCTCCCGTCTGTTTGATATCCGGAAATTGATATTTGAAACTAAATATCAGTTCAATTTGATATTCGCAAACAGGGAACCCAGTGTTGTGGTGGCTTCTTCGGTTTCCGGCATTTCGTAAATTTCTTCAACGATTTCTTCTGCGGCAACATCCTGAAGCGCTTTCATACTCAGGCTGAGTTTGCCGTCTTTTACGGCAATGACTTTTACTTTTACCTTATCGCCTACAGCCAATACAGCGGAAGGATGTTTGATTCGTTTTTCACTGATCTGAGAAATATGAAGCAGGCCGGACAACCCGTTTCCAAGATTTACAAAAGCGCCATAAGGCTGGAGACTTTCTACAGTTCCTTCTGTTACCAGTCCCACTTCCACATTGGAAACTTTAGCTTTTCTTTCTTCATCGGCCTTTTCACGGAGAAGCTCTCTTGCGGAGAGAATCAGACGCTGATCTTCTTCCACCACATCAAATACCTGGACCTGGATTTCTTTGTTCAGGTATTCATTCAGATCTTCCACATAATTCAGGGAAAGTTTGGATGCGGGAATAAATCCCCGGATCCCTTCTACATAAGCGATAACTCCGGCATTTACGATCCCTTTTACGGTTACGGTAAGAATGGTTTTGTCTTCTTTTAACTGGCGGAGTTTATCCCAGGCCAGAATATCATTTGCCTCTACTTTGGAGAGGAGAATGCAGCCTCTTCGATTGTCACGACCAATGACGGTGGCAGAAACTTCGTCTCCCACATGAACTTCTTCTTTTACCATAAAGCCGGGTTCTCTGCTATAATCAGAAACTTTGATAATGCCTTCGGTATAATATTTCAGATCCAGAGTGATTTCTTCTTCATCGACAGCGATCACTGTACCGGTGATAATATCTCCCTCTTCAATCTTTTTAAAAGATGCTTCTAATTCTTTTTCGTAATCGGCCATGGAAGGAATTTCTTTCTGAACAGGTGTAACTTTTGTTTCTTCTGACATGATTGATCATCCTTTCTGAAAATAATTCGTAATTTCTATTTATTATACCACGTTGTTTTGCGTTTTTGTCAGTAATTTGCGATACATTTTTTCAGATACGGGAACAGATATGCCTTCTTTTTGAGCTTCCCGTACCAGGTATCCACTGAATGTTTCTAATTCAGAAGTTTTTCCGGCAGCTATATCCCGCATAAGTGAACTGGTGGCATTGTCTGCATAGTCATGATAAAATTTGTGGATGATAGAGGTCACATCTTTTTCGGAAACATGAACACCTTTTGCCAGCGCCACCTGGAAGGCTTCCATTACCAGTATTTCATATTCTTCTGACTTTACTGGATGGGAACGAAGAGAACCAATGGGTTCATTATAATAAGCAGTAGCCACATTATAGGCGCAGTTGAGTATATATTTTTTCCAGATGGCAGCCCGGATATCAGGAGCGATATGCTGATCGATTCCGGCTTCCCGAAGAAGATGGGAAACAGCAGAAATTTTTTCCTGTTGGGCAGGTGTGGCATCGGGAATTCCCAGATAAATATCCGCAAATTGTCCTTGTTGAGTAATGGAATAATCCGGGTTGGAAAAAGAAACAATGTAGATCAGAGAATCGATGACAGTTCCTTTCTTCAGATATTTTCTTGTTCGGTCTCCAGGGTCTACCCCGTTCATTACAGGAATAATGATAGTATGGTCCGTAATTGCGTGGGCGATTTCCCGGCAGGCAGATTCCAGAGAATAATTTTTCACGCAGATAAAAAGAAAATCCGGAGGTTCCAGCTCAGATGCACTACAGATTTTCAGGGGATGACGGATCATTTCACCGTGGTATTCGCTGTGGAGAATCAGACCATGTTGTTTCAGGGCAGCTTTTCGGTTGCTCCGGGCTACCAAGGTGACCTGAGGAAATGTATTACAGAGCATTCCGGCAAGATAGCCGCCTACGCCGCCGATTCCCAGAACGGCTATTTTCTTATTTTTAAAATCTAACATGGGAATACCTCCTTTTTGATATCTCAGATTATACCATTGGGGAGGAGAGATTCACAATCCGGTAAATTTAAAATTTTTATAACCATTTAGGCGGTTACTTGCCCATTTATGGGAAGTATGCTAAGATGAAAAATAAAAAGGCAAGGGGTAATTCTTTTGAGAAAAGATAATAAAATATTTGTGATCGGTCATAAAAATCCGGATACGGATTCCATTTGTTCGGCTATTGCTTATGCAGATATAAAAAACAGAACATGCAAAGGAACATATGTGGCGAAGAGGGCGGGACAGATCAATGAAGAAACAGAATTTGTCTTAAATTATTTTAAAGTAGCCACGCCAGGATATCTTCCGGATGTGGGAACCCAGGTGAAGGATATGGAGCTTCATGAGACGCCGGGTGCGGAAAAAAGTATGTCTGTGAAGCGTGCATGGAATCTGATGAAAGAACATAATGCGGTAACACTTCCCATCACAACCCAGGATGGAAAGCTGGAAGGATTGATTACCACAGGAGATATTGCAAAATCTTATATGGATGCGTATGATAATACGATTCTGGCACAGGCAAGAACCCAGTACAGAAGTATTGCGGATACCGTGGACGGCGAGATTATTGTAGGAAATGAACATGCTTATTTCGTAAAAGGAAAGGTATGGATCGGGGCAGCTAATCCAGATACTATGGAAACTTATATAGAGGAGGATGATCTGGTTATTCTGGGAAATCGTACAGAAGATCAGTTATGTGCTATTGAGGAGAATGCCAGTTGTCTGATCGTATGTCTGAATGCAAAAGTTCCCAAAACCATTCAGAAACTGGCGGCAGAACGTGATGTGGTGATTATTACCACGCCGTATGATACATTTACAGTGGCCCGGTTGATTCACCAAAGTATTCCGATTAAATATTTTATGAAGAAAGATAATCTTATTACCTTTCGAAATGATGATTTTACGGAAAAAATCAAAGAGGTTATGACGAAGAATCGTTATCGGGCATTTCCGGTGGTAAACACCCGGGGAAAATATATTGGAACGGTATCTCGTCGTAATTTGCTGAATATTAAAAAGAAACAGTTGATTTTAGTGGATCATAATGAAAAATCTCAGGCGGTAGATAACATTGAAGAGGCAGAAATCCTTGAGATTATCGATCATCACAGAATCGGAACGCTGGAGACGTTTCAGCCGGTGATGTTCCGTAATCAGCCTGTGGGATGTACCGCTACGATTATGTATCAGATTTACAGTGAAAATTATCTGGACATTCCGCAGAATATAGCGGGATTGCTTTGTTCAGCGATTCTTTCAGATACGTTGATGTTCCGTTCTCCTACCTGTACGGCGCTGGATCAGGAAGCGGCAGAGGAACTGGCTAAGATAGCCAAGATTGATATCCCCAGTTATGCGGAGAAGATGTTCCGGGCAGGCAGCAATCTGTCAGCAAAGACACCGGAAGAGATCTTTTATCAGGATTACAAAAAATTTATCGTGGACAATCTGGTATTTGGTGTGGGGCAGATCAGTTTTATGTCAGAGGAAGAGTTACAGACGGTGAAAGAGCGTCTGATGCCTTATATGGCAAAAGAATGTGGAAAACATGGAGTTAAAATGGTTTTCTTCATGCTGACAAATATTATTAAAGAGTCAACGGAACTTTTATGTTATGGGGACAAATCAGAAAAACTGGTTTATGATGCATTTTCACAAAAAGTAGAGGATAGTTCCTGCCGTTTGAAAGGGGTAGTATCCAGAAAGAAACAGTTGATTCCCAAATTTATGAATGCGCTGCAGCAGTAGGAGGAGATGTATGGCAAAACAACAATGGAAGCCAGGAAATATGTTATACCCTCTTCCGGTAGTCATGGTCAGTATGCGGGATGCCGAGGGGAATGATAATATTATTACGGTAGCATGGGCGGGAACCGTATGTACCAATCCTCCCATGGTTTCTATATCCGTAAGACCGGAAAGATACTCCTATCATATGCTGGAAGAAAGCGGAGAATTTGTAATTAATCTTACCACAGAAAAACTTTGCTATGCCACAGATTTTTGCGGAGTACGCTCAGGAAGAGATGTGGATAAATTTGCACAGATGAAACTGACAAAAACAGAAGCCACGCAGATCAATGCACCTATGATTGGGGAATCACCGGTAAATATAGAATGTAAGGTAAAGAAAATTGAAAAGCCAGGTTCTCATCATATTTTTATAGCAGAAGTTGTGGCTGTTCATGCAGATGAAGCCTATATGGATGAAAAGGGCAGATTTGATTTGAATCTGGCGAAACCCATTGTATATTCTCATGGGGAATACTACAGTTTGGGAGAGAAAAAAGGGAGCTTTGGGTATAGTGTAAAGAAAAAGAAGAAAAAAGAAAATTCCAAAACAAAAAAAGAAAGGAAAAAATGACGGAAAAGAACAGGAAAGTTTCATAAAACACTGGTAAAAAATATAAAAACAGTTAAAAATGAAACTTTTTGAAATAAAACTTTCTTTTTGAAACAAATTTTTTCTTGTATTCAACACTTTACCGTGATATAATAACCCCATGTTTTAAAAATGAAAAGAAATCCAAGGAGGAATTAAAAATGTCTTATGTAGATGAAGTATACGAATCTGTAGTAGCTAAAAATCCAGGCGAGCCGGAGTTTCATCAGGCAGTCAAAGAAGTTTTGGATTCTCTTCGTCCGGTGATCGATGCCAATGAAGAAGTTTACAGACGAGAAGCTCTTCTGGAACGTATGGTAGAGCCGGAGAGAGTAGTGATGTTCCGTGTACCCTGGGTAGATGATAAAGGACAGGTTCAGGTAAATAAAGGTTACCGTGTACAGTTTAACAGTTCAATCGGACCGTACAAAGGAGGTCTGCGTCTGCATCCTTCCGTAAATCTGGGCATTATTAAGTTCCTGGGATTTGAACAGGTTTTCAAAAACTCTCTTACCGGACTTCCTATCGGTGGAGGTAAAGGTGGTTCTGATTTTGATCCAAAAGGAAAATCTGACCGTGAAATTATGGCATTCTGCCAGAGTTTTATGACAGAACTGAGCAAACATATCGGCGCTGATACAGATGTACCTGCAGGTGATATCGGAACTGGAGCAAGAGAGATTGGCTATATGTTTGGACAGTATAAGAGACTGAAAAATGTATATGAAGGAGTTCTTACAGGAAAAGGTCTGACATACGGAGGATCACTGGCAAGAACAGAGGCTACCGGTTACGGTCTTTTATATCTGACAAAAGAATTGTTGAAATTAAACGGAATTGATATTGCAGGAAAGACTGCTGTAGTATCGGGAAGTGGAAACGTGGCAATTTATGCCATTGAGAAAGCACAGCAGATGGGTGTGAAAGTACTTACCTGTTCCGACTCTACAGGCTGGGTTTATGATCCGGATGGAATTGACGTAGCTTTGTTAAAAGAAGTAAAAGAAGTAAAACGTGCAAGACTGACGGAATATGCAAAAGCACGTCCAAATGTGGAATATCATGAAGGAAGAGGCGTATGGACAGTGAAAGCTGATCTGGCTTTGCCATGTGCAACACAGAACGAACTGCATCTGGAAGATGCGAAGGCGCTGGTGGCAAATGGTGTTACTGCTGTATGTGAAGGAGCAAATATGCCGACTACATTGGAGGCTACCAAATATCTTCAGGAAAATGGCGTAATTTTCGCACCTGGAAAAGCTGCAAACGCAGGCGGCGTTGCCACATCTGCTCTGGAGATGTCTCAGAACAGCGAAAGACTGAGCTGGAGTTTTGAAGAAGTAGATGCAAAACTGCAGAATATCATGATCAATATTACACATAATATGGATGATGCTGCCAAGAGATATGGTTTTGAAGGAAACTATGTAGTGGGAGCCAATATTGCAGGATTTGAGAAAGTAGCCAATGCGATGCTGGCACAGGGTGTTTGTTAAAAAGAAGCGCTTTATATATGTATAAGTTGTAAAAGAAAATTTGTGCCATCAAACGAATGGTCGAGCATACTTTTGAGATTGAAAACTCAAAGGGAGCAGGGACTGCGTTTGATGGCACAAATTTTTTTGAAAAGACAGGAGTTTTTTATCCCAGATAACTCCTTAATAATTCAAAGGTATTTTCTACGCCTTTTTTATGACTTCTCTCGTAGCCGTGAGAAGCATAGACTCCCGGTCCGATCAGTCCATGGCGGGCATCAATTCCAGATTCCAGTGCGGCATCGGCATCAGAACCATAATAAGGGTAAACGTCTACAGCAAAATCAACATTTGCTTTTTTGGCAGCCTGGATCAGACCGGAAACAACGTCGTAGTGATAAGGTCCTCTGCTGTCTTTGGAACAAATGGATACCTGACATTCGGTACAGGAAAGTCCGTCCCCCACGCAACCCATATCTACAGATAAAAGTTCCGTAATATCAGAAGGAATAGAACCGCAGCCACCGTGACCAACTTCTTCAAATACAGTAATGTGATGGTAAATCCGACGGGAAGGTGTGATATGCTCATCCTTCAGGTATTTCGCATAACCCAGCAAAATAGCGGTACTTAATTTGTCATCCAGAAAACGGCTTTTGATAAAACCAGATGGAGTAACTACAGTCCGTGGGTCAAAGCAGACAATATCGCCTGTCATGATTCCTAATGCTTTCACATCATCTGCGGAAGTTACCAGTTCATCCAGAAGCACTTCCATATCTTTATAAGTACGTTTTGTATCACTATATTCCCCATTTACATGAACGGATGCGTTGCACAGTTGGAAAGTTCCGGTGAAAATCTTTCCTTCCCGGGTAATGATCCGGCAGTTTTCCGCTTCTGCATTGTTGGGATTCATTCCCCCCAGAGGAGTGAGTTTCAGATGGCCGTCAGGCGTGATGCCGCATACCATGGCGCCCAGTGTATCGGTATGAGCCATAACGAGAATCGGTCCTTTTGCAGGATCTTGCGTATATTCGCAGCTTCCCTGAGAGATCTGAACAAGTACCCCGCCTTTGGTGGTAAGTTTCGGTTCATACCCCATTTCTTTATAAGTTTTCATCAGCCATTCAGCGGCATTTTTGGTATAGCCGGAAGGACTGTCAATGGACAGAAGTTTTTCTGCCTGTTCCACAATGTAATCGGTGTAATTTTTCATAGGTCTTCTCCTTTATGTGATAATATTTCACGGGAAATTCCGCGATGAATGGCGTCATCACCGAATTTTTCCCGAATTTTTTCCATGGCCCTGTCAAGTTTCTGCCGCTTTGCGGTTTTTTCCGGATCGTAATGGAAAATATCCATTTGAAACGGTTCTCCCACATCAGTGAGTTTCCCTGCTCGTACTCCCAAAAGTCGTATGGGATTTCCGTTCCAGAGAGCATCAAATAAAAGACAGGCATAGTGATATAATTCTTTGCCATTTTGCGTGGGAGCAGTTAAAGGCATTTGCCGGGTGTATTTATCAAAAGTGGAATATTTGATTTCCACACACAGGTTATTGGCAGCTTGTTCAGAATGTTTCAATCGTTCCCCTACCTTTTTACAAAGCTGTTGCAAAACAGGATATGCTTCTGCGGCGACAGAAAGGTCTTTTGCCAGTGTGGTAGAATTTCCTACTCCTTTTGCCTGGGAAGGTTCACTTTCCACAGGAGAGTTGTCGATGCCGTTGGCATATTCCCATAACAGTTTCCCGTGGCTTTTTAAGTGTAGAGAAATAAGGGAGGGATTCATCTTTGCCAGATCTCCGATTGTCTGAATTTCCAGTTTTTGAAGGACTGCTACAGAAGCGTGTCCCGCCATAAAAAGACTGGAAATGGGAAGCGGCCACATTTTTTTCTGAATTTCCCAGGGAAACAAGGTGTGAGTTTTATTTGGTTTTTCAAAATCAGAAGCCATCTTAGCCAGAACTTTATTGGAAGAAATTCCCACATTTACCGTAAAACCAAAGTTATTGTAAATATAATTGCGGATGTAGGCAGCGCCTTCTTCCGGACTGGAAAAATGTTGGGAAATTCCTGTGTAATCCAGATAACATTCATCGATACTGACCTGTTCAATTTCAGGAGTCATTGACCGCAGAAAATTCACAAACTTTTTACTGCACTGAGAATAGAGCTGATGATCCGGCGGTACAATAACAAGAGAAGGACATTTTTTCAATGCGTTGGCTACAGGTTCTGCTGTTTGAATGTGATATATTTTTTTTGCCGGTACAGATTTGGCCAGAACAATTCCGTGCCTTGTCTGTTGATTCCCTCCGATAATTGCGGGAATGGTGCGAATGTCGGTGCTTTCGGGATTTTCCCGAAGCAGTTTTAAAGCGCTCCAGCTTAAATAGGCGGAATTGACGTCTATATGAAAAATGATACGTTCCATACAATGCCTCCTTTTGTTTATTGTAGTATAAGAAGGGCGAGATGTCAAAAGGCTTGTGTGAATGTAAGGAATGTGATAGAATAGAAAAGATATGAAATAGTTTTGTAAAGATTACAAAGGATAACATATATGAAAAATATTGTACTGATTGGGATGCCCGGTGTGGGAAAAAGTACCGTGGGAGTTATTTTGGCAAAGGAACTGGGGTATCAGTTTATTGATGCGGATTTGCTGATTCAGAAGCGGGAAAAACGTTTATTGAAAGAGATTATTGCCCAGGAAGGGGTAGATGGTTTTATTCAGATTGAAAACCGGGTAAATGCATCAATAGAAACAGAACGCACGGTTATTGCTACAGGAGGAAGTGTGGTCTATGGAAAAGAAGCCATGGAACATTTAAAAAGCATAGCCACAGTGGTGTACCTGAAACTGCCGTACCAATTATTGAAAAAACGATTGGGGAATTTGAAAAATCGGGGGGTAGTTTTACGTGACGGACAGACATTGAAGGATCTGTACCAGGAACGTGTAGTACTTTATGAACAATACGCAGATATTACAATTGATGAAGAAAATAAAGGGATAGAAGAGACTTTACAGTGTATTTTAAAAGAAGTGTTAAAAAATCTGTAAAATCCGAGGGGCAATGTGAACAAAAATAGAAGGTTTTTTAATTTTTATTTACAAAAAGTTTGATTTGGTATAACATGAGTACATGTATAAGACTGATTTTTGCTCATATTGCGAGTATAAAAGCATAGAGGTGGACTATGGAACAATATATTATCAAAGGCGGTAACCCGCTGGTCGGAGAAGTGGAGATAGGAGGAGCAAAGAATGCTGCTCTTGGAATTTTGGCTGCGGCAGTTATGACAGATGATACTGTTCGGATTGAAAATCTTCCGGATGTAAATGATATTAATGTGTTGTTGGAAGCAATCGAAGGGATTGGAGCCAGAGTAGAAAGACTGAACCGGCATACTGTGAAAATTAATGGTTCTACCATTGGTGAAATCAGTGTGGAATATGATTATATAAAAAAAATCAGAGCATCCTATTATCTTTTAGGCGCTTTGTTAGGAAAATATAAAAAGGCAGAAGTGCCTTTGCCAGGCGGTTGTAATATTGGAAGCCGTCCTATTGATTTGCATTTAAAAGGTTTTCGAGCTTTAGGCGCTACTGTTGAGATTAAACATGGAGCTATCGTAGCAACGGCGCCAGACGGTCTGTATGGAAGTCATATTTTTATGGATACTGTGTCTGTGGGAGCTACGATTAACATTATGATGGCTGCGTCTATGGCGAAGGGTCACACAATTATCGAAAATGCAGCAAGGGAGCCGCATGTGGTGGATACAGCAAACTTCCTGAACAGTATGGGAGCAAATATCAAGGGAGCAGGAACGGATGTGATCCGTATTCGGGGAGTGGAGAGACTTCATTCTACAGATTATTCTATTGTTCCCGATATGATCGAGGCTGGAACTTATATGTTTGCGGCAGCAGCTACAAAGGGCGATGTTTTGATTAAAAATGTGATTCCGAAGCATTTGGAAGCTATTACAGCCAAATTACAGGAGATTGGCTGTGAAGTGGAAGAATTTGACGATGCAGTTCGTGTGATTTCTTCCAAAAAACTTCGCAGAACTCATGTGAAAACACTGCCGTACCCAGGGTATCCTACAGATATGCAGCCGCAGATTGCTGTAACTTTGGCTTTGGCCAGCGGTACTAGTATTGTGACAGAGAGTATATTTGAAAATCGTTTCAAATATGCGGACGAGCTTACGCGAATGGGAGCAACCATTAAAGTAGAGGGAAATACAGCTATTATTGACGGAGTGAATGGTCTGACAGGAGCCAGAGTCAGCGCTCCGGATTTGAGAGCAGGCGCTGCGCTGGTAATTGCAGGACTGGCAGCAGAAGGTATTACGATTGTAGATGATATTATATATATACAGCGAGGATACGAAGACTTTGAAGGAAAGCTTCGTACTCTTGGAGCTGAGATTGAAAAGGTATCCAGCGAGAAAGAGATTCAGAAGTTCAAACTGAGAATCGGTTGACCACTACAGAACACCTCACGGGATAGTGTCGTTTGAACAATAACTCCCCTCTTTTGGATACGGGGAAACTGCGGTTTTCTTTTGACAAGAAAAAGGCAGTATGGTACACTTAAACAGATTATAACCAGGTATTTTTAATAAGAGGTGAGTACAGTGGATAAGACAGAATATCGCATGAAGTTGGATGAAATAAACAGATTGGTGGAAGCGCAGGATTATGAAGGGGCCCTGACGATAGCTGATACCATAGACTGGAGGAGAGTAAAGAGTGTCAGAACTCTCTGTATGGTTGCGGATATTTATGAGGTAAATGGTGAACTGGAAGAAAGCATGAAGATGCTGCAGCTTGCTTATAAGCGTTCTTCCGTGGGAAAGATGATTTTGTATCGTCAGGTTGAACTGTCTTTGAAGATGGGGAAATATGATGATGCTGTGAATTATTACAACCATTATCTGGAAACTGCTTCCAACGACACCTCCAAGTATATATTAAAATATAAGATTTATAAAGCGCAGAATGCGCCTTTGGACGATCAGATCGCTATTTTGGAAGAATATAAGGACAGGGAGTATACGGAACGTTGGGTATATGAACTGGCTCGTTTGTATAAAAAGGCAGGACGAGAGAATAAATGTGTGGAAACCTGCGACGATTTGATTTTGTGGTTCGGTGAAGGAAAATATGTAAAAAAAGCCATGGAGCTTAAGATGGATTTCGTACCGCTTACTCCCGAGCAGAAAGCAAAATATGATCTGTATCATGCAGACAAAAAGGCAGTAAAGAAACCGGAACAGACTGCGGTAGCAGGGATTTCAGCAGCGGCGATGGCAAGCCTTCAGAAAGCTTCTGACGCTGCAAAAGACACGAAAAAGACGTCAGATTATACTGTGACCGGTATGGAAAAAGCGGCTGTAACCGAGGAGATTTCCGCAGAGAAAACGGAACCTATTGAGATTCCACCTATACAGGAACCTCAGGTTCATGTGGATACTGCTCAGCTTCAGGAACGTCTGGCGAAGAGTTTTCAGGAAGTCTTATCCGGATTTAACCGAACCAAGGTTGTGAATGCATTTGAAGCACTGGGAAGAGCAACCGGAAGCGATACGGTTATGGAACAGGAAGAGGAAAATATAGAAGGGTATCATGTGACAGAACTGGAGCCGGAAGAAGAGAACGAAACGGTAATTGCGGCAGATCAGGAGGCTTCCGTAGCTCATACTACAGTGGAACCGGATATGCCGGAAGAAGAGCTGAAGGTTGAAGAAAAATCAGAAGATAAAGAAGTTACCAGTATTCAGGAAATGAATCTGGAAGAATTGTTCGCAGAGACATCCGGGGCATTGGCAGAAGCAGCAGGGGGTAATATTCTTCAGGAAGAAGAGAATACTGCTGTTGAAAATACACTTCCGGAGAATCCGGAAGAAGAGGAAAATGATTCCCAAGAAGAGGCAGAAGCGGCTGAAGAGCATTTGCCGGAAATTGGTGATGATATGATGCCGGAGATTCAGATCATAGATCCGGAAGAGGCTTTGAAAATTTCTGAAACAGAAGAAGCAGAAACTGTTCCGGATATGCCGGAGGAAACTGCAGAAGAGATTCCGGAGGAAGTTTCAGAAGAAAAACAGCCAGAAGAAGAGGAAACAGCTCAGGAAGCTATGGCAGCTTTTGAAACCTCTTTATTTGAAAATCTGGGTGTAGAGGAACTGAAAGAATCTTTCGCACCGGGAGATACTCAGGAAATCAACCTGGAAGAGCAGCTTCTTGCAGTGATGAATGAACAGGAACAGGATGAGGAAACAGAAGCAGAAGAATTAAAAGAACCAGCTAAAGAAGAGCCGGAAGATTATATGCCGGAGATTGATTTGGATCTGGTACTGGAAGTTCAGAAAGAGAAAGAAGAGGAAAAGGAAGATGTTTCAGAAATCCTGAGTCCGGAAGAAAATGCAGAGGAACTGTTGGAAGAAACGGAAGAAGAGAGTACAGATCATATTCAGCTCATGTTGGATGAGGCAGAAAAGGCGCCGGAACTGAGTCTGGAACAGCTTCAGACAGAGACACCGGAAGAAAAGCGGATTCGTATTCTGAATGCAACCCGTCCGGAAAAACTGACGGAACATCAGAAAAACCTGTTTTCTTATTTTGCAAAAGTTCCGGGAATGGATGAGCAGATTTTAGACGCCATTAATGGTGTTTATGAATATGCCGGCGAGAAGACCTCCCGTCGTGGTAACATCGCTATTATGGGAAGTCACGGAACAGGAAAAACCCGTTTGACAGAAGGGTTAGTAAAAGCAATCTGTAAAGAATTGGGACTGGAAGCGGCAAAATATGCAAATCTGGATGCTTCTGATATGAATAAAAAAGATCCGGCAGCGGTTATCAATAAAATGGCAGGAGGATTTCTTCTGATTGAACGGGCAAGTTTTATGACGGAAGAAACGATTCAGAAACTTTCTAAGGCGATGGACTTCCGTACTGATAGTATGATACTGATTATCGAAGATGATAAGGCGAATATGAGAAAATTACTGGCAGATTATCCTGAATTTGCAAAGAAATTTGCCACAGTTATCTCCATTCCTGTATTTACTAATGATGAGCTGGTAACTTTTGCCAGAACGTATGCAAAGGAAAACGGATATCGGATGGATGAGATGGGGGTACTTGCTCTTTATACGCTGATAGGAGATAATCAGAGAGAAGACGAACCGATCACTATTGGAAAAGTAAAGGAAATGGTGGACGGAGCAATCAGAAAAGCCAGTGGTATTCGTCTGGGAAGAAAGATTTCCAAACGACATACGGATGAAGATGGCCGAATTCTTCTTTACGAAAAAGATTTTGATATATAAAAATTCGGGGATGTCGCATTAAACATTGTGAAAGAGTTAGTGTGGCATCCCTTTTTTCAGGCAGAAAGGAAAAAGTATGGAAAAAAAGAGACAGCCTTATCTGGGAAATCCCAAGGAAACAATTGCTGTATTAAATAAATATCAGTTTACGTTTCAAAAAAAATTTGGACAGAACTTTTTGATCGATACCCATGTGCTGGATAAGATTATTTCTGCTGCAGGAATCACAGAGAATGATTTTGTATTAGAAATTGGTCCGGGAATCGGTACGATGACTCAATATCTGGCTTGTGCAGCCAGGGAAGTATGTGCGGTAGAGATTGATAAAAGTCTGATTCCTATTCTGGCAGATACGTTAAAAGAGTATGATAATGTGACGGTGATCAATGAAGATATTCTGAAAGTAGATATTGGAAAACTGGCAGAAGAAAAAAATCAGGGACGTCCGATTAAAGTGGTGGCAAACCTTCCGTATTATATTACAACACCCATCATTATGGGACTTTTTGAAAGCCATGTTCCTGTGGAATCTATTACCGTAATGGTACAAAAGGAAGTGGCTGACAGGATGCAGGTGGGACCGGGAACGAAAGAATATGGAGCATTGTCATTGGCAGTGCAGTATTATGCCCAGCCATATATTGTGGCAAATGTACCGCCGAACTGTTTTATGCCTCGTCCAAAAGTGGGAAGCGCAGTAATTCGTCTTACCAGACACAATCAGCCGCCAGTACAGGTAAAAGATGAAAAACTCCTCTTCGGGATTATACGCGCATCCTTTAATCAAAGACGAAAGACGTTGGCAAATGGATTGAAAAATTATGAAGGATTCCATTTTACAAAGGAAGAAATTGAAGCGGCTATAGCACAATGCGGATTTTCTCCTTCTATTCGTGGTGAAGCATTGTCATTGAAAGAATTTGCAATGTTAGCGGATATATTGGCATCATAATCCGTATACACAAAAGCGTGTTGGTCTGAACGAGGAAATTCAGACCAACACGCTTTATTTTAAAGGAAGGAGAGTCGATATTGCTATCGACATATGAAAAAGAAAAGTTATAAAATAAATCTTTGTTTATCTTATGAGATAAGTATATCCGTAAAATGTGAGAAAATCGTGTTCAAGTTGTAACAAATATGTGAATGAATAAAAAACTTTTGTGAATAGCTGGAATCTTCATGGGACATCTTGTATACTACAGGAGTAGGGATAGAAGCAGAAGGAAGGGGTTGATTATATGGGAAATGATACGGGGCGAATTCATATTTATTGTGGGGATGGAAAAGGAAAAACAACAACAGGAATGGGACTTTGCACAAGAGCAGCAGGATTTGGATATCGGGTATTGATTTATCAGTTTATGAAAGACAATAAAACCAGTGAACGTGTCATTCTTGAAAATGTACCGAATATTACTTTTGAAGATGGATTGGAAAAAGAAAAATTCAGTTTTCAAATGACGTCAGAAGAAAAAAGAGAACGAAAAGTTTATTATGAAACAAAGTTTATGGAGATAACAGCAAAAGCAGAAAAAGAAAACTATGATGTGCTGTTTTTGGATGAAATCATTTATACAATTCGGGCAGGATTGTTTGAAGAGAAAATTCTGCTAGAGTATTTGAAAAACAAACCGCAGAACCTGGAAGTGATTCTTACAGGACAAAATCCCGGAGAAGGGCTGATGCAGTTGGCAGACTATGTTTCGGAGATAAAAAAGATAAAGCATCCTTTTGACCAGGGATTGCCTGCACGAAAGGGTATTGAAAAGTAAAATAGTTAGGAAGTGATTAGATGGAACCGTTGGATTTTGCAAACAATTGTCTGGAAGAGGCGGAGAATTGGGAAACTTTGATGTTTCTTTATGATGCTGCGCTGCGTCAGGTGGTTACAAAAATAGATATATTAAATGGAGAATTTGCCCATGTTCACAGATATAATCCGATAGAACATGTAAAATCCAGAATCAAAGAACCCCAGAGTATAGTAAAGAAATTAAAGAGACAGGGCCATGAGGTAACACTGGAAAATATGCTCAAATATATTAAAGATATTGCAGGGGTGCGTATCATTTGCTCGTTTACCTCGGATATTTACAGAATTGCAGATATGTTGGCACAGCAGGCGGATCTTAAAATTCTGGAGCTTACGGATTATCTGGCAGAGCCAAAGGTAAGTGGATATAGAAGCTACCATATGCTGGTAACAGTTCCTGTGTATTTGTCAGATGGAGTGGTGGATACAAAGGTGGAAATCCAGATTCGTACCATAGCGCAGGATTTTTGGGCCAGTCTGGAACATAAAATATATTACAAATTTGAAGGAAACGCACCGGCTTTTATCAGTCAGGAGTTAAGGGATTGTGCAAGAATCGTATCAGAACTGGATGCGAAAATGCTGTCTTTGAATGAAGCAATCAAACAATGCCCAAAAGAAGAGTAAAAAAGAGGATAAAATGAGGAGTGCCCGGATACCTGACGGTATCCGGGCAATTATTATGAAAAAATTTTATGTGTAATGAACCCATTACAATACACAACTTCGCTATTCCTTTCGGAACTGTATTTATCATACCAATGGACTATGAACAAACTGTGAACAAACAGTTAAATTATGGTTAATCTGTACAAAAAAATGAAAGAATAGAAAAAAACACTATACAAATTTACTACAGCAACTCATTACTATGATAGAGGAATCGGTGATTTATTAATTGAACCAGCCTTTAATTGTGTTCCAGGCCTGTTGAAGCCAATTCATGATTGTGGCAAAAAATCCATCTACCTGTTCCTGAGTGATATTTAAATCTAAACCTTCCAGTTTTTCATATAAGTCTTTTGCCTGCTCTTTTAATGCATCCACATCCAGATCCAGTTCCCCTATTTTTTCCATGAGGGAAGCAATTTTTGCCCGGTCTTCTTCGGAAAGTTCAATTTCTAACTGTTGGGCAGTGTCATTGATAATGGCTTCGATTTGTTCGGGTTCGGATACATCTTCGGAAACAATCACATCTTTGACCGCACCGATCAATTCTTCAGCTTTGGACTGATCCCCAAGTGTTTCTCCCAGTTCACTGGTGGTAACCAGTTCTTCAGTGGCAGCGTCAGCATTTTCAGCTTTGATTGTTTCACCGGTCATAGCGCCATAAGCTTTCATGGCTCCTACTAAAGCGGCAGTACCGGAGATTTGAAATGGTCCCGCCACGCGAATCTCGGCATTTTCCAGACCGGCAGTAGCCAGAGCGTTCTGGTACATTCCGGTGGTGCAGTAGGTGATGTTTTGAGTTTTTACTTTGATACCCGTACCTTCTTCTTTCTTCTCCACCACAACAGAAGAGAGGGCTCTTGTCCCGATTACTTTGGCATCCATATAAGAATCCAGATAACTGTGTTCATCCTGGTTGGTAACGGTTACTACCATATATTGATCCAGTTTTCCCGGATCCACCCCCAGAAGGTTTAATACAGTAGATTTCTCAGATTCGGAAAGATCGGCGCCTAAGGCGAGATAAGGAGCGTCTACCTGATCTGCCTGTACGGAAACAGCGCCAGCTAAACTGCTGACAATAGTGAGAGCAGACAAAGCGGCTGCAAAAAATCTTTTTATCATCATAGTAACATAATCTCCTTTTGAAAAAATTTCGGTCAAAGTAAAAAGTGCTTTGACACCATTTTATTATAGCACTTTCAGGGGAAGAAATCTCTTAAAGTTTTTTGAAGAAAATAAGTTTGACGAGAATAGAGATTCAGAGTATCATTTAGAATAAAGAAGTTTATTTGGTATTTATAAGATGGATGAAAGGGGGGAGTTTTATGTATACGATGGTCGTTGTTGATGATGAACCATTAATGTTAGAAGGATTTTCAAAGGCAATGGATTGGAATGTTTATGGTTATGAATTGATTGCTACATTTCGTCATCCATCGGGAATTTTGGAATTTTGCAGACAGCATAGACCAGATATTTTGATTTTAGATATCAATATGCCAGAGACAGATGGGATAACTCTGTTAAAAAAAGTAAAAGAAGAGTTTCCTAGAATGTATGTAATTATGTTGACTGCCCATAACGAATTTTCATATGTCAGAGACTCGCTTCGATATCATGCAGATGAATATCTTTGGAAGCCAGAAATAGATTTTCATGAAATATTGAAATGTATGAATCGTTTAATGGAAGAAAAGGAAGATAATCAAGAAGTATTTGAGAAAACAGATAAAAAAATTTATGAATTTGTTGATTATATAAAGGTAAACGACAGGTTTTCTAAGGAAATTTTTCAAAGTTTAATTCTTGATGTGGAAAGATGTCTTAAATTAGAAGATATGAAGCAATTAGAAGAAGCAATTGAACGTATAAGAGAAATGATTTTAAAAGATAAACCTTCAAAAATGGATATTTTAAGTAATTTATTATATATGGTTTGTCTATATAGAGAATATGGTTTGCAAGAAAATTTACTAGATGAAAAAAATATACTCCTTTTCTTTTATCAAAAAAATACATATCAGGAATTTCTGGATGGTGTTTTTAAACAATTTGATATTCAGAATCAATTATTAAAAGAGCATAAAGAAGAACAAGCAAATGAATTGAGACGAAAAATTCAATGTTACATTGGAGAAAATATGGTGAATACAGATATGAATTTGATGCAAGTGTCAAATGCAATAGGACTCAGTTATTCATATTGTTCTAGAATTTTTTCTGAATTAATGGGAAAAAACTTCTCTAAATATTTAATAGAACTTCGAATGGAAAAAGCATGTGAATATCTTAAAAATAGCAATTATAAAATAGATAAGGTTTTAGAAATGGTAGGATATACAGATAAAAGTTATTTTGTAAAAAGTTTTCGCTTATATACAGGTATGACACCATTTCGTTATAGAGAGAAATATAAGAAGCCTGAGAGGAATGGAGGATATGAAAAAGAAAATTAGGATTCGAAAAATTGGAACAAAGTTAATTTTGACATATTGTATTATTGTTGTACTGATTTTTTCGATGGTTTATTTTCTGAGTTTGGGAATGTTGAAGCAACAAGCTAAGAGAGAATTGATACGAACAGATCAGGAGGCCTTGCGGCAAATATCTAATAGCATTGTTTTGATGACAGATTTAATGGTAGAGAAGGTAATTAATGTTTATTCGGATAATTATGTGCAAAAATTTTTTTCTGAATTATCTGGTTTGAGTAGTGCAGAATTTACCAAGTTAAAAGCTGAAGATTATGGAATGGTAAAGGAGTTAAAAGAAGTACGGAAAGTGTTGATGGAAAATGCTATGCTTTATACACAGGTTAATGGCGGTGTTACACTGATGACAGAAAAGGGAGCAATTTATACATCATGGCTTTTGGAAAATTCATTAGATTACTCTTCGAACTTGACAAGTGAAAAAGGAAATTGGGATCAATATTTTGAAGGGAATTTAAATAATTATAAATGGGAAATTGTAAATGAGAGAGATGCGATGTCTTTTCAAAAAAACAAAGATAAGAATATGTTGATGTGTATTTATAATTATCAGTTTTCATTTCCGAAGCAGAGAAAAGGATATATTTGTGTCAGTATAGATGCAGAAGAATTGAAGCGCTGTTATAAAACGTATATGGATTCTGATGTGAAAAATGATATTTTTTTGTTGGATCAAACACAGGGGCGGCTGGTCAGTTTGGATGAAAGAGAATACGCACAGATTTCAGAAAAAGAATTGGATTTTTTGAAAAAAAATATAAATAAATCAAAGGCAGAAATCAGCACATTTGAAGATGAAGCATATATATACAATTGTAATAAGATTTCCGAAAGAGGATGGATTTTGGTTAATAAGATTCCTTTGGACTACATAGGAAAAAATGACAGATATTCTATACAATTGTTTTTAGTTATTTTCTTATTAGGGGGATTAGGAGCGTGTCTTTTGGTAGTGGCATTTACTTTTCGCTTTTCATATAGGATAAGATATTTAAAAACTTTAATGCAAAATGCTGCTTCTACGGACTATAGTGTACGGTATCATGTTCAATATTTTGACGAACTTGATGAAATCGGAGAAAGTTTTAATTTGATGGAAGATGAGATAAAGAAATATACATTTCGACTGCTAGAAGAAGAAAAAGAGAAAAAAATAAATGAAATTAATTATCTTCATGCTCAGATTAATACACATTTTTTGTATAATATATTTAATTCTATCAAAATGCTTGCTGTATTACAAAGGAATGAAGATATAAGCAGAGTGATTACATCTTTAGTAAAACTACTTCGAGGGACATTAGATGTGTCTGATGAAATGCTTCCTATAGAAGAAGAACTGCAAAATGTTAAACATTATTTTCAAATAGAAAATATTATTCATTTGGAAGAGTTAGAATTGAAAATTGATTGTGCAGATGATTTGAAAAATAAATTGGTACCTAAATTATTGTTGCAGCCAATTGTAGAAAATAGTTTTATTCATGGATTTAGTCATAGTAGCGTGGGAATAAAACGAATATGGATTCAGGTTAAAAGAAAGAATGACACGGATATTTGTATATTTATAAAAGATAATGGATGTGGAATCAGTAAACAGCAATTACTCAATATTAAAAATTATAAACATGGTTATACAAGAAGCATTGGTATAAAAAATATAGAAGAGAGAATTCATATTTTATTTGGGGAAGAGTATGGGATAGAGATAAAAAGTGTATTAAAAAAAGGGACGGAAATCGTTCTTACAATTCCGTTAATAGAACATAAAATATAAAAAGGCCTTGGGCCTTTTTTTATTAACAACAAAAAAATAAAAAAAGACAAATTAATTATATTTTTCTATTAGAGTTGTAATTAAAAGTAAAAATATTTATATCAAAACGGAAAACAACTTTCTTTATTTTTTGGTATTTTCAGAATATAATTAATGTATCAAAAAACAAAGAAAGGAAGGGTGAAAAATGAAAAGACTAATTGCATCTTTATTAATTGGAACAATGGCGATTTCATTAGTAGCATGTGCATCAGAAGAAAAATCGAAATCTGAATCATCAAAAGAGGGAACGGAAGAAAGACAAAAAGAAAGTAGTGAAGGGGAAGAAGGCGTTACTGAATTAGTGTATTGGAAATCATATAATGTGGATGTTTATAAAGAATTTATTGATAAGTTCAATGAAGAACATCCGGATATTCATGTTTCTTATGAAACATTTCCAGATCATCAATCAACACTTCAGAAAATTCAGGTGCAGGCATCGGCAGGAAATGCAAAAATGCCCAATGTCATACAGCTAGATACCTGTATGACAGCAACGGTTGATAGTGTTGCACCTCTGGTTGATTTAAAGCCGTATTTAGACAGCAGTGAAGAGTTGCGGTTGGACAATTTCTATGAGACATTCCAGGAAGAAGCGTATGTTGGAGATAAATTGGCGGGACTTCATGTGTGTGCTAACTGTGATTTACTTTTTTATAATAAAGAAATTTTTAGAGAGGCTGGCTTAGATCCGGAAAAGCCACCACAAACCTGGAATGAAGTGTTGGAATATGGGAAACAAATTAAAGAAAATTGTGCAGAGGATATTATTCCATTTGCATATACGGGTATTACAGGAGATTACTATGAACAATTTTCTTGGGAATGGCAAGCTATGGTACAGTCAGCAGGCGGACAGTTATTTAATGAAGATTATACAGAACCTATGTTTAACTCTAAAGAAGGGATAGAAGCATTAGAATTTTTGGTTGGTGCGGTGACAGAACATGAAATTGCCAGTCTGAGCTATCCAGAGAAAGGATTTGAAAATGGAAAATTAGGAATGTATATGGATGGCTCGTGGAGTATTAATACATATCAAGAAGCATTGGGAGAAAATCTTGGAGTGGGTTTAATGCCAGGAAAAGTAGAATCAAAAGTTATGATTGGTGGGGATCAGATGATGATAGTTGATTCTGGAGATCAAAAAATAAACGATGCTGCTTTTGAGTTTTTAGCTTATATGATGTCTCCAGAGGTGATAATTGGGAATAGTAAAGATCAGGGAGAATTAGTTTGTCAGAAATCTATTGCAGAAACAGATGAATACAAAGAATATTTAGGACAGAGTAAAGCAATGCAGATTGCTCAGTCTGCGATGGAACACAGTGCATACAGAGCTCGGACACCATGGTATGATGAATGGTCTCAGTTGGTCTATACAATTTGTGAGCCTTGTTTATATGGAGAAATCAGTTGTGCGGATGCATTGAAAGATCTGGAAATGCAAACGAAAGATATTATTAGTAAATATGAGTGATAATACTGAAGCAAAAAGCCTGCCTTAGGGTAGGCTTTTGGATTAATGGAGATGGTTAAATGAAAAATAGAAAAAGAACACTTACAATTCAGCAGAGAGATAATTTGTGGGGGTTTGCATTCATTCTTCCATGTATATTAATTTTTACAATTTTTACATTATATCCATTTTTTTACAGCGCTTATCTCAGTTTGCAACAAAAAGTGGGAAGTAATATGACAGATTTTGCTTTTGCTGGATTGACGCAATTTAAAAAAGCTTTTCAAAGTAAAGAAATGTGGAATTCCTTTTTGGTAACTGCGATTTATACATTTCCTACAGTAGCATTACATCTGATGTTTGGATTAGGACTGGCAATTTTGGTGAATAAAAGTATTCATCTGCGTTCTTTAGTAAGAGCGATGTATTTTGTGCCGGTTATTCTTTCTACAGTAGTTGTATCTATGGTTTGGAAGTTTATGTTAAGTCCTAATGTAGGATTATTCAATCAATTTCTTGGGAAATTTGGTATTTCTCCTGATATTGCATGGTTAAAGTCACCAAAACTTGCGATGCTTGCAATAATTATTGTGGGAGTATGGAAATGGATAGGATATTTTATGGTATTATATCTGGCAGCATTACAGGATATTCCAAGTACCCTTTATGAAGCGGCAGAAATTGATGGTGCAAATGGTATACAGAAATTTTTTAAGATTACAGTGCCTTTACTTTCTAATACAACACAGTTTTTGTTAGTTATTTCTGTAATTAATACTTTTCAGGTGTTTGACCAGATTTTTATGTTAACAGCAGGAGGACCAGTGAAGAAAACAGATGTAATTGTCTATTATATTTATCGTCAGGCCTTTAAAAACTATGATATGCCATATGCATCGGCAGTTTCCTGGTTACTATTTGTTGTTATTTTTATTTTGACAGCAATTCAAATGCGTATAGCGAAAAACAAAGAAATGTGAGGGAGGGTAGAAAATGACGAATAAAACCAAAAAAGAATTGTTTAAGATTATCAGAACAATTTTGGCAGTAGGATTTGGTATTCTTATGATTATGCCATTACTATTTATGATATCTACTTCGTTTAAGACTGATGGACAGATTTGGAAATATGATATTAAGTGGATTCCTGATCCTATTATTTTGGAGAACTATATCAGGGTGTTTACGGAAATGCCTTTTTTACGTTTTTTTATAAATTCGGTAATTGTGGCAGGAGGGGTGACTATAGGACAGATTGTTACAGGATATATGGCAGCGTATGCATTTGCGAGAATTCGATTTGTGGGAAGAGATAAGATATTTATGTTATTTTTGGCTACTATGATGATTCCAACATATGTTTTGATTATTCCACAATATATTATGGTAGATAGAATGGGGATGATGAATTCTTATGCAGCAATGATTTTACCATCAGTTGTGGCAGCGTTTAGTATATTTTTGTTGCGTAATTTTATGTACTCCATCCCTTTTGAACTTGATGAAGCTGCAATGATTGATGGTTGTAACCGTTTCCAAATCTTGATAAAAATAATAATTCCGCTGACAAAACCAGCACTTTCTGCAATGATTATTTTTGTGTTTATGAATGCGTGGAATAATTTATTGTGGCCATTATTAGTGACATCCAGTGAATCTATGAGGACAATTCCATTGGCTTTGTCGTACTTTCAGACCAGTAATGATGCGGAGTATGGTCCCCTAATGGCAGCTGCATTAGTTGCATCTCTTCCGATTCTTATTGTATTTATGTTTGCACAGAATAAATTTATAGAAGGAATGACTATGAGTGGAGTGAAAGGATAAAGGTGAGTGAGATGAAAAAATTTCAAGAATTAATTAGTGAAGGTTCCTGGTCGAAATATTTTCAGGCGGATTATAATCGAAAAAGTTATACTGTTCCGAAAACAGGAGAAAGGCTGGAAAAGGATCAGGAATATAATGTGGCATTAAGCGAAAGGCAATTGTTTACACAATCAAATGCAAGGGTTTTATTGGGTCAGGATACTGTAGGACGAATTCATTTTTTATCTGTACCGCATGAAAAAGATTATGCGCTTCCTACAAGAAAAACAAGTTCACACCAGCACATAACAGCTTGTCCGGGGATGTTTTACCAGACAGATATGATAATGCTTATGGGGAAAGGATATTATAAATTACGGACAGAAAAGGGAGAAAGCGTAGTTAATGGTCAACATAATAGTAAAACATGCTATCTTAATGATTTTCTGCCATGGACAAGAACAGAGCTAAAAGAAATAAGAATGGACACAGTAAGTTTGGCTCCTGTGTTGGAAAAGCCATGCAGGAAAGGATTAAAAACACTTCCATTGCCGGGACCGTCAGGGGCAATATATGGAATGTGTATAGAAAATAAGACGGATCAGATAATTCGTGGAACAGTTGAATTTCATTTTGAGGATCTTTTTGTGAGCAAATATGAACATAGTGGAGTTGCTATGGAAGATCGGGCTTTTCCATCCCAGTATCAGCAAATAGATAGAAATATGCTCCTTTTACAACGTCCAGAAGGATATGCAGGAATTTACATGAAGGATGGATATTGGAGAAAAAATAGAGAAGGATATGTTGCTGAAAGAATAGTTGAATTAAAACCTAAGGAAGAAATGGTAATTGAAACCATATTAGCCATTGGAGAAGAGACAGAAACCATCAGTGAGGCTATGAGTATTCTGTTCATGCATGATATGGCAGAATGGATTGAGATTACAGATAGATTTTGGAAAAAATATCTCGGAAATTTGCGAGTGTTTGCAGAAGGATATAAAATTTTAGCAGAAAAGAGCAAAGATATTCATATTCGAAATATAATAGATAACTTCAATTGTATTCAAACAGATGAAAATGGTAGGGTATTGGTGCATTGGCAAGGTGCTCCATCGCATTGTATAGGAAGAATGTGGGGGATTGATGTAGAGCCAACAACTTTAAGTTTTATTCATATGTTTCCGGAATTGGGGGAAAAATTAATTGAATATATGGTAGATAGAAATGAACCCAGATATTCTGAATTTCCAGAGCATTCGGTTCCAATTATGATGGCGCCTCTTGTTATGGCCGGAGAGTATTTTTATTATACGGGTAATATAGAATATTTTAAAGAAAACAAATATGTGCTACAGCGTTTAGATGAGATTTGGAAAAAGATTGTAGGATTCTGTAAAATAGATTGTGCATTAGTTCCTTCAAGATATTCAAGTGATGGAATCGTAATGAGGCGATATGATCATGGAACAAATGTAAAATTTTGGTATGCATCCATGGGGTATAAAGATATTTGTAAAAGTTTAGGAAGAGAACATTATAAGGAAGTGGAGAGATATGCACAAAATTTAAAGGAAGATATTATAAAATACATGGTAAAAGAAGGACCGTTTGGTATGCAGATTACAGGTGGAACAAATCTTGGAGAGCAAGGGGATTTTTATATGGATGAGAATTTCTTTTACTATGATGGAGAGGATTCATCATCTGTTCTAGCTCCTGTATATGGAATTTACGAATTTACTTATGAACCTTGGATAAATTATCATCGTTTTGCAAGATCACTTTTCTGTTCAAATTATGATCCTGAAATGAATACATTAAGGTGGTTTCCCTATGGTGGAGCCTTAGATGGAACAGCATATGTTTCTCAATTGGGTGGGAGTATTACACGAAAAGAAATGGCTGATTCTTTGAATAATATGATTCAAAGTGCTATAGATGAAACAGGCTCTCTTTATTGGTGGCCTAAAGCAGAAAATAGAAGAAGGTTAATTGCTAGATGTAGTCAGGGTCAAGGAAGTTGGATTATACAGTATATAAAACAGTGGTTGGGAATTAAGATGAATGCCGAAAAGAAAACGCTTACTATCCAACCACAGGGGTTGTTAACAGAATTCCAGTGGGAAGGTGCGTATTTGGGAGGATACGTGTTTGACATTAAGTATCATGAAGATTCTGATAATAGTACTTTACGTATTATGAATCATAATTCTGAATCCTTTAAAATTATTTTTGTAGTGCGAGATTATGGAAGTGGTGCTGAAGGTAGTAATAAAGTAATAGAAGATATATCAGAATCAGATAAGGAATTAATGATTCACTATACTGATCAAAAGAAACATGTTGCTGATGTAGCTTTTCGGACAGAGCAGGAAGAACTTTATCATTTTGCAGATGAAAATAAAATTATGTTTGGACATTATGGATTTCATCAACCTTCATTGGAGAGCATTGATCAGAAAAATATATTTTTGCTGAGAATGGTTTTGGGAAATGGAAATACAGATACTCTTTCAGATGTGAAAGTAGAATTTCAATATCCATCATGGATGAAGATGAAAGAAAAGAGACTTCGCCTATGGGATGATGTAGACGTATTAGACTACAATAAATGTTTGGTGTGTAAAAACGAAGTATTATCGGGGGAAAGGATAATCATACCTGTTTGGGTAGAATTGGATAGAGCATTTGATGCTCAAAATGTTTGGTTTGATGGACATCCTTTCTTTTTTGGAAGTAAACGAAAAGTTGGGAAAATGATTATATCATCGGAGGGAAAAGAAATTCAGGAAAATATAAAAGTCAAACTTCAATATAGAATAAACGAAAAATTAATGTATAAAGAAGTATTGATTCCGGTAGTATCTATGAAAAAAGAAAAATTACAACGATATACAAAGACATTTTTAGGAACGATTAGTGAATAGGAGGGGTGTGAAAATGATAATAAAAAAATGTAGAGGACTTGATGGAGATGTAAGAGATTATTATCTCTACAATAAGGCTATTCCTCCATATGAAAAATCAGATTATATAAAAGAAGTACTTTTAGACAAATTTAGATATCATTGTGGTGAAGGAGACATGTGGCCACTTACTTGGGCAGAGAATGATGAAATTTATGCTGGTGCCGGGGATAATAAAGGATGTCCAATGAATTTATGGAAAATATCTACGTTAAAAAATTATTGGAATCAATCAGGGAAAGTACTTCCTGATGTATTATCCAATAGTGGAAGTTGGACAGCAGAGATGATTAATGGAAATCCAGTAAATATAGAAAAGTACTGTACACATCCAGAAGCTCCATTTATTAAACCTGCTGGAATTTTAGATGTGGAAGGAGTTTTGTATTTAGCGGTTGAAGCTCAGAATTATGGTGATAATCCATTATTTAACAGGCAGAGAAATCACCATGGGTGGATAGTGACTTCTGATGATGGAGGACAAACATTTAATCAAGAGGCAACATCTTCCAATTTTTTTGAAGGAAAACTTTCCTCATGTCATTTTCTTCAATTTGGAAGAGGATATAGAGGGTCGAGGGATTCCTATGTATATGCTTATTTTCCATATGACAGGGAGAATGATAGAAGTTATTGGGAGAATAACGATGCTTTATTATTGGGACGTGTACCGAAAGATAGAATTTTGGAAAGAGGACAGTGGGAATTTTATTGTTCCAAAGAAGGTAAGAAGCCAGAATGGACTAGCGATGAAGAAAAAGCAGAACCAGTTTTTGTTTATGAAAAAATGACAGGGTCAGATCATGTAGTGTATAATGCAGGAATTCAAAGATATATTTTGGGAAATTATAGTTTTATAGATGAAGAGGGATATCCGAGACCGATTCATCAAATGAAGTACCCGGAGTCTCATATAAGTCAATTAACATTATATGAGGCACCAGAGCCGTGGGGACCATGGAAGCTATTTTATCAAGATGATAATTGGGGAACGTATGGAGATTATCAGCCAAATTTTCCGACAAGATGGATAACAGAAAATGGAAAAATTATGTTTATGGTATCTTCGGGATCATGGGATGATTATAATTTTGTTGTTCAAAAGATAGCATTAAAGTGTATAGGAGATGAAAATTTTAGTGAAGAGGCACGATATTTTAGAATGAAATAAGGTTTGACACAATAGTGGATAAAACAAAAAGAGGAAATGATTTTCATTTCCTCTTTTTGTTTTATTTGAGTTATAAGCTATTTCTTAGCCAAAGTATCTCTTCAGCAGACCTTCAAATGCTTTTCCGTGGCGAGCTTCGTCTCTAGCCATTTCATGAACTGTATCATGAATAGCATCCAGGTTAGCAGCTTTTGCACGTTTAGCCAGATCGAATTTACCAGCAGTAGCGCCGTTTTCAGCTTCTACTCTCATTTCCAGGTTTTTCTTTGTGCTGTTAGTAACAACTTCACCCAGCAGTTCTGCAAATTTAGCAGCATGTTCTGCTTCTTCGTAAGCAGCTTTTTCCCAGTACAGACCGATTTCAGGATATCCTTCTCTATGAGCTACTCTTGCCATAGCCAGATACATACCAACTTCAGAACATTCTCCTTCGAAGTTTGCTCTCAGGTCAGCCAGGATGTCTTCGCTAACGCCCTGAGCAACACCAACTACATGTTCAGCAGCCCATGTTCTTTCTTCTGTCTGCTCAATGAACTTATCTGCAGGTGCTTTACAGATAGGGCAAAATTCAGGTGCTGCATCTCCTTCGTGAACATAACCGCATACGCTACAAACAAATTTTTTCATGTTATAGTCTCCTTTTCTTATATATATTATTTTTTGTTTTTTATCAATAATAGTAATTATTACTATTTTAATCTAACATATTTATTTGATTTTGTCAATATGGTTTCTGCTTTTTTTAGTTTTTATTTACTTTCTTAATGTGATTTTGTACAATCAATGAGTATGTGTTTCGTTTTTCAGGCAATCCTCGCAAATGCCATAGAAATTTGTAACATGACTTAAAATTTTTCCATGAAAATGTGCGGAGGCCTGTTCTTCAATCTGAGAAAAGTAATCCATGTCAAGATCCATAACCCGATGACAGTGGGTACACACTACATGGTAGTGGCGGTGTATCTGTCCGTCAAAACGATCTGCTCCATCTCCGGTGTGAATTTTCTGAATCTCTCCCAGATCTGCCAGTAAAGAAAGATTTCGATAAACAGTACCGAGACTGATATTAGGGTATACTTCCCGCAGGTGCTGGTAGACTACATCAGCCGTAGGATGATCCGTTCGGGTCATGAGAAATTCTTTGATAGATTCCCTCTGGCGGCTGTATTTTAGTGTTGCCATGGTTTCCTCCTTTCAATAATAATAATGATTACTATAATTAATATAAAGCAGAAAATATGAAAAGTCAAGAGAAAAATTAAATATTTTTCAAAACAAAAAATGATAAACTATTGATAATGTTATGATTAAATGATATAATTTTTTCAACAAAAAGTGATAACTTTCAAAAAGAAAATAATAAAAAGGAGAAAAACTATGGTAACAATTGGTATTATTGGAGCTGGCCGCATTGGTAAAGTACATGCAGAAAGTATCTCTAACTATGTAAAAAATGCAACCGTGAAAACAATTGCTGATCCTTTTATGAATGAGGCTACAGAAACATGGGCCAAAGGCATGGGAATTGAGAACACAACAAAAGATTATAAAGAGATTCTGGCAGATCCGGAAATTGATGCGGTTTTAATCTGTTCTTCCACAGACACACACTCTCCGATTTCTATTGAAGCAATCGAAGCAGGAAAACACGTTTTCTGTGAAAAACCTATCGATCATGATGTAGATAAAATTAAAGAAGTAATCAAGGCTCTGGAAGGAAAGAAAACAAAATATCAGGTGGGATTTAACCGTCGTTTTGATCATAACTTCCGCGCTGTTCAGCAGGCAGTTGCAGCAGGAAAAGTGGGAGATCCTCATATCATCAAGATTACATCCAGAGATCCGGAACCGCCTTCACCAGAGTATGTAGCAGTATCCGGCGGTATGTTCCTGGATATGACTATTCATGATTTTGACATGGTTCGTTTCCTGGCCGGATGTGATGCAGAAGAGGTTTATGTACAGTCTGCTGTACTTGTTGATCCGGCTATCGGAGAAGCAGGAGATGTGGATACTGCGGTAATCACACTGAAAATGGAAAATGGCGCTATTGCTGTTATTGATAATTCCAGAAAAGCAGCTTACGGATACGATCAGAGAGCAGAAGTATTTGGTTCTAAAGGTATGGTTGCCAATGCAAATGACAGCGTATCTAATGCAGTAATCACCAATGCAGACGGTGTAACCGGAGAAAAACCACTGTTCTTCTTCCTGGAGCGTTATATGGCAGCATATGCACAGGAAATCAGTGAGTTTGTAGATGCGATTGTCAATGATACAGAAACTCCTGTTGGTGTGGAAGATGGATTGAAACCAGTTCTTATGGGATTGGCAGCAAAGAAATCTGTAGAAGAGCATAGACCGGTAAAGATTTCTGAGATTGAATTTTAAGAAGTAATATTTTTAGTGAAACGCAAAAAAGAGCTGTGGCTTACAGCTCTTTTTTGCGTTTTTGATTTCTCATGAAAGCGCTGGGAGAGATTCCTTCATGCGTTTTGAAAACACGACTGAAATAGAAGGCGTCTGTAAATCCCACCATATCAGCCACATCTTTCAACAGAATGTCAGGATTACTTTCCATTAAGTTTTTAGCCATATTCAGTCGAAGTTCGCCAATATATTTGCTGGGAGAAATTCCGAATTCAGCTTTAAATAGTGTGGACAAATATTTCTCATTATGCCCAAAAAGATCCTGGAAAATCTTATAGGTAATTTGAGAGGTGAAATTTTTGTCCAGCCAATTTTTAACCTGATAGGCAAGTGAATGTTGATTCTCTGCGGATTCCATGGAGTTATTGAATCCATAAATACGATTGGTCTCAAATAAAAGTTCTTTTTCCAATTCCAGATAAGAATGAGAGGAGGCTATAATCTCAGCGGGATCTGGATAAATAATATCTTCTTTCAGATGTTCGTGGATAACAGTGCTTATAAAATAGCGAACATCTGTTAGAAGCTGAAATTGTGTGACCTGTTGTTTACTCCAGAAATCAATAAGAGAGTGAATGAAATCTTTTAGGTTATCCTTTGAGGGACGATCAGGTATTCCGCCACAGAGTTGTTTGATCCGAGTGGAAACGTGAATAGGTTCATTGGTTAACGGCTGGTATTTTTGGATGGATGAATTTCCAAATGGTATTTTAAAAAGAGCATATAAGTATGTAGTTCTTGCAAGCTCCTGAATTCCCTGTCCGTCGGTAATAGTATTAGAAACAACCAGATTCATAGGGGTATCTGACAAAGTATATATTTTGTAAAACTGTTGTGCGATGTTTTCAATTTCTATTGGCTGACAGACAGGGGCAACAATAGCCAATACCTTTTCGTTATAGTGTTTTCCTCTTAGGAGGAAAAGAGAAACTTTATGTTTTTGTTCCAGATCCTGCAAAAATTGGTTGTCAATATTTGGAATTTCAGAGCTAATAATGGTTTCATGATAAAGGTTTCCGCACATTGATCCGAAAAATAAAAAGAGCAAGGTACACGAGCAGGACATCAGAGGAAAATTGCCGTCTGCGGGAAGAGTGGTGTCAAAAAGACACTTCTGCAAATATTCAGCTCGAAGGTTTCGTAAACTGGATTGATGCTGGCTGCGGAAAGAAGTAAGAATACGATCCAGAGTGTCAGGGGAAATAGGTTTTAACAGATAATCAGAAACTCCCAGGGTAATGGCGGTTCTGGCATAGTCAAACTCAGCATATCCGGTAAGGATCACACAATGTGTATTTATACTTTGAGAACGAAGTTCCTGGATCATATCTAATCCGTTCATAATGGGCATACTGATATCAGTAAAGATAAGATCAGGTTTTAATTCAAGTATTTTCTGTAAACCATCTTTTCCGTTGCGGCACAGGGAAAGGACTTGAAAATCGCAGTAATTTTGAGTGATGAGAAGAGATAGACCTCTTGCGATAGCTGGTTCATCTTCTACAATAATAACATTAATCATGTTGTTCTCCTTTCAAAAGGTTTTTGTGGGTTTAGAGGTCCTCCGATTGTAATGGAAGTCATATATTCCTGATTTGTGGATACCTGAAAGTATTCTTCTCCGTGATAGTAAATATGTAAACGTAAAATAGTATTTTCAAGGCCGAATCCCTGACGTTGTGTAAGTTCTTCTGATAATGCTTCATTGTATTCCGGTAATTGAAAATGTTGTATTCGCTGGTAAAGCTTTTGGAGTTTGTCCTGAGAGAATACAGCGCCATTGTTAGAAATAGAGAGATACCAGTGGGTTTCATCCTGACTGGAGCGAATATCTATTTTCCAAGGAGGAAGGATTTCCTGTTCAGATTGATGAAAACCGTGTTGAAAACAATTTTCAATCAGTGGCTGAAGAATCAATTTGGGAACCTGAACCTGATTGAGGGAGTCATCCAGATTCCAGGTATATATCAAATCATCTTCGTAGCGCATTTTCATAATATAAAGATAGCTGGCAGCGTTGGCGATTTCCTGTTCTAATAATACGGATTGACCATTATAGGACAGGGAATATCGGAGCAGACTTGCCAGTTCATTACACATGGTAGATACCGTTGTATTTCCTGTACTTAATCCTGCCATGCCGATTACTGACAGAGTATTATATAGAAAATGGGGATTTAATTGTGCTTCCATAGCATCATAATGAGCTAATAAAGTTCTTCGTCGTGCTTCTGTTAAACGTCTGTTTTGATCGTATATTTCGGTAAGAAACCCCTGAACAGCATGAGTCAAAAGGGTAACCTCATCATTTCCGTAAATAGTTGTGTCACCTGAAATTTCATCAGGTTTGATATTTTTTCCTGGCTTCAGATTTTTTAGCTGTGCCGACAGTTTTTTTAGTGGAATTGTAAGTCTCAAAGTAACCAGATATAAAAATGCTGACATTACAATAAAAAGAGAGAGGAATAAGAATCCACTGATGGCAAACAAATTTTTTATGGAATCCAGATAGTTGGCAGTGGTGGTACTGAGAATAAAGGTCCAACCTGTAACAGAAGAAGGTACAAAACTGGACAGACTGGTATTGTTATGAGAAAAAGTTCGGATGTTTTTTTCGCATGCATTTAAATAACTTTGGTAAAAAGATGATTTTTCTTCTTTCGGTAAAGAAGTGTAAACCAGTTTTTTATCCTTGTTCAGAATAGAAATAGCATAATCTTCGGGATTTTCAAAGTCACTGAGAAGATTTTCCAGGGCTGCTATATCAAAATCAAGGATCAGAAGTCCATATTGATGATAGGTATCTCTCATGGAACGGACTACAGAAAATACAGTTTGATTATGTCCCCAATAATCATGATGGGGAGATGCATAAGAAACATAAGAAATCTCACGCATTAGTTTTTGTAGTTTCTTTTGAGATTTAAGAGATTCTTTTGACATATAGTTTAACGTTCCTGTGGAAGCAGATACTCCTACATTATCAAAATCATTACTCACATAGCTGATAGACCCGTTCAGATTTTGGGAAAATAATACAGAACGGAAGGCATTTTGAAAAGAGGAACGAGCAGCAACATGAGTGGAAAAATAATTTTCACCGGAGTGTGGTATTTTTTTTGCGATCGTAATCAGGGACGAATCTGTTTGCAGTTCTTTTAAAGAATTATCAGCTGTTTCTAAAAGAGTA
This sequence comes from Oliverpabstia sp., assembly GCA_034114925.1. GTDB lineage: Bacteria > Bacillota > Clostridia > Lachnospirales > Lachnospiraceae > Oliverpabstia. The sequence goes on from JAXEUM010000103.1 coordinate 62,383, forward strand.
TCTAAATCCTTTTTTAACATAGAGGTATTGCTGATTAGAGTATCTTCCATATTTTGTTTTAAGGAATTTGCCGTATAGTAATAGAAGACACTGGTACAGATAAAAAGCAAAATCAGATTCAGAGTAAAACAACTGATATAAATTTTTTTCTGAAAAGATAATTTTTTGAAAAGCACGATAGCGTGAACCTCCATGATTTTTTATAATAAGGGTTCAAAGAATCTTGAACGGTTGTGCTTATTATAGTATAAATATATACAAAAAACCACAGAATTGGTAAAAAATACAGGTAAAAACTTCCAATAATCCATGGAATAAATAATAAAATACAAATATAATAGCATTATCAAATAGCGGAAAATCCAATACAAGGAGGATAAAAAATGAAAAGAAAAATTGCACTTTTATTAACAGGAATTATGACGGCAGCAGCTTTGGCGGGGTGTGGTGGCGGAGATCCCACAGGAAAAACAGAAGGAACTGATAAAAAAGCAGAAAGTGAAGCAACAGGGGATGAAGCAAAAGATGAGAAAGCAGAATCTGGAGATGGTGTAACACTGACATTGTATTGTAATGCAGATGATTTGGCAAAACCGTATATGCAGAAAATTATTTCTCTCTGGGAAGAATCCAGCGGAAACAAGATTGATCAGCAGGGTTTGGATACAGATAACGCAGAAACTATTGCGCTGACAAAGTTTACGACAGGAGATATTCCTGATCTGTATGTGCATTTTGGAAACAGTAATTTGAAGAATTTTAATCCGGAAGAAAATTTTGTGGATTGGACAGATGCAGAATGGGTATCTGATATTCAAGATTCCGTACTTCCACAGGCTACATTTAATGATAAAGTAATTGGGCTTCCATTCTGGGAGGCTTCCAACTCAGGATGTCTTTACAATAAAAAGATATTTGAAGAGTTAGGAATTAAGCAGCCGACTACACAGGCGGAATTTGATGCAGTTTGTGATACTCTTCTGGAAAACGGAGTTCAGCCGATTTATCTGGCAGCAGCAGATGGATGGCCGGTATTCTATCAGTTTGCACTGGATCCTGTATTAGAAGAGCATCCGGAATATATTGAAAAATTGAATGCCGGAGAGATGACCTATGCAGATATTCCTGAATTTACTTCTATGTGTGAGTGGTTCCAGTCAGCAGCAGAAAAAGGATATTTTGGAAAGAATTTTGCTTCTGATACATGGGATTATACCAGTGAAGTTTTGGGTATTGGCGAAGCAGCTATGATGTTCTGCTGGGATACATGGTTTGATACTGATTACGACAGTGAATCATATGAATATGTTGCAGAAGATTTTGGAATTATGCCGGTATTTATGGGAACCTGTGATGAAGGAACATACGAAGGTGGAAATGTAAACCTGATGATGGCAAATAAGAATGGTGAAAACGTAGAAGCTGCCAAAGATTTTATCAATTTTATGGCACAGCCGGAAAACTATAATCAGGCATTTGATGGCGTATCTACAGCTCCTGTATTCAAAGGACAGACAACAAATGTAAATTCTGTTCAGTACGAAGAGAATAAAGAGAGTGTAGATAAACTGATTCGTGCATCCTCTGCACAGCCTAAGATTGTTGGATTCAATCAGGGTGAAGGTGGAAAAGCGCTTTTGCAGTTGATGTCCGGCGATATCAGTGTAGAAGAGTGTATTAAACTGATTGATGAAGATCGTATTGCTACATTAGAATCTTTCTCTCAGGAATAACAGAGTGATTTTAAGGCTGTTGTACTGATTGTGCAGCAGCCTTTCTTTTAAGGAGGCAGCTATGAATAGGAAGAAAATCTATCCTCTCTATCTGGCGTTGATCCCGGCATTGGTATTTATTATTTTCTTTATTATACCATCTACAATCGGGTACTATTTTGCATTTACAAACTGGAGTGCAGCCAGAACAGAGGGCTTAAAGTTTGTGGGATTTGATAATATTATTTCAGTTTTCCAGAATTCAAAAGTCCCGGTGGCATTTGCAAATACGCTTATTTATGCCGGAGCTAAAACGATTATGGTAACACTTCTGGGATTCGTTTTTGCTTATATTTTAAATAGAGAAATAAAATCAAGAACAGCGCTTCGTACAGTATATTTTATTCCTTCTATTTTTTCCTGTCTGGTTGTAGGATTGATCTTCAGCGCTGTATTCCAGACAAGACACGGTACTTTAAATAATATCCTGAATGTATTTGGGATCAGTAATATTCAGTGGCTGGGTTCTCGGGGAACAGCGGTATTTGCCATCAGTGTGGCAGAAATATGGAGAAATGTGGGATATGCGATCATTATTACACTGGCAGGTATGCAGTCAGTTTCATCTGATTATATCGAGGCAGGTATGTTAGACGGTGCATCAGAATGGCAGCTTTTCAAAAACATTACATTACCTTTGATTATGCCAACAGTAAACGTAAATATTTTGTTCAGTTTGATTTACGGACTGAAAATGTTCGATTTGATTTATGTTATGACAGGCGGTGGTCCGGGAAATGCTACAGAAAGTTTCGGAACTTTGATGATGAACGAAATGTCAGCAGGACGGTATGCCCAGTCGGTAGCTGTTAACCTTGTATTTACGATCCTTCTGGTCATTGTTTCAGTGGTATATCAGAAGTTTAGTTCGAGATGGGAGACAGTGATATAATATGAAAAAAAGAAAAAAGAGAATTAATAGAATTTTAGAAGTTATATTGTGGATTTGTAGTATTGTGACTATTTATCCTATGCTGATGGTCTTGCTTACTTCTTTTAAGAGTAAAGGAGAAGCGGCATATATGAGTGTTTCTTTGCCCAGTGAATGGCATTTTGAAAATTATCTGACAGTTATCGAAAAGGATTTTTTCAGATCATTAGGAAACAGTATTTTCATCACTTTTATTTCTGTAGCGCTGATCGTATCACTTTCAGCATTTATGAGTTTTATTATTGTACGTCGTGCAACAACATTGTGCAATATTTCTTATAAGGTAATCACTTTGGGAATCATTGCTCCGTTTGCAGCTCTTCCAACGATTCAGCTTTTGCAGCAGTTGGGCATGTATGGTTCACGAATTGGTTTGTGTATGGTGTACGCAGCATTGTATATGCCTTTTACAACAATGATGTTTTGTGGATTTATAAAAGGAATTCCCAGAGAATTGGATGAAGCGGCAGTTATGGATGGAGCTGTAGCAGGAAGACTTTTTGTGAAGGTTATTATCCCTCTTTTGAAGCCGGTTCTTGCCACTACAGGAGTTTTAAACTTTATGTGGGTATGGAATGAATTACAGATTCCATTATATCTGTTGAATTCTTCTTCGAAATGGACGTTGCCTTTATCTGTATATAATTTCTATGGGCAGTTCAGCAGAAGTTGGAATCTGGTATGTGCAGATGTGGTTCTGGTATCTTTGCCGGTTATTGTAGTATACATTTTTGCTCAGAAATGGGTAATTGCCGGTATGACAGCCGGTGCTGTAAAAGGTTAAATATTTACTGAAAAGGAGAACAAATTATGGGAAAAAAATATACCAGTACCTGGGAATCAGTAAATAAGCACCAGGTTCCAGAGTGGTATGAGGATTGTAAATTTGGAATTTTTATTCATTGGGGTATATATTCCGTACCTGCTTTTGCCCCTAGGACATGGGAATTAGGAGAGGTAGACGGAGATGAAGAATGGTTCTGTAACAATCCCTATGCAGAGTGGTATTATAATTCTGTAAATGTGGGAAAGGGTCCTACGTATGAGCATCATCTGGAAAAATACGGAAAAGATTTTAAATATGAAGATTTTATTCCCCAGTGGAAAGCTGAGAATTGGAATCCTGCACAGTGGGCAGATATTTTTAAGAAAGCAGGAGCACAGTATGTCGTTCTTACAACGAAACATCATGACGGATTTTGCCTGTATCCCAGTGAATATACTGAGTTTAACACAACGGTGATGGGACCGAAAAGAGATATTACGGGAGAGCTGACAGATGCTGTAAGAGATGCCGGTTTGAAAATGGGCTTATATTATTCAGGGTTAATTGACTGGCAGTTTGCCAATGATCCTATTTTCTATGAGGAACAGAATTTTGGAAATGCGTGTCCAACTTTTGAATATGCAGATTATTCCTACAAACAAATGAAGGAACTGATTGATAAGTATCATCCTTCTGTATTGTGGAATGATATCGGATGGCCAAAACAGAGTGAACATGCGATGCCATATCTTTTGTCCCATTATTATAATACGGTGGAAGATGGAGTGGTAAATGACAGATTCAACGGATTGTATCATGATTTTACTACGAAGGAGTATCGTGCTGGTAAAAGTAATCGTTCAGAAAAATGGGAAATGTGCAGAGGTATGGGACTTTCTTTCGGATACAATGAAAATGAAGGAGATGATCAGTTGATCAGCCTTCCAGATCTGATTAGTCTGTTGGTGGGAACTGTGGCAAATAATGGAAATTTATTGTTGAATATCGGTCCGAAAGCAGATGGAACTATTCCGGAGGAACAAGTGAAGCGATTACTTGCACTGGGGGAATGGTTGAACGTAAACGGAGAAGGTATTTATGGCACCAGATGCAGCCGGAGAGAATCAGAAGAAAGAGAAAATGGAGTAAAACTTCACTATACACGAAAAGGTGAAGATGTGTATATCTTTGCAGATGGTTTAAAAGATGGGGAAAACATTCTGGAAATTCCTGGGGTTTGTGGAAAAGTACAGTCTTTGTGTCCTGAACTGGAAACAGAATCCCAGATTACAGAAAAAGGTTTGAGACTTTATGTGAAAAATTATAGAAAAGATATGTATGTAGTTTGTTTTAAAGGAGAAGGTTTAGAGTAAAAGGATGAAATATGCCGCATGGAACATTTGGGAGGATGTTTCATGCGGCATATTTCTGTGAATTTACACGTTTGATTTCTTATTTATATCCCTAAAATTGAGAGATTTTTGGTTTATACAAACAGAAAAATTAATTGATAATGTAAAGAGAGTGTGATAGAATTTACTCAATAGTTACCAATAAATTACTCGTAACTGCTCAAAAATTTGCGGTTGGGAGAATTCGGTTGAAGGGGGGATTCCATGCGTTCCCAGAGAATTGCAGAAATTGAACAATATATTTATACCCATAAGACGGTGACCTTGGATGAATTGTGTGATGTTTTTCAGGTGTCTAAAAATACGATTCGCAGAGATGTGGAAGAAATTATTCAAAATCCGGATATTGTGAAGACGTATGGTGGCGTTATGATTAATACACAGACTAAAAAACTTCTTGTGTCTTTTACAGAAAGAAATATTAATCATCAGGATGCCAAGAGAAAAATTGCCGCAGAAGCTGCGAAGTTGGTAGAAGATGGAGACAGTATTTTTATTGATTCAGGAACTACCACGTTGTATATGCTGGAATATCTGAAAAATAAAAAAATCACATTGCTGACTAATAATATAGAAGTAATGTTTCAGGCGATTCCTTATGAGAATATCAATGTGATTTCTCTGTCGGGTACATTAAATCGGAAAACATTGTCTCTTACAGGAAATAATGCGGCAAAGCTGTTGTCTACATATAATGTAAAAAAAGCTTTTATGGCTGCTACTGGGGTTACTATTGAAAATGGCGCAACAAATTCTTCACCGGAAGAGACTTGTATTAAAGAGATGGCTGTAAGAAAGAGTGGAGAAAAGTATCTTTTGGCGGATTCCAGTAAGTTTGGGGTGGTATCTTTATTGACTTATTGTGATGTGAGTGATCTTACGGGAATTATTACAGATGTGAAACCGCAAGAAGATTTTTTGGAATATGCGCAGGATAATCAGGTAAAAATCATTTTGGCAGAAGCTTAATTGCGATGTGGGGAAGAATATGAAAGGTTTAAAGAAGGTTGAAGTAAAACACCAGTATTCTGTAGCACAGGCATTATACTGGATGACGAGCTGTGCATTGGCCGGTTATGCGGCGGTTTATCTTCAGGATCGCGGTTTGTCTAATACGCTGATTGGTGTTGTAGTGGGAGGAGCTGCCTGTTTTTCCATGGTGGTGCAGCCTTTGGTAGCGCAGATGGCAGAAAGCATTTCCTGGCTGACGGTAAAGCGTACCATACAGCTTTTAGTTGTGGGTATGGCTGTTATGTTTGGCGTGCTGACAGTATTTCCGGTGCCTATGGCAGGAGTGGTTATTTTGTATATGGGTATGAATATACTGAATTACTGTATGCCTCCTATGTTAAGCGCCATGGGAATGGAATTTATTAACCGGGGATATTATTTGAATTTTGGTTTATCCAGAGGTCTGGGATCTATTTCATATGCTGTGTGTGCGGCAATACTGGGATTTGTGATTGATCGTTTTTTCCCGGGAGTGTTGGGATATGTTTATGTGGTACTGGCAATCCTTCTTTTTCTGGCAGTTGCAGTTATGGAAGATCTGGGGGCAGGGGAGAAGAATTCCGGTCAGGTGAGAGAAAAGAAATATCCGGGGAAAGAAAAGAGGAATACTGGGGAAAATATATGGAAAGTTGTATGGAAAAATAAAACTTTTGTATGTCTGATGATCGGTTTTTGTCTTGCCAATATGAACAATGCGGCAGTTGCCACATATACGGTAAATATTATAAAAAAACTTGGGGGAACAGACACCATACTCGGGTTTGCCAATTTTGTGTCCGCAGCCAGTGAGATGCCGGTTATGCTCCTTTTTGGTTATTTTATGAAAAAAGGGAACTGTATTCGTTTGTTGAAGATCAGTGCATTATTCTTTGTGATAAAACCATTGATTTTAGTGAACGCAGGGATTTTGCCCATGGTATTTCTGGGACTGGGATTACAGGGTTTGTCTTTCGGAATGTTTACACCAGCGGCGGTCTATTTTGTGAATAGTTCTCTGGCGCCGGAGCATCGGGTGAGGGGACAGGCTATTTTCAGTGTAATTACTGCGGGAGCAGCTACCTGTGGAGGAAATCTGTTAGGTGGATGGCTTCAGGATACGTTTGGTCTGGACGCTATGTTATGGATTTGTGTAAGTATGGCAGTGATCGGATTGTTGTTTGTAATATGGCTGCCTGAAAATCGCAGGGATGCAATCTAGGAAATTTATACCATTTTAAAAGAGGAAGGGAACTGCTGTTTCAGAACCCTTCCTCTTTTAAAATACTTCGTAACTGTTCAGTACCCTCACAGTTACAATACTTCTAAATTATTTGGATTACTGGAATTGAAACAGGTTCAGTCCTATCTCTTCGTCAAAATATCTGTCTACCGTTCCGTTGATGATGGTTATTACCATTTCGCAAGTGGCGCTTACAACGGCTCTGTTCAGATGTCCTCCAAAAACCTCTCCCTTTTCATTTCCGGCGCTCATATGGAGATGACAATAAAATTCATGGTTGAACGTGTTGATCGTGCCGGTCAGGGAAACGATTTCAAAGCTTCCCTGAAAATGATTTGCCAGATATTCTTTTTCTTTTGTTTTAAATACGCCCACAGTAAATGCGTCAACGGCTCCTAATGCCTGTACACTTGCCAATGTAATCTGTTCTTTTAATGCAATTTCTTTTACCTTTTCAATAATTTCTTCGCCTTTATCAATTCTTGCAATGATGGTATTTTCGAATTTTCTGTATTCCATTATGATTCCTCCCAGTTAGCGTAAAATATCATATTTCCATAAGGAAGCTGACGTCCGGCTGGCGGAGCGTTCGAGTTGCTTTTTCTTTTAAACTGCCTGTAGCTGTGTCTCTTTCTAAAAATACTACGGTTCCGCTTTTTTGGTTGGCAACAGCCAGGAATCGATCCTCATCTGTCAATGCAATATGGCGGGGCCAGTCTCCCAGACAGGAAGTATGGTCGCAGTATTTTGGGATGCCTTCTTCATCCAAAAGAAAATGAGCAATAGTATTTTCTCCTCTGTTGGCGGCATAAAGATGCTTCTGATCTTTTGTGACAGCCAGAGTGGAGCCGAAACTTTCTCCGGAAAATTCTGGACTTAGAAGGGATTGGGTTTGCAGCAACTGCATTTTTTCAGGGTTACTGTAGTCAATGGTAAGAAGCTGGCTGGAGTATTCCGTGACACAGTAAAATAGTTTGTGGGTTTGGTTGGCGTATATATGACGAGGTCCTGTACCTTTGGGAAGTTCCAGTCGGGAATATTCTTCCAGGATTCCATTTTTCTGGCGATAGCAGATAATCAAATCCAATTCGATATTTACTGCGTAAATAAATGAATCCAGGATCAGAGCGCAGTGAACCCGTGATGGTCTGTCAGAACCATCTGTTTGTTGCTCTTCGTATAAAATATCTCCAAAGTGTCCTGTTTCGTTGTAGGACAGAGTGAAAAATGTTCCGTCTCCCCAACAGGAGCCAGCCAGAAAATGTTCTTCCTCCTGGGCATATAGGTGGCAAAGACAAGTTCCTTTCAGGCGGATAGAATCCATTTGATTCCAGGAAGGATAAGAGGACGAGGAATCCTGTAAAAAAGAAGTAACGGTACAATGATCTTCAAATTCTCCCACTGCAAAGAGAAGATTTCCGGCCTGACAAAGGAAAGAGGGATTCGGAATGGATGATGACCAAAGCGGTATATCCTGAGAATCGTATAAAGTAATATTGGAATGGTCAGCGGGACCATAACCGGAAATTAAATATGGCATATGAAAGTACCTCCTTATAAGTAAATCTTAGATTTATTGTACCAAGTCATGGGTTTGAATACCAGTACCAGAAGTATAAAAGTTATTGTTTGCACAGTAACGCATAAAATTTCAAGTGTTTTTATGGGAGAAAAAGACTTGCCGAAGAGACGGAATGCAGGTATGCTAAAGATAAAAAGTACAGGAGGTATATGGATTATGCGGGACAGAGAAGTAGCAAAAAAACGAGCAGAGGAACTGGTTTCACAGATGACAGTGGAAGAAAGGGCTTCTCAGCTTCGCTATGATTCTCCGGCGATTCCCCGATTGGGAATTCCAGAGTATAACTGGTGGAATGAGGCTCTTCACGGAGTGGCAAGAGGGGGATGTGCCACCAGCTTTCCTCAGGCTATTGGATTGGCAGCGTCTTTTGATAAAGACCTGATGAAACAAGTGGGGGAAGTAATTGCGGAAGAAGGTCGGGCAAAATACAATGCTTACAGTAAAAAAGGTGACAGGGATATTTATAAAGGACTTACCTTCTGGTCTCCCAATGTGAATATTTTCAGAGATCCCCGATGGGGACGGGGGCATGAAACCTATGGGGAAGATCCTTATCTGACAGGAAGTCTGGCGGTAGAGTTTATTCGTGGTATGCAGGGAGAAGGGGATGTGATGAAAGCGGCAGCCTGTGCAAAGCATTTTGCGGTACACAGTGGACCGGAAGATGTACGCCATGAGTTTGATGCTGAAGTGACGGAAAAAGATCTTTGGGAAACGTATCTTCCGGCTTTTGAAGCCTGTGTAAAAGAGGGTGAAGTGGAAGCCGTGATGGGAGCTTATAATCGTACCAATGGAGAACCCTGTTGCGCGCACAGCGTTTTGATGGAAGATATTCTGAGGGGGAAATGGGGGTTTGCCGGTCATTACGTGTCAGACTGTTGGGCGATAGCAGATTTTCATAATGGTCATATGGTGACAGATACTCCCTGGGAATCTGCGGCTTTGGCTTTGGAAAAAGGCTGTGATGTAAACTGTGGAGTTACGTATCTGTATGCTTTGAAGGCTCTGGAACTGGGAATGGTGACAGAAGAACAGATTACTCAGGCGGCAGTCCGGTTGTTTACTACCCGTTTTCTGTTGGGATTGTTTGATGAGACAGAATACGACAAGATTCCTTATGAGAGAGTGGAATGTGAAGAGCATCTGGAACTTGCCCGGAAAGCGGCAGGAGAAAGTGTGGTTTTGTTAAAAAATGATGGTATTTTGCCATTGAAGCGAGAGGGAATAAAAACTGTCGGTGTGATTGGTCCCAATGCAGACAGCAGAATAGCGATGATAGGGAATTATTATGGTACTTCTTCTCATTACACAACGATTCTGGAAGGGATTCAGAATGAGGCGGGGAAAGATATTCGAGTGCTTTATTCGGAAGGATGTCAGTTATGGAAGGAATCTGCGGAAGGTCTGGCAAGAAGGCAGGATCGTTTGTCAGAAGCTTTGATTGTGGCAGAACACAGTGATGTGGTAATTCTTTGTCTTGGTTTGGATGAAACATTAGAAGGAGAAGAAAGAGATCAGGGAAATGGTGTGGGCAGTGGAGATAAAAAAGATCTGTTGCTTCCGGAAGTTCAAAGAGAATTGATGGAAAAATTGCTTGAACAGGATACCCCGGTAGTTCTTTGTCTGTTGGCAGGCAGCGCTGTGGATGTAAGCGCAGCACAGGAAAAGGCAGCAGCAGTACTTCAGGCGTGGTATCCGGGAGCCGGAGGAGGAAAGAGTGTGGCAGATATTCTTTTCGGAAAAATTTCTCCATCCGGCAAACTTCCGGTGACATTTTATTATAACGATGATTTGGAGCATATGCCGGAATTTACAGATTATTCCATGAAAGGAAGAACCTATCGGTATCTGGAAAGAAAACCCCTGTATCCTTTTGGCTACGGATTAACTTATGGCGATATTCAGGTGGAAAATGTGCAGATTACCGGAGAATCCGGGGAGATACAGGAAAATGTGCAGTTAAATATCCGTGTGAAAAATTATGGGACTTACACAACAGAAGATGTAATTCAGGTATATGTGAAAGATATGGATTCCGTTCATGAAGTAAAAAACAGCAGATTGTGTGGATACCAAAGAGTAAGTTTGCAGCCGGGAGAAGAAAAAAATATTTCACTTTCTCTTACGCAGGAGGCTTTTTGTGTGGTCAATGAAAAGGGAGAACGTCATCAGGAAGGAAAACACTTTCGAATATTTGTGGGAACCAGTCAGCCGGATGAGAGAAGCCGGGAATTGACGGGGAAATCTTTGATAGCTGTAGAAATGATGGTGGAGTAAAATGTTGATGCGTGCTTTTGCGTGCGAATACTCTGAAAAAAATGCACAATTACTCTGAGATATTCTTGTATCATTTGTGAAAAGATGGTTATATTTTGATAAAGTTATTGCGGAGCCATGGGAGATATGGTATTCTGAACGTAACAAGAAATGATAATTATGCGTGCTATTTTGAAATGCACGCAGAGAGGCAGGTTGAAAGCATGAAGTATATTGAGTTTGACGCATCCAGACCATTTGATCTGGTTTTGTTGGGACGAGTAGCTATTGATTTTAATCCGGCATACAACGATCAGGTGAAAGAAGAGTTTAAACCACTGAAAAAAGTGCATATGTTTGAAAAATTTGTGGGAGGTTCTCCGGCAAATATTGCAGTGGGTGTAACACATCATGGTATGAAAGCAGGATTTATCGGCAAAGTTTCTGATGATCAGTTTGGAGAGTTTGTTGTAGATTATTTTGATGAGCAGGGAATTGATACTTCTCAGATCAGCAAATGCACCAACGGAGAAAAGCTGGGACTTACTTTCACAGAGATGCTTTCTCCCAAGGAAAGCAGCATTCTCATGTACAGAAATCGTATTGCAGACTTGCAGCTTTCTGTAGACGATATCAATGAAGAGTATATCCGCAGCGCGAAAGCGATTTTGATTTCAGGAACTGCATTGGCGGAAAGTCCTTCCAGAGAAGCGGCTTTGAAAGCAGTTATGCTGGCAAAGAGAAATGATACAAGAATTATTTTTGATATTGATTACCGGGAATATAACTGGAAAAATGCAGATGAGATTTCGATTTATTATTCTGCAGTGGCAAAAGAAGCAGACATCATTATGGGTTCCAGAGAAGAATTTGATCTTACAGAAAAATTGATTCAGCCGGGTATGACAGATGAAGAATCTGCAGCTTTATGGCAGAGCTATCGGGCAAAAATCGTTGTAATCAAACACGGTATGAAGGGTTCTACCGCATATACCTGTGACGGTCAGAAATTTTCTATCAAACCTTTCCCTGTAGAAGCAAGAAAAGGTTTCGGCGGCGGCGATGGTTACGGCTCCGGTTTCCTGTATGGTCTGTATCAGGGCTGGGAGATTATTGACTGTCTGGAATTTGGTTCAGCAGAAGCATCTATGATGGTACGGAGCAATAACTGTTCTGATTCTTTGCCAAATCCGGAACAGGTTCATGCGTTTATCAAAGAAGAAAAAGAAAAATACGGTGAAATGATCGCGCGGGTATAAATCCCTGGTATATAGGAGGTATTTCGATGATTCAGACAAAGAGAATGACAGTTGCACAGGCGATTGTAAAATTTTTAGATAATCAGTACGTAGCTATGGACGGTGTGGAAACAAAGTTTGTGACTGGATTTTTCACTATTTTCGGTCATGGCATTGCGGTAGGTCTGGGAGAAGCTCTGGACAGTAATCCCGGTCAGTTAAAGGTAATGCAGGGAAGAAATGAACAGGGTATGTGTCACTCTGCGATTGCTTATGCAAAACAGAATGGAAGAAAAAGTATTATTGCCTGCGCTTCTTCCGTAGGACCGGGGGCTGCCAATATGGTAACTGCCTGTGCGACAGCTACAGTTAATAATATTCCTCTTCTGGTATTTCCGGCAGATACTTTTGCATCTCGTCAGCCGGACCCTGTACTGCAGCAGTTGGAAGTAAGTTCCAGTCTGGCTGTTTCTACAAATGATGCGTTTAAACCGGTATGTAAGTATTGGGATAGAGTAACCCGCCCGGAACAGATTATGACAGCGCTCATCAATGCGATGCGTGTATTGACAGATCCGGCAGAGACAGGCGCTTGTTGTATCGCTCTTCCTCAGGATGTGGAGGGAGAATCTTTTGATTTCCCAGAGTATTTCTTCAAAAAGAGAGTACATCGGATTACAAGACCGGTAGCAGTGGAAGAAGAGTTGGAAGATATCACAGAAGTGATTTCTCAGAGTAAAAAACCGCTGGTAATCGTAGGCGGCGGTGTAAAATATTCAGAAGCCGGAGAAACAGTGGAAAAATTCTGTGAAGAGTTCCATATTCCGTTTGGTGAGACTCAGGCAGGTAAGAGCGCATGTAAATCCAGCCATCCCTATTGCCTGGGCGGTATCGGCGTAACAGGAACTTATGCATCCAACGTGATTGCAAAAGATGCAGATGTGGTTATTGCTGTGGGTTCCAGAATGTCTGATTTTACCACCAGTTCCAAATGGCTGTATCAGAATGAAAATGTGAAATTTGTTACGATCAACAACTGTCGTTATCATGCATACAAGATGGATGCAGTGAAGGCGGTAGGCGATGCAAAGGTAACGGTAGAAGCTCTGGCTGAAAAACTTCGTGAAAGAAAGTATGTTTCTGCTTATGATGGAGAAATTGAAGAAGCAAAGAGAGTCTGGGATAAAGAAATGGAGCGTCTGGGAAGTATTGCTTATACAGGGGATGATTTTGAACCGGAAGTAAAAGCGAGAGATCCAAGAACAATTCCGGAATTCGTTAAACTTACAGAGGGAAGAATTACTCAGACAGCAGCTTTGGCAGCAATTAACCGTACCATTGACAAAGATGCTACTATCATTACTGCAGGAGGCTCTTTGCCAAGCTGTATGCAGCGTATGTGGAGAACAGATAAACGGGGCGGATATCATGCAGAATATGGATATTCCTGTATGGGATATGAGGTGGCAGCTACTTTAGGTGTGAAGATGGCTGAGCCGGATAATGAAGTATACTGTGTGGTAGGAGATTCCAGTTTCCAGATGATGCACAGTGAGATTATGACCATTATGCAGGAGAGAAAGAAAGTAAATATCCTGATTTTTGATAACTGTGGATTTGGATGTATCAATAACCTGGAAATGAACCATGGTATTGGCAGTCTGGCAACAGAATTCCGTTACACAGACGGTAAGAAACCTACCGGAGATCTGATTCCTGTAGATTATGCAAAAATCGGAGAAGGATATGGATTAAAGAGCTATACCTGCCGTACCATTGAAGAACTGGTAGCAGCGCTGGAAGATGCAAAAACACAGGAAGTTGCCTGCCTGTTTGATCTGAAAGTTATTCCGAAAACTATGACAGACGGTTATGAATCCTGGTGGAACGTAGGTCTGGCAGATGTTTCTGAAAAAGAAAGTGTCAGAACAGCTTGGGAAGGCGTAAAAGCTGGAAGAGATGTAGCCAGAAGGTATTAAGGAGGATAAGATTATGGGAAAAGTATTTGGTTATCCGGAATTCGATGAACATGGTGAGCAGATTCTTACCACTTATGACAATGATTATAAAGAAATGATGATGGACATCCGGGTGTATCGGATGAGAGAGGGAGATGTAAAAAAATTCTATAAAAAGGGTGAAGAGACAGCCGTACTCCTTCTTTCCGGAGATGTGGTATTTTCATTCGATGACAACCAGAAAGAAGTTACCAGAAAAGACGTATTTACTGAAGGTCCCTGGGCAGTTCATGTATGTACCGGCGCTCAGGTAAAGGTAGAAGCAAAAGCAGACTCGGAAATTTTAGTACAGTCTACTCACAACGATACAGAATTTGCTTCTAAGTTATATTGTCCGGAAGATGCACCATGGGGATATTCCTGTGTGGGAAAATTCGGAAATGTGGCAAAGAGAAGAGTCAATACGATCTTTGACCATGATATTGCACCCTGGTCCAATATGGTCTTGGGAGAAGTTCTGAATGACCGGGGAAACTGGTCCGGATATCTGCCTCACAGACATCCCCAGCCGGAAACATACTACTTCAAATTTGACCGTCCGGAAGGATTTGGAGCAAGTTTTGTGGGCGATCAGGTGTTTAAGAGCGTGGATGGAAGCTTTTCCGCTATTCCCGGAGGCGAACTGCATCCCCAGTCCGTAGCTCCCGGATTCCAGATGTATACCTGTTGGATGATCCGCCATCTGGAAGGAAATCCATGGCTGCAGACAGATCGCTGCGAGGATGAGAGATATACTTGGATGCATGATGCAGAATTTTAATGAATCAAGAATAATTAATCCTTGAACAAAAAAGTTTCACCATTTCAGTGCTTCTGAAATGGTGAAACTTTTTTAGTGTAGGAGGATTTTCTCCATGATATAATTGCGAGTAGGGAGAAGAATATAAGGCACTTGGCAAAAGGGAATACAGCAAAGATGGTTGATGATTTGATGCAAAAATATTTTGAATAAGGCTACCGCAATCCCACTGGCTTTAGACGGTGGGTTAAGGTAGCCAAGAGTAGTGGCTTGTGTTATA
>JAXEUM010000104.1:0-5275 GCA_034114925.1 Oliverpabstia sp.
CGTTTTATGATTTTAAAAAGAACTTTCGAGGAATGTGTTTCACTGTTCAGTTATCAATGTTCGTCGCTGTCTCAGACAGCTTTGATATTTTATCATGTTGTTTTGACTTTGTCAAGAACTTTTTTAACTTTTTTCAAAAAGTTTTTTTCGTTCTTTTCGACCTCGTCGCAAGCAACTTCGATATCATATCATCCTTTTCCGTATTTGTCAACAACTTTTTTAACTTTTTTTAAAAGTTTTTTCAAGCTTGTTTTCAGATACTCGCAAGCTATGTCAAGCACTTATCTGTTTCATAAGTGTTTCTCAAACACAGCTTGCTTATAATATCATTTCATCCATAAATTGTCAACAGTTTTTTTATATTTTTATTTTCATCCATTTTCCGCTTTTAAATCGAATAGATCCGAATATCAGGCGACAAAGCTGATCTGCTGCAATTCCCATCCAAATTCCATAAATACCAAATCCAAAAATATAACAAAATACATATCCGGCAACAGATCGAACAAACGTAACGCTGATACAGGATGCAATCGTTGTATATACCACATCTCCAGCGCCGCGAAGGGCTCCTGTAAAAATCACCTGGCATATCTGAAAGAGTACAATCACTACAATAATACGACTGATTCCCTGTCCCATATCAACTATATGAGCTTCATCAAAGAACAACTGATATATGAACCGTCCAAAAAACAGATAAAAAACTGACAACAGTACTGCCATAAACAATCCTATTTTTTGGCAGGTCCAGCCATATTTTTTCGCCTGTTCCGGATTTTTTTCGCCAAGACTCTGCCCAATCAGAGCCACCGCAGCAGCTTGCATACCATCTCCAATAGAAAATGATAAACTCAATACGTTCATTCCCACCTGATGAGCTGCCATGGCAGACGTTCCCATATCTGCCGCCATAACTGCAGTAGACATAAATCCTATACGAAGCAATACCTGTTCCAAAAACACACTGCTTCCCAAACGAAAAATTATTTTCAAAGAACTGAACCGTTTCCAAAGTTTCTCTTTTATAATATAACGGATATTCAAAAAAGAATCTTTTCTAAGCAAAGAGCAAATACTCATAATACTGGCTACAACTGTTCCTATTACCGTTGCAATTGCAGCACCTTGTATCCCCAGTTGGGGAAAACCAAATTTTCCACCGATCAGAAGATAATTTCCTATAATATTTACCAGACTGGAAATAGTATTTGTCCGCATGGCAATTTTAGTATTTCCCGAGCCTCTCTGTGCGGAATTAATTACCATAGATATAATATTGAAAATAGCGCCGCCCATGATAATCCGAAAATAAGTGACTGCCCCCTCATGCGTATCTGGTCCCGAACCACACAAATCAATAATACTGTCTGCTGCCGTAACACAAAGAAAACTGATAAGAACTCCCAGCACCAGTACCAGAAGTAAAGCAACTGCCAATGTCTCATTAGCTCTTTGTTTATCCTGCTCGCCTTTTCGTCTGGCTACAATCGCCGACACCGCTACATTAACGGCGATAAACACCGCCAGCCCCAAAAACTTCGGCTGAGTCGTCAGTCCCACCGCCGCCACAGCTTCTGATCCCATACCGCTGACCATCAAGGTGTCAATCATTCCTGCCAGCGATATAAAAAATGATTCGAAAACAGCCGGCCACGCTGTGGACAACACCCTGGCTAATGGGCGCATTTCTGATTTTCCCCCGTCAGCCTTTCCTTTTTTCAAATCCCCCATTCCATTTCATCCTTCCTTTTTCCTCATCTTTTTGTTTGGTACAAAAACTGTACCGCGTCTTTTATTGTTTCCACAGGAATCAAGCATACTTCTGTAATATTTCTTACACTTTTCATGCATACCGCAGGCAAAATAATAGTCGTAAAGCCTAATTTTTTTGCTTCCAATACTCTCTGCTCTGCCATACTCACCGCACGTACTTCTCCACTCAGTCCCACTTCTCCAAATACCAGTACTTTATCGTCAATGACAATATCTTTATAACTGGATACAATCGCCAACAGAATCCCCAGATCAATAGCCGGTTCATTCATGCGAATTCCTCCCGCTATATTTACATAAGCATCACTGGACGATAAATTCATCCCCAGCCGCTTTTCCAAAACAGCCATCAAAAGATTCACTCTGTTAAAATCTGTTCCCGCTGCTGTTCTTCTGGGTATCCCAAAATTACTGGCACAGACAAGAGCCTGAATTTCTATCAAAATCGGACGAGTTCCTTCCATTGAACAGGCTACCACAGATCCGGATGCTCCCTCCGGTTTTCCATTCAGCATATATTCGGAGGGGTTTTCTACTTCAACCAATCCTTCTTCTCGCATTTCAAAAACGCCAATCTCATTGGTTGAACCAAATCTATTTTTTACTCCTCTCAAAATGCGATAGGACGCATGTCGGTCACCTTCAAAATAAAGAACCGTATCTACCATATGTTCTAAAACCCGAGGTCCCGCCACACTTCCATCTTTCGTCACATGTCCCACAATGAAAATAGAAACCCCTAAACCTTTCGCAATCTGCATCAATACTCCTGTAGATTCTCTCACCTGTGAAACACTTCCGGGAGCCGAAGATACATCTTCATTAAACATGGTCTGAATAGAATCAATCACCACCACATCCGGTTTATTTTTTTCTATCACCTGACGAATCTGGTTTAAATTAGTTTCGCAAAGCAACAGTAATCTGTCACTGAAAGCTCCTATTCTTTGCGCCCGAAGTTTTATCTGCTTTAGAGATTCTTCTCCTGAAATATATAACACCTGCACTTTTTCTGCCAGATTTCTGCACACCTGGAGAAGCAAAGTGGATTTTCCTATTCCCGGATCTCCTCCCACCAAAGTCATGGAACCACTTACAATTCCTCCACCCAGAACACGATCCAATTCACTGATACCTGTATGAATCCTCTCCTCTTCTGTGATTTTCACCTGCGATAAAGCCATTGGCTCCGTATGTTTTATCTGACTTATCCCTGTACCGGTAGCTTTTCCTGCCCCAGAAGAAACTGTTTCTTCCACAAAAGTATTCCATTGCCGACATGCCGGACACTGCCCCATCCATTTTGGGGACTCATATCCACACTCCTGACAAAAAAATACCGTTTTTTTCCCTTTTGCCATTCTGCCTCCCAATGAAAAGGAGGCTGTCACAACAGCCTCCCCTATCCTTAAAACACCAACTTTTTACTTATATTCTGTCAATCTCTACCTGGACTGCTTTATCAGGATTCAAATCTACACTGAATGATAATTTTCCTCCCAGATTTGTCTTCATATGGCCAAGACTCATACCATCCAGAATTACTTTGTAATCACTGTCCGCCTCCATCTCCACAGTAATCTGTGTATTATCTGTTCCTTCCACCGCAAAAATCATGCCTTTGTCACTGATCTTCATATCCAGCACTGTAGTTCCCGGTACAGACTCATAGACAAACATTCCGTTTCTTTCCAGTTTGGTAATCTCACAGAACGTCTTCACTTTATACAAATCTCCGTCATATTCAAAATCCGACAGTTTTGATTTTGTCTCCAGCTCATAATTCCCAAAGCTGATACCGCCAGCTTCTTCCGTTCTGATTAATTCTTTAATCGTTGCCATAATATCCTCCTAGTTCTATCTCTTGTACATTCCACTTGTATGTTCATAGCAACTTCCGTTACTGCTTACATTATATAACATATTCACAAAAACTTCTAGTCAGCCACAGAAAATTTTATAACTTTTTTAGACACTGACACAATCACATGATCTCCCCTGTGAATCCGTCCTTCCAGAATTTCCTCCGCCATCGCATCTTCAATTTTATTCTGGATCGCCCGCTTCAATGGTCTTGCTCCATACTTGCTGTCAAATCCTTCTTCTGCAATATATTCTTTTACGCTATTTCGTACTGTCAATTCAATATCTAATTGCTCTTTGCACCGACTCTGCAATTTTTTCAGCAGAAGTGAAACAATCTGTTTTATTTCTTCTTTTCTCAGGGTATGGAACACCAGTATTTCGTCAATACGATTCAAAAATTCCGGCTTAAATATTCTCTTAACTTCCTCCATTACCCCATTTTTCATATGTTCGTAATCTTTTTTTGCATCTTCCCCGGAAGAAAATCCCAAACGCTTCGGCTCTACAATACTTTGCGCTCCCGCATTGGACGTCATGATAATACAAGTCTGCTTGAAATCCACTTTTCTTCCCTGTGCATCTGTAATATGACCGTCATCCAATACCTGAAGCAGAATATTAAATACATCCGGATGCGCTTTTTCAATTTCATCAAAAAGAATCACACTATAGGGATTTCTTCTCACTTTCTCAGACAGCTGCCCGCCTTCTTCATATCCTACATATCCCGGAGGAGAACCTATCATCTTGGACACACTGTGTTTTTCCATATATTCAGACATATCTACACGGATTAATGCTTGTTCAGAACCAAAAACTGCTTCTGCCAACGCTTTGGAAAGCTCCGTTTTTCCTACACCCGTAGGTCCTAAAAACAAAAAGGAACCGATAGGTCTGGCAGGGTCCTTCAATCCAACTCTGCCTCTTTTTATTGCCTTTGCCACAGCCGTAACCGCTTCTTCCTGACCTATCACTCGCTGATGAAGTGTTTTTTCTAATCTCGCCAGTCTTTTTGTTTCCTTTTCTGCTAATTTCTGTACGGGAATTTTCGTCCATCCGGACACAATCTGCGCAATTGTTTCTTCTGTTACAATAAGATTTCTGTTTTTGTTTTTATTTTCAAATCGTTTTTTAGCTGTCTGGTAAATCTTTTCTTCTTCTATCTGTTTGTTCTGAATTTCTTTTGCCAGAGAAAAATCCCCTGCTTTGATGGCTTCTTCTTTCTCCTGACTCAGTTTACGAAGCTCCTGTTCGCTCTGTCTAAGCGCCTCCGGCACTGAGAACCCTGTAAGCTGTACCTTGGAAGCAGCCTCATCCATCAAATCAATCGCTTTATCCGGTAAAAAACGATCTGTAATATACCGGGTAGACATTTTTACAGCAGCAGATACCGCTTCATCCGTAATCTGTACTCCATGATGCTCCTCATAATAAGGTCGAAGTCCCTGTAATATAGCTATGGCCTGCTCCTCTGTAGGTTCTTCCACTGTGACTGGCTGAAATCTCCGTTCCAGCGCTGCATCTTTTTCGATATATTTTCGATATTCTTCCAGTGTAGTCGCTCCAATGATCTGAATTTCTCCCCTGGAAAGAGAAGGTTTTAAAATATTAGATGCATCCAACGCGCCTTCCG
>JAXEUM010000105.1:0-10646 GCA_034114925.1 Oliverpabstia sp.
TGTATCAATCATTATGATAACACAAAAGGCACGGCATAAAGCAATCTGATGAAAAATCCATCAGAATAATTTATGCTGTGCCTCTTTTTAATTTGGTGGAGTGTGGCATGGTTTGGTGCCAGATAAAATGCGGGATAACAAAAAAGTTGCCGGAGAGGAAACAGAACGGAACGAAGTACAACAAGAAGTAAGTGAAAAGACGATTGATTTAAGTGAAGCATTTCAGGATATTAATGGCTGTGCTGTGATTTATTCGCCAGTACAAGAGGAATATTTATTTTTTAATGAAGATATGTGTAGACAAGAAGAATCACCTTATTCTACTTTTAAGATTATTTCAGCTTTATCAGGATTACAAAATGGTGTTATTGTTGATGAAACATCCACAATGGAATATGACGGAACGAACTATGGAAATTTAGACTGGAATGGGGATTTAACATTGGAGGAAGCATTTCAGAAATCATGTATATGGTATATCCGAAAAGTAATAGATTCTGTTGGCAAAGATAAAATACAGGAAGAATTAAATGGATTACAGTATGGAAATTGCGATATTTCGGAGTGGAATGGTAGCAATATTAATCCTATGGAAATGCTGAATGGGTTTTGGTTGAATTCGTCGTTGAGAATTTCGCCGCTAGAACAAGTAGAAGTTTTGAGTAGGATATTTGAGGGATATAGCGATTACGATAGTAGAAATATAGAGATTTTGAAAAGAATAATGCTAGTGGAAGAAACAGATTCTCAGAAAATCTATGGAAAAACAGGAAGTGGGAATGGAGAAGCATGGTTCGTTGGTTTTTCTGAATCAGATGGAGAACGGAGATACTTTGCTATATTCTTAAATGATAGTGAACAAAGAGATCGGGTTTCTGGAAATAGAGCCAAAGAAATAGCTTTGGAGATTCTGAAATAAGTGGCTGTGCTTGTTGTGCTTTAGGAACTTTGAAAACCTTGTTTTTCTGCAAATATATTGCCTTATACTGAATAGGTGAAATGGATATTGATAATGCAGAGAATGTATGTTCTGAAAATCTCATTTTTTCGTGAGATCATCTTGATATATAATTAAATATATGCTATTCTGATTCAAGCCGATAACAAGTAGGGGATTGTTAGGAGAAATGATATGTCGGTATGCTATGATAAATTATGGAAAATGCTAATAGATAAAAGAATGAACCGAACAGATTTAAAAGATATGGCAGGAATTAGTTTTAATGTCTTAGCAAAGATGGGAAAAGAAGAAACGGTTTCGTTGGAGAGCTTGCATAAGATTTGTAAGGCATTAAATTGTAATATAGGAGATATTATGGAATTTTCAGATGATGAAGCCGATGCATAGTAACGGTTAATGGATTATTGAAATGAAGGAGGACATGCTATGCGAAGACCGTTAACGTGTGTTGAAATTTGTGCAGGAGTAGGTGGTCAGGCCCTTGGGCTTGCACTGGCCGGATTCACTCATGTTGCACTTGTTGAATATGAAGCAGATTATTGTAAAACTTTGAAATTAAATCGGCCTGAATGGAATGTAATATGTGCAGATGTGCATGATTTTGATGGGAGACCTTATCGGGGAGTGGATTTGTTGGCGGGCGGTGTGCCTTGTCCTCCTTTTTCTATTGCAGGTAAGCAGTTAGGAAAAGATGATGAACGAGATTTGTTCCCAGAAGCAATTCGATTGATTAAAGAAATAGAACCCAGAGCCGTAATGCTGGAAAATGTAAGAGGTTTTTTAGATGCAGGTTTTGATGAATATCGAAAACACATTCTTAAATCTATTGAAATGCTAGGATATGACGCACAAATTAAGTTGTTAAATGCTTCGGATTTTACTGTTCCGCAGCTTCGCCCTCGTGTAGTGATTGTTGCGATACGAAAAGATGAAAACATTTCTTTTTCATATCCAAAGGGAAAACCGGGATGTGCGCCTACTGTTGGTGAGACACTATATGATTTAATGGCAGAAAACAAATGGGAAGGGGCAAAACTCTGGGCGAAAAACGCAAATAAGATTGCACCAACTTTAGTAGGTGGTTCTAAAAAACATGGAGGGCCTGATCTTGGGCCAGTGAGAGCAAGAAAAGCGTGGGCTGAACTCGGAGTAGATGGACGAGGGGTGGCTAATACAGCACCAGAGCCGGATTTTGAGGGAATGCCCCGTCTGACTAGCAGAATGATGGCAAGGATACAGGGCTTTCCTGATACATGGACATTTGGGAAAAAGAAAACTGCTGCATGCCGGATGATTGGAAATGCGTTTCCACCGCCGGTAGCGCAAGCGGTAGGAGAAAAAATAAAGGAGTGTTTGGAATATGAATGCCTTAATAGCGAATGCGAGATTCCACTTTCACGAGCGGTTGTTTGAAACAAATACTTTGACATTGACTAAAGCAGGTGTGGCATCTAATGCAGATACCAGTAGCAGAGGTTCAAAAGCCATAGCGGGTAAAATTGTTGATATTTTGGTGGATGAGAATCATCATACAGTTAATACAGTTGATAAAATTTCTGGACAAACACTGGGAAAGCAGTTTGAATTATCGACAATGGAATTTTTGCAGGAAACATTTCCGCATTTACAAAATCTTCGCCCTGGTCAATGGTCGATATTACAGCTTGGCAATAATAACAGACTTAAAACCAGTGATTTTGAGCAATACGAGCATTTAGCATATTTGAGCGCATTGACAGCAGAAAATGCACAATTAGCGGCTGCATTGGGAAACGATTATCTTGTTGCGCCAGATGTGGTTATTTATCGAGATCTTTATGAAGATAAAGAAATTAATGCGGAGCAGTACATAGTTGATGATGAAATCAGTAGAATGGCAGATATTAGGAAGTCTAATGGTGGAAAGCCCCTACTTCATGCCAGTGTGTCGGCAAAATATACAATGCGGAGTGACAGGGCGCAGAACAGCCGTACGGAAGCGTTGAATCTGATTCGCAATAGAAAAGGGCATCTGCCACATATTGTTGTGGTAACAGCGGAACCGATGCCCAACCGATTAGCTTCATTAGCACTTGGAACTGGGGATATTGATTGCGTATATCACTTTGCGCTTTATGAATTGATTCGTGCGGTAAAGGAAGTTGGTTCTGAAGATGCTGTTGAAATTTTGGAAACACTTGTACAGGGGAAGCGGTTGAAAGATATTTCAGATTTACCGTTAGACTTGGCTGTATAGATTGTACTGTTAGATAGAAAATACTGAAGAAAGGATAAATAGGTATGAATCCGTCTCCACTACGTTATCCAGGGGGCAAATACAAGATGTATGAATATGTTGCCCAACTAATACAAGAAAATAACTGTAATACTTACATTGAGCCATTTTGTGGTGGAGCAGCAGTTGCTTTAGAGTTATTATTCGATGGTGTTGTAAAAAAAATTATTATAAATGATTATGATTACACAATTTACTGTTTTTGGGATAGTGTATTACATAGAACTGATGAATTTATTAAAATGGTTTTACAAGTAGATGTATCTATGGAGGAATGGTATAAACAGAAGGCTATTAGGGAAGATTTGGATAGTTACAATAGTCTGGAAATAGGTTTTTCAACTTTCTTTCTTAATCGTACTAACAGGTCGGGAATTATTGACAAAGCAGGGCCGATAGGAGGATTTTCGCAACAAGGTGATTATCCCATTAATTGTAGATTTAATAAAGAGCGGTTAGTAGCACAGATTAAAAAGATTGGCGAAAAAAGAGATTCTATTAAGGTTTACAATCTAGAAGCGTTAGATTTTATAGATGATGTTATATTGAAAACTCGAAAGGCATTTATTTTTTTTGATCCTCCCTACTATGGAAAGGGACCTGGGTTGTATACAAATTTTTATTGTCATGGAGACCATGCTAATTTGGCCCAAGCTATTTTAGAAAAATTAAAAAATAGGAAGTGGATTGTTACATATGACAATGTAAATGCTATTAAGAGTATGTATTCAAAAGTGAATAGTATTGAATTTGAATTGAAATATTCTCTACAAAGTAAGCGTTTCGGAAGTGAAGTAATGTTTTTTTCAAAACAAATCCATAGACCAGAACAAGAGCAAAAGTATATAAAGACTATACAAAGTGAGGAATTCTAAGATGGCAGGGAAAATTCAAAAGATAAAGATAGAAAAAATAATTAATTGGTCTGAAAATCCTCGGCATGCTATTGGAAATAATGAGATGGATACATTGCAAAAGTTATTTGATGTGGTCGGTACGCAGTATATGCTTAATTTGGCAGAAGATATACAAGAACATGGACTTTTGGGAAACCAGCAAATTGTTGTGGTTTATTCGGAAAGTATTAAAAAGTATGTGGTTTATGAAGGGAATAGAAGAGTAGCTGCTATAAAATTGTTAATGAATCCAGAAGGATTTAATTTCTTAGATAAAGCCACTATTGATAAAGCTAAAAGAATAGCCAAGAATGCAGATATTATAGATACAATAGAGTGCTATGTTACAGATGAAGATGAGGCCTTTTTCATTATGGAACGAGTACATTCTGGAGAAGATAAGGGGAGAGGAACAAAAGAATGGGGTGCAAGAGAAAAAGATACTTTTCAAGTACGACGCAATAATGTTAAAAATCTTTCATATTTGATTGATTTTTACGTTCGAAAGTATTATGACGGATTAGACATCACAACCATATTATCGTTTACAACTCTACAAAGAATATTTAATAATCGGGAGATACGAAAGACAATAGGTCTGGATATTACAAATGAGGATACATTCACTAGTGATAGAATAAAGTTAGTAATAGAAGCATCTAAATGGATTGTGAAAGAATCAGAAGAGTCCGGTGTTGCTGTGACACGATTGTTTAATAAAGCAAGAACTATAGAAGACAAGTTACTTCCGTGGATTCAAAAAAATATAAATGAAAATAATGCGGATAAATCTGATAAAACTGATGGTGCAGGTAAAGAAAAAGGGAACTCTGAGCAGAGTGATGTAGCGAAAGATTCTGGGAATGCCAATGATAATGGGCGACAGGACGAGACGGCTTATGGATACAATCTAGGTTCTGAAAAAACAGATACTCCTAAAACAGGCAATGAGAAAAAGGAAACAGAGGGAGAAAATAAGAATTCAAACAGAACGTCAAATACTAGTTCTGGAGGAAGTAAGAATTTACCATATTTTTTTCAAGGAATTGATTATAGCAAATTGGATCCTAATGATGCTGATTCGCATGGTGTGTCTGCGGTTTGTCGAGAGTTACAATTATTTTCAGACAAAAAGATGGTTACAACATATCCACTTGCATCTGCATTTTTAATGCGTTCTATCATAGAGCAGAGTATAAAATATTATTCTAAGAAGCACATGATACAAGGGCAGAACAAGTGTATATGGGAAAATATAAAATCAATAGACCAATTGAGTAAAATTATTAAAAATTATAATAAGAATCTGCCTAATTATGTAGTAGATGGTGTAATGCGACAGTATTTTACAGATTTATTTGGAGATTATGAAAAAAGTGTTGACCCATTAAATTGGGTTGTACACAGGCCAGCAGAATATCAGTTAGATGCGAATACATTGATTGAGTTACCTAGAAAAGGGTTATTAGCTCTTATAAATTTTATGCTTTCATAGAAAGATAAATGGCAACAATTTGGCAACAGAAAATCAGTAAGCCAGAATAATTGATGTAATTGAAGTAAAAAACGGTGAGTGTTTGTAGGGAACTTAAATAAATATAGTTAATGACAACGAAGAATACACCGAGTTTGAATAATGAAAGATACCTGAAAAACCCAGTGTTTATGCGGGGTTTCAGCACTTCAAGAAGTCTTTTGATAACAAATTGATAACAGTTGTATAAGAACCATTATTCTTGTAATCCAGTGGTTTTATGGTTAGAGAATGATTAACAGGCGGTTGTGCAACAAATAAATCCATATTAGAAAGCCCTTAGCTGTGGGTATGAAACTCATGGCTAAGGGCTTTTTATTGTGCTTATTTTTAGTCGATATCTTCGGAAAGAATTTTTTTAAAACTCTGAAAGTTATCGCCAAATTCTTTGTAAAATTCTCGTTTTGATATAGGTTTCTTTGTGGAGAGTTTTTCATATAAGGTGTATGCAGCAGTTACTAAAGTCAGTGTGTTGAAATCGGTGATTTCATTAATTATTTCTTAATCGTGATTAGAAATCAATGTTGTATCCTCCTTACGCTAATCAATGAGTTTATCCTTGAATGCTTCAATTAGAGCGTCACTAAGTTCCTGTGAGGGTACTTTCGCCCATCTCTGTGTGGTATCGAACTTCGGATAGGCCCGTATCCGGGCTGTTTTTTCTATGACTGACAACAGATGATCTACAGTATTTTCTTCCCATCCGGCAAGCCATATCAAAGTTTTCTCCTCTGCTTTTGTCAATTCCACACCTGCCAGTTATCCCCAAAGGGGAAGTTTATGAAAGCCATATCTTCACGAAAAAGGATGAATGGTTTAAGAACAAAGCCTTTACCAAAGAAGTTAAAGAGTTGTTTACTGATACAATTAACTGCTATGTAAAAGAAGAATCAGAAAAACTTTCTGTATTCCAGCAGGGCGGCGTTTATCTGGCAACGAAGAAAATCGGAAAGAATAATCCGAAAGCAGAGAAGATAAAGTCAGACAATGCGGCAAGGCAGGAATGGAATCGTACAGTTGATGTGGCATTAGTCGAGGGTGTTCCCGAAGAAGATATTTTGAAGATTAAGCAGGAAAAAATCACAGACAAAACGCTACAATCTATCAGGACACACGGTTGGCTGCCGGATATGTTCCGTCAGATTATCCGAGGTGCGAAAGACTTTTTACAGGAAGTAATTTTCAAATTTAAGCTACCGCCTAAACCTGTACCAAAGATTGATTTGCAAGAGTGGAAAGATATGCAGAAGGTCATGTATGAATTGCAGGGGCAGTCAAGGGAGATAAAACGCACACAGCAGGATGTTTCTTCTTTGAAAAAGCAACTGTCAGAGTTACGAGGATTATTTAAAGGCAAAGAGCGAAAATCTCTGGAAGGGAGAATTGCACTGTTAGAGGATTTGGAAAAACGTCTGCACAGGAGTATGGAGCAGATAGTAAAACGGGAAGGTTATCCCAATGTGCAAGCTTTTCAGAAGGTCTATAATAAGGCAGAAGAACTGATTATAGAATACAATGAAGAACTAAGGGTATGGAAAAATCAGACGGAACAGAAGAAAGAGAAACCGTTAGAACAGCCGAAAAAAGCGAGCGTACTGGAAAAGCTACACCGCTATCAGCAGGAAGGCAGACAGCAGCCAAAACGGTCAGTCAAGAAGAAATCTATGGATAGAGAACGATAAGAAAGGTGGAAATGATTATGAAGAAAACAATTTTTGAAGAAATGGGTGGCACTTATATCAGATACGGGGGTTATCTTATCCCCTGTCTTACCTTGTCGGCGGAAGAACAGAGATTTATCGGCGTATGGGGACAACGACATAAACGCTATTTGAAAGAACATAAGAGAGCGGTTTATATTACTTTGCTTACAAGTGGCAGGCTGGATAGTTATCTTGCGGATATAGAAGAACAGGCACAGGAACGCTTTGAAAGGATTGTAGAGCAGATGAAACAGGTACAGGGGATTACAGAACAGTTAAAGGCAGAAATTCAGATGGAATGGGTAGCGAGAATGAACAATATACAAGTGTGTGCAAGGGAGATTGTGGATAAAGAAATGATTTATCAATAAAGAAAGTGATATGGTGGAAAGCAAGTCTGAAAATGGCTTGCTTTTCACTTTACGATGAAATTTGGAAGTTGTATAATTATAGTAAAGAGAAAACAGTTTGAAATAAAGTATAGATTTTATTGGTATGGAGGATTTTATAGTAGAAGTTAATTTTTATGATAATATAGATGAAAAAATGTTGAAATTTGCTGTTATTATTTCTAAAACAAATGGGAAATGGGTATTTTGTAAGCATAAAGAAAGAGATACACTTGAAGTTCCAGGCGGGCATAGAGAAAATGGAGAAACAATTTTAGAAACTGCAAGACGTGAATTAAGGGAAGAAACCGGAGCAATAGATTTTATAATTGAACCAATTTGTATATATTCTGTCAAGGGTAAAACCAGAGTGAATGAAAATATTCATACAGAAACATTTGGAATGCTATTTATAGCAAATATATTTAGTTTTGAGGAAATACATAGTGTGATAGAACGAATTGTAATTGTAGACAATTTAGTTGATAATTGGACATACCCATGTATTCAACCTAAATTGATCGAAGAAGCGAAAAATAGAGGATTTTTATAAAGGTAAGGGCAATTATGAGAGAAGATATTTTGAAGAGTTTACAAAAAGAAATTTATGAAAGATGTCAAAAAGAAACAAATAAATTTGGTATGGGATGCTATTATCATATTGTAGCGGTGGTAAAAAACGCAGAGATTTTAGCTGATAAATATAAAGCAGATAAAGAAGTTGTTATGATTGCAGGATGGTTACATGACGTTGCCTCTATTACTGATTATAGTTTATATGAACTTCATCATGTATATGGTGCAAAAATGGCATACGATATTTTAAAAGAATATAATTATGATGAGAAAAAGATTATTATGGTACAAGAATGTATTAAAAGTCACAGAGGGAGTGTGAATTTGAGAAAAAATAGTATTGAAGAGTTGTGTGTTGCTGATGCTGATGCGATTTCTCATTTTGATAGTGTGCCCAGTTTATTGTATTTGGCTTATGTTCAAAGAGGAATGGGAATCGAAGATGGTAAGGAATTTGTGAAAGGAAAATTGAAAAGAAGTTTTCAAAAATTATCTCCAGAAAGCAAAAAATACTATAAAACTAAATTTGAAAAAGTTATGGAAGTTTTAGCTTGATATATTCTTGGAAACTAAAGTTGATTTTCTAAGCAAAATCGCTTATAATTTGAGTCAGAGCATATTGCTATTATCCACAGTTACAGAGCGAGTGTTATCAATGCCGATAACAAAATGATAACATTAGCCCGTATAGGCAGGATAATATGGATAAATCAAATAATCAAAAGAAATAGAAACACGACAACAAATAATCACTAAACAAAATTGATTAGTAATTGTCGAGTTTGAATAGCCTGAGGTAGTGCACAAGTACTATTTTAACACTATAATTTAAGCCAATTCACAGTTCAAAACCTTGCAGAAATGCATGGTTTCGGGCTGCTTTTTGTTGTGTGATACAAGGAAAAGAGATTCCGTTAAGTTTTATGAGAAAGATCAAAGACCAAAGCTGAAAGAGAATATATGGCTTTCGAAAGAATACATGATTCAGATAAACTTACTTCCATATTTTGATAATAGAAACATATTAATTAAAATAGACTGCGCATAAAAAGCGCAATCGTTCTCTCTTTTGAACCGAAAATTGCATGAAAAACAAATTGCATGAAAAACTGGTTGAAAAAAATCAACTATTGTGGTAGTATACTCATAGGTCGTAGGGAGGTGTGGGTAACGCCTTAATCCAAATTTCCCATTAGCGGGATTAAGAATGGTAAATCCATTCTTTTTTTTACCCAAAGGAGTGAAGCCATGGCAAGCATAGAGCCACCAATTACGCTTGAACAACAAGTTGTAATGATGAAAAAATATGTTTTGTTTCGACAGCGAAAGAGGATTCAGGAATTCCTGGCTTATGCAGGATATTTTCGTGCCAGTAGGTATGGTAAGTATTTACTGTCGCAGGTAGGTGCAGTCGGAAGAAAGTCAAAACAAGATGATCTGTTTCAACTGTATGCATTTGATGTAAATCTTAGAAGAATTTTGAACTATTATTGCAATCGTGTAGAGGTGAATTTTAAGAGTGCATTGTCTAATGCCTGTGCAATAAATCTTAATGATGGTACATTTTATCTTGATAAGCAGTATTACACACCATCAAGAGCTGAAAGAGACGCAAAGAAAAGAAAACATAATATTAGATGCTTCAATAATAGATTCTTTCCAGATATCGTTAAGAAAGAATCAGATCTAAGAAAATATATTGTTAAGTACCCTGAGTTAAAAGAATATAGAAGCGGCGGCAATCGACACCACACAATTTGCCAATATGGGTTACATTTTCATATATGGAGATGGGGACAGTAACGATGATGTATAGCTATCTTCGAGGCGATTTAAGAAAGAAAGTTTTAGAATATTCGTTTGGAAAAGGAAGATATACAAAGAAGGATACAGAACTGGTTGATACTTGGTTAGATGCAGTGCGTAACCTTAGAAATTATTGTGCGCATAATTCTATGGTAGTAGGTATGAATTCATCCGTAGTTCTTTTGGATCCACAGGATCAGCAATCTGTTTTAACCAAGGATAATGATCTGTTTTCAAGATTGTATGCACTTAATAAATTGTTGCCAAAAGAGGATACAAAGCGCTTAAAAAATGATATAATGAAGTTGGTAAAGAAAACACCAATAGATGTATATCTTTTGAATATCCTTCCGAGGGATTGGGAAGATTAGTGTGAAAGAAAGTAGAGGAAAACCATAAATGGACGCACTTGAATAAGCTGTCTAAGGCAGGCAACTTTTTGAAGTGTTATAGAGTTAGGAAATTAGATCAAGAAGCTAATGGTTCATCAGGCGGAAGTAATCCTT
>JAXEUM010000106.1:0-4662 GCA_034114925.1 Oliverpabstia sp.
GCCCCGCCACTCACCTCCTCAGGTTCTGTAGTATGCCAGTATCCTACAAGAGGAGTATAACAAAGAAAAAGAAGCGAAGGTTTATCCGAGAAAGAGTTTCATAACCCCATCGGTGCCTTTCGCAGAAAGGTGGTTTATAGATATGGCAAAAATTCCTTTTAATGTAGATGCATATACTGCACGATTGATTGGACGTGAAAATGTTTCTAAATTAGAGGGTGCGGTAATTGAATTAGTAAAGAATACATATGATGCAGATGCATCCTGTTGTGTATTGTATTTTGACGAAAAAGAGAATGTATTATATCTGGCCGATAATGGGTGTGGAATGACAACATCGATTATTCAGGAACACTGGATGACTATTGGGCGATCGTCGAAAAAGAATACATTTATTTCGAAGAGAGGACGTATACAGACAGGAGAAAAAGGAATTGGTCGATTTGCTTTGGATCGAATAGCCGATAAATGTCAAATGCTTACTGGTACAGAGGAAAATCATAAAAAATTATTATGGACAGTTGATTGGACCTCATTTTCGTCTGGAAAGAATATCACAGAAATTGGTGCGGAATTAGACGAAACAACATTGTCTTTTGAACAGTTTTTAGAAGGGTGTACCAATTATCGGGTTGTAAATCTTATAAAAAAAGAATGGAAACAAAATGGTACGATATTTAAGCTTACAAATCTTAGAGATAGTTGGAATGATGAGTTGTTGCATACAATACGTGAAAATTTAGCGTCGTTAATTCCATATGAATTGTCTTCTGTTTACAAAATATATTGTTTTGGCAATACGGATACAGAGGAAGACGCAGAAGTATTTAGTGATTTAGAGTCTTTTTCTTACGATTATAAGATAGAGTTTTCAGTATCAGATGGTCAAACTATTAATGTGAAACTTTGGCGCAACGAGTATAGTTTTGGCAACGATGAGGATACTATATTAAAGAAAGTGGGATTATTTGAGGAAAAGGAATATTTTCATAACACACCGATAGAAAAAGAATATACATTTAGTCAGATTGTTCCAGGTGCGTCTGAAAAATTAAAAAATGGATTAGGTACATTTAGCGGGGTCTTATATTTTGCAAAAAGAACTCAAAATAAAAGAGATCAGGAACGATTTTATCAAAAAGATATTACAGGGAGAATTGACGTAAGGGATACTTTTGGAGGCATAAAGCTTTATAGAGATAATTTTCGTGTTCGTCCGTATGGAGATCCTAAAACATCAGCATATGATTGGCTTCAGTTAGCAAGGCGGAAAACAGGATCTCCTGCTGGTGTTGCAAGTGATGGGCTTTGGAGAGTTAATGCTGATCAGATGCTTGGATCAATCTTTATATCTAGGGTTAACGTGGCACTACCAGATCAATCAAATAGAGAAGGAATTGTGGAGACACCAGAATTTCGATTATTACAGGAATTTTTGAAAGGCATTTTGTGTATTCTTGAAAAAGATCGTCAGTATGTTTGTCGTATATTGGCGGCTGATTATGAGAAAGATCATCCTGTAAAGCAAATTCAAGACGATATTAATCGAAAAGCAGAGCAGCAAAAAAAGGACAAAAAGAAAAAAGACACTGATGGCACAAAGCATACGGAAAGCAAATCAAATAAAGAACAATTCAGTAATAAGTCGGTAGATCCTGAAGATGCAAAGATTGCATTAGATGCAAAAGATGAACAAATCGAAGAATTAGAGAATGAAAATAAAATGCTTCGAGTACTGGCAACGACAGGAATAGTAACAAACACATATATTCATGAGTTTAAGACTTTATCTCATAGACTCAGTATGAAAATTGTAATGGCAAAAGAGGCAATTGAAAAAGATCAAGATATGGAAGAGGCTTGTAATTATATTAATCAGGCAAATGAGATACGTGAGGATTTCAATTCTTGGTTTCAAGTGACGATTGAGGCTGTGAAAAAAGATAAACGGAGAAGAAAAAAAACAAATATTGTTCCCGTTATTTTAGAGGCAGTTGATTCATGGAATAAAACGTTACATTCAAAACATATAGAAGTAATTTTTAAGGGAGATTATCAAAAGGAAATTTATTTGCGCTGTTTTCCATATGAAATAGATACAATTATTTCTAATTTAATAACGAACAGTACTGCCTCTTTTGATAAAATACGGACAAAAGAAAGGAATATCTATATAGAAGTTAAGGAAGAAAATGAATATATTCGAATTGATTATTCAGACACTGGTGCTGGATTGGCACCAATGTATAAAAAAAATCCTGAAAAAACATTGGATGTATTCGAAACAGATAGGAGAGATCCTACTGGTCAAAGAATTGGAACGGGAATGGGTCTATGGATTGTAAATAATACGGTAAAAGACTATGAAGGAAAAATTGATTTGTCGAAAAATATAATAACGGAAACAGGATACTTTATCACATTGTTTCTAAAGAAGACAGGAGAAATGAGAGATGTATAGAATCGGTATTATAGATGATACGGATGAGCTTTTAGATGATTACATTAAGCGTCTGAAAAGAGAAAATATTGAACTTTTAATTGCACCGGAAGGAAGTATGGAAGATATTAAGGTATGGGTTGTGAAAAATCAAATAAAATGTTTATTGATTGATTATCAGTTATCATCAAAATACGATTATAATGGGACACAATTGGCGTTTTATCTTGAAGATGCGTTACAAGGGCTGCCATATTTGATACTTACAAGCTATCCAGAAGACTCTGTGGATGAAAAATTGGTTGTAAAAAATGCTATATGTGATCGAAATGTGATGGATAAGAATGAAGAAGAATTTAGTGGCTTTTGTGATCAATTAAAGCAGATGACAGAGGTATACGACAACACCATAAAAAAATATAAGGAAAAATACGAGAGCATGATAAAGAAAAAACAAGAAAATGTCTTGTCAATAGAAGATGAAGAAGAATTAATGGATGTGTTTCGTATTTTGAAATCCTATGGAGAAGTAGATGAAATTCCAGCAGAGATGTTAAAATCAAGTTTGAGCGAACAGATAGATTCTGTATTGGGTAAATTAGATGATTTATTAAAAAAGTAATATGAGGTGTAGTATTGAGAATACATGGAGACAAAGTTATAAAACGACGCTCGGGATTAGAACAGCGATCGGATTACCATGAATATCTACCAGAGTTGCGGGAAGATTTTAAATGTATGTGTGGATATTGTGGTAAGACGGAAAGAGTGACCAAAAATGCATTTGAAATAGACCATTTTGTACCCAAAAAATATGCTAGGTTTCGAGAAAATGATTATAGCAATTTAGTATATTCCTGTTATGTATGTAATCGAAAAAAGTCTTCTAAATGGCCATCTGAAGATGCAGAAATTCAATTCATTGAAGAGAGAGGTTTTATTGATCCGGCAACAGATGAATATGATGAACATATAGAAAGAAAACCAGATGGTATGATCTGCGGAAAAACAAAAACGGGGAAATATATGGCAGAGGAGGCATTTCAGTTTCATTTAAGACCTATGAAAGAGGTTTGGCAGCTTATGCAATTGATAGAGAAGAAAGAGAAGCTCCGAGAAAAGATGAAAGTACTCATGCCAGATGAAATACAAGATTACATAGAGATGGATGAATTGTTAGAAGTGTTGCAAGGTATATTATTTCAAAGCAAAGAATAGTTTAAGTTATACTAGATGAAAGTAGTAGAATATTGTGTATAGAAGATGCCGTAAACAGAGAAAAAACTTGTCACGGCATCTTTTTTGCGTTGTTAACCGTATGATAACAGAATTAATCTTTTAGGGAAGAAAACGATGAGATTTCTTCGAAACCTAATAAGCTGCCAGTGTGTCTGATGATTTGCTCATCGGTTGATGGAGAAGTACGAAAATATAGTTGGTAATAGTGCCCTTGAAGCAGTTTTACACTTTTATCTGTCGTGAACTGATATTCCCGGTCATCGCTTCCGATAAGATGTATTTGCTGTGTTTTCTTAAAGGCTGAAACTTCCCGTTTGCTGCAGTATCCTTCCACTGTCAGGTAGGAACCAGAATGGATGAGATGATGCAGGCTGATGCATCGAATCAGGCAGCATGCACCGATCACGAGGCTCATAAAGAGAAGGATTTTATCTTTTGTCTGCAGCCCGATGATGCATCCGAATAGTACACAAAAAAAGCCGATTGCCGCCTGGGCAACCAGCTTGAATAATAATGGTTTTGGCATAATACTCCTTTCAAAATCGTTGGAATGAAATTTGCTTATTAAGATACAGATTGCCCACAGCCTGCAGGACTGGATACTGGATATGCAGAATCTGTGCCTGGTCAGCCAGTGTCTGGTAGGTATCTTCCGTTTCATCATAGAGTTGTGTGAGGACATCCTCTTCCCGCTTTGGTACTTTCTTTTGATTTACACAGGTCACCAGTTCTGCAGTGGTTAGCGGAATGGTTTTTGTAAGCTTTAAGACGGTTTCCTCAATGGGCGTGTTTTTTTCTTTTCGCAGATATTTTCCAAAATCTCCGGGCTTGATTTGATCTTTTACATAGAGCTGGATACAGGTAAATAGCCGGGTGGAGAAAGTTTCGTGAACCGGAAGGATGTGAAGTTTTCCTAAAAGCTGATAGAGTGCATCTACGCCGGTCACTCCTTCTCCTTTTGCAATCAGGCCGCGCAAAAGCAG
>JAXEUM010000107.1:0-7102 GCA_034114925.1 Oliverpabstia sp.
CCCGTAGTTACTCCCGCATTTTTGCATATTGTCCTGAGAGATGCCTTCATATAGCCTTTCTCTGTAAATTCTTTTCTGGCACTTTGAAGCAGATTATTTCTTGTTTCTTTGTCTTCTTTCAAATTATTACCTCCATAACAGCGTTTTAACATAACACTGTTATGTTACTCTATATGTTATGATATGTCAAGAAATAAATAGTCTTTTTTCATTATCTTATTTCTATAACCTCATATCCGGCATTCTCTATAGCCTTCTTAATCTCTTCATCCTCTACCTCTTTCTCCATGGAAACCACCGCAGTCTTCCTTTTCAGATTTACCCTGGCTGAAACACCATCCAACGCATTTAATTTGCTTTCCACACGGGCTTGACAGTGTTCACAGGTCATACCTTCAATTATAACTATTCTTTGCTTTACAACCTGTTTCAGTTTCTTTCTTTTCACCTTAACGGAAGAGCCGCCACCACAACAGCCTCCCTCACCTTTGAAGTGCTTAACACTGGAACGTATGCCTATAATAATCAATATAATCACAATTCCTGCAATAACGAAATCCGCCATTTGATTCAGCCCCTTTACTTATATTGTTAGTTATATCTAATTTATACTATCACAAAACCCTATTTTTTCAAAGAATGATAATTGATATTTTTTCTTAAAATCACTCTCTTTTATTTAGAAATCGCTTTCAAGCCTTTCTTCATTTGGATAAGTGCGTATACAAACGCACATAGCTCTGATACCCAAAATACATATTCATTCTAAATTCTTTGAATCGAAAATGTATTTCTTTATCAGCATCGACACCATAATTGGCAATGACATACTAATTACCAGTTTTGGTACTGGCATAATACCCATTTTGTTTTCTTTTCTATTTTCCATTTTACACATCTTAATGAATCTGTTTTCTTCATATTCATAAGCTGTCACATGATTTCATAATTCCTCGTCTGGCCAGTAATGTAAGCACGATACTGAGGATAATAAATAATAAGCCGATTCTCCAATACCAGCATGTCAGCATATTCGTTGTCCCGTAGATATCCAGGATTCCCTGCACAATGCTCCCCACTGTCAAAGTTCCAACACCGGAATGGTAGAAGTTTCTGGCAAATGTCCCGGAACAGATCCTTATTTTTATTAATCCCAGTATAGAAAAAAGAAGCGTGCCGCCTACAAGTGGAAACACAAAAGCATATATCATATGGTAGGAATAGCCTTCGTGGCTGTACAATTCATATACTGCACCAAATAAAATACAGAACAAGGAAATAAACAGATACACCACAGATTTTTTTGCATATTTTTTACGGGTCATATCAATATCCGATGTATACAATATCGCTCACACTCCTCTCTTTTATACTTTTTCCATTCGTGGTTGGATTGTTGAATAGCAAACTAAGTTATCTTTTGTTGAAAAATATATATTTCGTATAAAGGTGTTCGTCAAGAATTAGGTTTACTGCCACAAAATATACTCCCCTTTAAACGCAGCTTCCGAAACTTAGTCAACGAACTTGAATTTATGACCTCGTCTTCTGGTGACATGTCCAAAAAGTATTTAAAAGACATATCATATTTAGAACGTTCAACTACATCAACATCTGATAAATCATAAATAGATTTTAGGAGAAGACATTTGAACATTCGTATAGGTGGAATGGCATTCCGCCCATTATCAAGACAGTATTTGTCAATCAATTCATCGTAAATAAATCCAAAATCAACTAATTCTTTTATTTGACGAAGAAGATTATCTTTTGGAATTATTAATTCGTAGATATCTATGTACGGACTTAGTATTAATTTCTGCTGTTGTTCAACCATAAAAACACCACCTATATCTGATACTTATATTTTACCAAATATAGGTGGTATTATCTACTTTTTCAGTGCCCTCGCATTTTAATTGGGTGAGGGAGCTGATTATTGTTAATATTTAATTTTCAAGAAATAGCAATCACACAAGTTCTGTCTCCTTTTTATGTCTGTGATGTTCGGCGTGTTCACTCAGCCATATCTTCTGAAGTTTTTCTAAAAGTGCTTTCAATTGCTCCTGTTCATTTTCAGAAAGTGCTGACAAAATCATAGCTTCATCTTTTCCGGATTCCAAAAACTTTTCGCTTTTATGTTCTGCAACTTGCCCACAAATTGAAATAAGTTTTACAAGTTCATTCTTGCTATTCGATTTCATATTTATATTCCTCCAATTTTTTTCCATCACAAATGATCATCTGCCTGCATCCATGTGATTCCTACTACTTTTTTTCCATTAGAAAGACCGCTGTTTTGCATTCCGCTCTTAATTACCTTTTCCATGGAGTTACAATCCAGTTTAACCGTAGAACTGTCTTCCAGCTCTACCAGACAGCATTGGCACACCCTGTTTTTATGATCACACAACTGATATGCGGTTCCTCGTTTCAAAGCCCCTATTTTTTCAAGGGCATCAACCGTTCGATAGACTGTTGCAATCCCTATTCCCGGATCTTTTTTAGCGGCAAGAATATATACTTCTTTACAGCAGCCGCAGCATTCATTCAGAATAATATCAATTAATATTTTCCTTTGTTTTGTAATTCTAAACCCCTGTTTTCTGAGACACTCTATCAAATAGTCTTTCTGCATAGGAACTGTCTGATAACCATTTGTATCTATGTCACCTTCTCCAAGACCGGGAAACCGAGGTTCTTTTTTTATTTTATGATCTTCCATGGCAATGTCCGCTGCAGTGACTGCAATTTTGTCCGCACTGTAAAGATTTCCCGGCTTTTTTATCCTTAATCATGCTTCGTATGATCATTCCTACTGCTCCTAAAAGTAAAACCAATATGACTGCTGTTCCCATAAACTCTGTGCCTCCTTACTATCCATTGCAACTGATTCCTATTTATGCTCTTATTTTACCGGCTACACTTTTCGGCACAGTAAGACTCTGGCTTTCCTTATAAGGACGGAACAGCAGATACAAAAAGCCAACAATGATGATACATGCCACAACTGTCCCGATTCCAAACGTTCCTGCCGTAATCAAAGTTCCGACCTGATATACACACAGGGATGCTGCATACGCAAGAATGGTCTGATATCCAATGGCAAACCAGAACCATTTTACATTGTTCATCTCTCTCTTGATTGCTCCCATCGCAGCAAAGCAAGGTGCACACAGGAGATTGAATACCAGGAATGAATACGCAGCCACTGCTGTCATAGATCCGGCAAGGCTTCCCCAGATCTCTGCTCCGTCTTCAGCCACTTCTCCAAATCCGTACAGGACACCGAATGTTCCCACTACATTTTCCTTCGCTACAAGTCCTGTAATTGCTGCAACGGCCGCTTTCCAGTCGCCCCATCCAAGCGGTGTAAAGATCCATGCAATGGCTGAGCCAATCGCTGCCAGAATACTGTTATTCATATCTTCTACCATACCAAAGCTTCCGCCTTCGAATCCGAAGCCCTGTGCAAACCATACGAAGATGGTAGAAAGAAGAATGATCGTTCCTGCTTTCTTGATGAAGGACCAGCCACGCTCCCACGTACTTCTAAGTACATTTCCTACCGTTGGAAGGTGATATGCCGGAAGTTCCATAACAAATGGTGCCGGATCCCCTGCAAACATTTTCGTTTTCTTTAAAATAATACCGGAACAGATAATTGCAGCAATTCCAACAAAATATGCACTTGGTGCCACCCATGCCGCCCCGTCAAATAATGCACCTGCTATCAAGGCAATAATCGGGAGTTTTGCTCCACAAGGGATAAAAGTAGTTGTCATGATCGTCATTTTACGGTCTCTGTCATTTTCAATCGTTCTGGAAGCCATAACACCCGGAACACCGCATCCCGTACCAATCAGCATCGGTATAAAAGATTTTCCGGATAAACCAAATTTACGGAATATACGGTCCATAATGAATGCGATACGTGCCATATATCCACAGCCTTCCAGGAATGCAAGGAAAAGGAATAATACCAGCATCTGTGGAACAAATCCAAGCACCGCACCAACACCGCTGACAATACCATCGACCAAAAGACCCGTTAACCAATCTGCACAGCCGATGGCTTCCAGACCGGTCTGTGCTGCCGGGATAATCCATTCACCGAACAATGTATCATTGGTCCAGTCTGTCAAAATGGTTCCCACCGTAGTAACAGACACATAATAGACGATAAACATCACAACCGCAAAAATCGGAAGCGCCAGAAAACGGTTGGTCACGATGCTGTCAATTTTATCTGACACCGACATCTGTTTCTTCACACGCTTTTTATAACAATCTTCGATAATACTTCCAATGTAGTTATAACGTTCTCCGGTGATGATACTTTCTGCATCATCCTCCATCTCTTTTTCACAGCTTACAATGTCTTCTTCGATATGATCGAGAAGTGCTTTCGAAAGTTTCAGGCTTTCTCGCACTTTTTCATCCCGTTCGAACAGTTTCACTGCATACCAGCGTTCCATACTTTCATCCACATATCCCGAGATTGCCTCTTCAATATGCGCAATTGCATGTTCTACGCATCCATCAAACTTATGTGCCGGCTGTATATTTTTACCGCTTTTCGCGATCGCAACCGCCCGCTGAATCAGTTGGTCGATACCTTCACCCTTAAGTGCGGAAATCTCAACAACCTTACAGCCGGTGTCTTTTGAAAGACGGTCTATGTTCAGTTCTTCTCCATTCTTTCTTACCAAATCCATCATATTGACAGCGATGATTACGGGAATGCCAAGTTCCGTAAGCTGTGTTGTCAAATACAGGTTTCTTTCCAAATTCGTTCCGTCAATAATATTGATGATCGCATCCGGCTTTTCACCGATCAGAAAATTTCTGGACACTACTTCTTCCAGCGTGTACGGTGACAAAGAATAGATACCCGGGAGATCCACCAGTACGGCTTCCTCACCCTTCGTTGTATATCCTTTAATTTTTCCTTCCTTTTTCTCTACCGTTACTCCCGGCCAGTTACCCACAAACTGGTTTGATCCGGTAAGCGCATTGAACAGCGTCGTTTTTCCACTGTTCGGGTTACCTGCAAGTGCAATTTTGACTCTCATATTCTCCCTCTTTCTGATTATACATTACAAATCATTTTTAGTTGTATCTAACCGATTTTCAAAAAAAATAAGTACTATTGTACCTCTACCATTTCCGCATCCGCTTTTCTCAAAGATAGCTCATACCCCCGGACAGTTACCTCTACCGGATCTCCAAGCGGTGCTACTTTCCGTATGTAGATTTCCACATTCTTCGTTATTCCCATATCCATGATCCTGCGCTTCAGGGCACCCTCACCATGAATTTTCACAACCTTTACGATCTGACCGCACTTTGCTTCTCTTAATGTAGCCACTTCTCATCCCTCCTAGATCATAATCTTATTCGCCATTTCTTTACTGATTGCCACTCGCGAATCCTTCACTTTTACAATCAGGTTTCCATTGATTTCTGATACAACGGTAACGAATCCGCCCATCACAAATCCCAGGCTTTCCAAAAAACGTCTGGTCTCATCCTTTCCGCCAATTTTTCTAATCTTGATCTCCTGACCAGTTTCAGCCATTGTTAACGGCATCATAATCCACCCGCTTTCGCTTTCTAATAAAAATTATCAGTTGTATCTTACGATAGTTAGTATATTCTTACTTTAATTGTATGTCAATAACCGTAATTGATAATATTTTTCATTTAAAAATAGTGCCTTTTCCATTCTTTCGGTCTTGAATTTCCTAAAAATGACTGTTACAATGAAAGCAACAGGAAGTAGTTTTGACTAACTGAAATTGAAAGGAGATAATATGCGACATAACAAATCTTCCGAAGATTATATGGAAACTATATTGATATTAAGCAAGAAATTACCTGTTGTACGTTCCATTGATATTGCTGTAGAATTAAATTTTTCCAAACCAAGTGTCAGTGTTGCCATGAAACACCTTCGTGAAAACGGCTGTATTGTTGTCAGTCAGGCAGGTTTCATTACATTAACGGATAAAGGAATGGAGATTGCTACAAGTGTTTATGAACGGCATCAGGTACTATCTAACTGGCTGATTTCTCTTGGTGTTGACCCGAAGACTGCCACGGAAGATGCCTGTGAAATGGAACACCAGATCAGTGATGAAAGTTTTCAGGCTATGAAGAAATTTATCGAGGAACATACCATTACATCTGATAAAAAAGAGGAAAAGGCGGCAGATTAAACCGTCTTTTCCTCTTTCTCTATTCTTTCTGTAATAATCCCCGACAAATCCCGCATACTCTGCAGACTGATTGCCAGTGTTGAAACATTGTGAAACATCGCCGATGTAGTCGGATGTATCACGCTTCCAACTCCCAGGAGAATCAGGAATGTATTAATTCCTACAATCTTTCGATAGTTACTCTGAATCCGTTTCATTAATGCATTGCTTAAATATTTTAGTCTGACAATCTGGTATAGATTATCTGCGGCAATCGTGATATCCGCAATTTCTCTGGCAAGTTCCGCACCATCACTGATTGCAATTCCCACATCCGCTGCTGATAGTGCCGGTGAATCATTAATTCCATCACCTACCATCAAAACTTTTCTGCCGGTCGCTTTTTCCTGGTTAATAAATTTTGCTTTATCTTCCGGTAATACTTCCGAATAATATTCATCCACACCGACTTTTGCTGCCGCAGCAGCTGCAGTACGCTCACTGTCTCCGGTCATCATAACAATCTTCGTAAACCCGGCATCTTTCAATACCCGTATGACTTTTGTACTTTCCTCACGCAGTGGATCTTCTATACAGATCACGGCTTCCAAAATACCATCTACGGCCAGATATAAATGCGAATAATCTTCCGGCAAATTTTCAAACTGTGTCTGATATTCATCACGAATCTGACATTTTTCATCGTCAAAAACAAAATGTGCGCTTCCGATAATTACCCGTTTTTCTCCCACATAGGAAGAAATTCCGTGGGCAACAATATATTCCACCTTTGAATGCATTTCTTCATGGTCAAGTCCTGCCTGTTTCGCCGCATGTACAACCGCTTTTGCCATAGAATGTGGAAAATGTTCTTCGAGACAAGCTGCCAACCGAAGTAATTC
>JAXEUM010000108.1:0-76987 GCA_034114925.1 Oliverpabstia sp.
GTCAGAAAATCGCTGGAAAATAATTTCTCCCAGTTTTCTGTAGTCCATTTCCACATTTTTTCCAGCGCTGCGTACTTTGTTTCTCAGCTTCTGAATCTCCACCAGATCCTCTGTCTTCTTGCCTACCACTTCTGCTGTCTCTGTAATCGTCTGTTTTAAATTATTCAAAAAATCATCACCCATAATACCCTCTGCCTCCATTCTCTTACTTTTGCTCTATTTGATACAGCTCCTGTCCCCGAAGCAATATCTGCGGTCCTCCTGTATGTTCAATATAGGCTCTTGTAATGACCACCTCTCCAATGCTGTCGTCTTTGGGAATTTCATACATGATATCCAGCATATATTCTTCCAAAATCGCCCGCAAAGCTCTGGCTCCCGTATCTTTTTCCAGAGCCTTTTCTGCAATCGCTTCCAAAGCATCCTCTGCAAATTCCAGTTTTACCTCATCCATATCCAACAGCTTTTTATACTGTTTCAAAATGGCGTTCTTCGGCTCTTTCAGAATCTTCACCAGCATATCTTTATCCAATCCCTGAAGCGTAAATATAATAGGAAGTCTTCCTAAAAACTCAGGCACCATCCCAAAGTTTCTCAAATCTTCCACTGTTACTTTATCCAGAATATTTTTATCCTTGTCATACTTATCCCGAAGCTCTGACTGGAATCCGATTGCCGATTTCTTATTCAACCGTTCTTTGATCACTTCACTCAAATCCGGGAAAGCTCCTCCACAGATAAATAAAATATTGCTGGTATTTACCGTGGTAAGAGGAACCATAGCATTTTTACTGTTGGCTCCCACCGGAACCTCCACATCACTTCCCTCTAAAAGCTTCAACATTCCCTGCTGTACCGCTTCACCACTTACATCTCTCTGATTCGTGTTCTTCTTCTTGGCAATTTTATCAATCTCATCAATGAAAATGATTCCATGTTCTGCCCGTTCCACATCATTATCTGCTGCCGCCAGCAATTTGGAAACCACGCTCTCTATATCGTCACCAATATATCCTGCCTCTGTCAGAGAAGTCGCATCGGTAATTGCCAGAGGTACATCCAGCAATCGCGCCAGCGTCTGTACCAGATATGTTTTTCCACTTCCTGTAGGTCCGATCATAAGCATATTGGATTTTGCAATTTCCACATCATTATTCTCTTCGGAAGCAAGAACTCTCTTGTAATGATTATACACGCCTACGGAAATTACTTTCTTTGCATGTTCCTGGCCGATCACATATTCATCCAACTGTGCTTTAATCTTATGTGGCGGCGGTACGTCCTTCATAGTAAATGATTTCTTCTCTTTTTCCGGTTTGCTTTTCTTTACTCTCTGCTTTTCCGGCACCTGATTGGGGAGAGAAGAAAGATCAATCATACTGATATTCGGCATATGACTCATCAGATCATTATAATTGATATTGCTATTATTCATCGTATCAAAACTCTTCTGCATACAATCCGTGCAAATATGGATATTCTGCGGAAGGGTAATCATTGGTCCGGTCTTGCTCTCCGGTCTCCTGCAAAGGAAACAGACCTTTTCATATTCGTCTTCTTTTGTTTTCTGTTTCGGTACATCCTCTTTTTTATCTTCCGGAACATTCTCCAGTAAATCCTTGTCTTCTGACATCTTTTATCCTTTCTCTATCATCGGTTC
The DNA here is from genome assembly GCA_034114925.1 of Oliverpabstia sp. GTDB lineage: Bacteria > Bacillota > Clostridia > Lachnospirales > Lachnospiraceae > Oliverpabstia. The sequence goes on from JAXEUM010000108.1 coordinate 1,661, forward strand.
TCCCGATTCGTTTCTTATTCTCATAACTGTCCGGCAAATCAATGCCTGAACATAGTATCATTATAGAACACAATCCGATATCTCACAAGTAAACTTTTTCTAAAAAGGAACAGCAGTTGCTGTGAACGGAGTGAACAGTAACGAACAGCAAAAAAGTCCCCCTAAAACTATGTGTCAGAAAACACACGATTCCAGGGGAACTTCTTTATCTTTGCGGAACTGTCTGCATCATCTCACTTCGTTTTCCCAAAGTGACGGTAACTGTCTGTTCTTTATACGCTCCATTTTCTGCTCTGCTGATCACTACCTCGATCTCTTCGCCCGCTTCATAATATTCCAGTTTACTTACAAGATCGTCTTTTCCGGAAACTGTTACTCCGTCAAATTTAACAATTACATCGCCTTTTTGTATTCCTGCTTTTTGTGCCGGTCCGCCTTCTTCCACCGAATCAACAAAAGCGCCTTTCGGGATTCCATATTTGGCAATGGCATCCGCATCCACATCCATACATACTACACCAATATATGCGGATTTTCCTTCGTCCACTTTATATCTGGTTTCCCGGTTCATCAATTCATCCAGAATCGGTTGTGCCGTTGCCACTGGAATCGCATATCCCATTCCTTCTACCTCTGTAGCTGCGGCTTTCGAGGAATTAATCCCAATCAGTTCTCCCTTCATATTCAAAAGAGCGCCTCCACTGTTTCCCGGATTAATGGCCGCATCTGTCTGAATCAGTTTTCCCGTACTGTTGCCATTTTCATCAAACACTTCACGATTTACTGCGCTGACCCATCCGGAGGTAACAGACTGTCCATAACCCAAAGCATTTCCAATGGCTACTACCTGCTCTCCAATCTGCAAGGAATCAGAATCTCCGATGCTTACTATCTTAATGGAATTTAATGTTTCTTCCGACATATCTTTCAGATTCACTGCGATCACCGCCAGATCCGTATCCGGGTTATTGCCCTTTACCTGAGCCTCATACACAGCATCATCACTGAAAGCTACGGTAAGAGTTTCTGCTCCTGCGATCACGTGGTTATTTGTGGCGATCAACAATTCCTTATCATTTTGTCCTACAATAATTCCGGAACCTGTACTTTCAATAGGATATTCCTGAACTCCCCCAAAGAAATCACGAACCGTACTCACACTGGCATTTGTAATAGAAACTACTGACGGCATACACATATCTGCCACCTGCGTTACGGTATAATTACCGGAATTGTCCACTGCCAAAGAAGACGCAGACTGAGACTCCTTATTTGCAGGAGGTTCTACAGTAGGTACCTGCACAGGACTTTCCGTTTTCTGATCCTGTCCGGTCAAATGATTGCCAAGAGTATTTACTCCAAACATCACACCTCCTGCCACAACTCCAAACACTACTGCCATACCTACAGTCACAAGAAAGCGTTTTCCCATGCCCATAGGTTTTTTCTTTTTCTGTTTTTTTCCGGAGGGTTCCGGAGCAAACTGATAGGCGCCATAATGTCTTTGGCCTGTCTTTGGAGCAGCGCCGAAGGAATTTTGAGACTCATGGTAGCCGCCTCCCTGATATCCGCTGCCGCCGGAGGGATTTCCATATCCGGCATTTCTGTTATTCTGATTTCCTTCGTATCCGGTATTCTGTGTATTCGTATAACCGATTCTTTCCCGGTACGCATCTGTCTCATAAGAATTCTGCCCGGCATCTGCCGCGCCTTCCTGACGTTTCTGATATTCCGGATTTACCCAGTGATAAGAGGTATTCTCCTTTACTTCCTCTGTTTCCTGTTTTTTTGTCTCTTCCTGTGGAGACCTCTTCCCTTCTGTTGTCTCCTGCGTAACCGCATTTTCTCCTATCTCTTCTGTTACAGGAGTATTTTCTTTTGTCTCCTCCGGTACGGAAGCAGAAACTGTTTCTCCTTCCTTATCTTTTTGGTTCCAGTCCCAATCATTTCCCATATATATCATCCTCTCTTCCAGCATTTTTCTTAAACATATTGTTTATTTTATAAGATAAATGTGATAAAAATGTGAAAACCCTTTGATAATCCTTCATTTCTTCCAGTATTTTTTCTGTGAAGTGCAGAATCGAATCATCCACCCCGGTAAATGCTTATATCTTTTTCCCAACAGATACCCCAGATATTTCCACCCACTGTTCCAGATCAGATTGAGTACCAGCCATGGTTTTCCCTGACTGCACAGCCAGCCGGCAGTTTTTTTCACCAGACGAATACCTTCGCCTTCCGAACGCACCCCTTCAAACACCTCCGGGTGATCTGCCTGGGATACTGCCAGATCAAAGTTTCGATGAAATTGCTGGAGCGCCGAATAATTGTGAGAATGAATCACCCTGGCTTGTGATGCATATGCAATGGCCCATCCGGACTGGATCAATTTTCCTGCAAATATCATATCTTCATTAAAAATCGTTTTTTTCACAAAACCTCCCAACTCCAGGTAGGTATCCCTCCGATACATGGCACATACATTGGAACAAAAATACGTCTTAATCCCCATCTTTTCCAGATCTGACTGACGTTTGATACAACTTTGTTCCGGATAATTAAATTCTCTGGTATATCGTTCCATCAATCTGCAATCCTCTGTGGGAAGCTGCCTGGCGTACGCTGCCCGGACATCTTTTTCCTGCTCCATAGCCTTTACCAGCTCTTCCACCAGATTTTCATTTTCCGGAACTGCATCCTGCGTCATAAACAAAAGATACTCTGCTTGAGACATCCGAGCCGCCCGATCTCTCGTCCCTCCGTGGTCATATTCTTCCACTTTTACATGGTGAACCTCCATCCTGTCGCTCCACTGTTCGTATTCTTTCTTCCAATTTTCCTCTCCCGTATTCATCACCAGAATTTTATGAACGGGATAAGTCTGACGCTCCAGACCTTCCACCAACCGTTTCCATTTCCCATCCGGTTTATATACGGGAATAATCACATCTACTGTTTTCTTTTCCATATTTTTTCTCTCCCCGACGAATTCCAATTTTTCACCGAAAAAACTGCCGCACTAATCATTTTCAGAATAGTACGGCAGTCCTTTTATGATTCGGTATCTGTTTCTCTATATGCCGCCATGGAACCATCCTCTGAATGCTCCAGACGAGAATCATCACCAAATCCACTCTTGTCTACAATATGCTGACTGTACGCTTTCACTTCATCGGAAGGAACGTACGCATCCTCCGGATATAAAAATTCATGAAGCTTTACCACATTGGATTCCAGTGTTACCGGAACGACACAGTCATACCCATCCATAGCCTGTTTTACATTTTCTCCATATAAATGGTCAAATGGAAATCCTGCCTGATCTTCAATGTCATAAGACAACATACTCATACCCATGGATAAAATCTCTGTTTTTGTCAATGTGGTCTTGATCATGGGGAATACTTCATCCAATATCTTGTTTAAAGTAGCCAAATCTGCATTCTTAGCTTTATCCACAATCTTATAGATCAACTCTCTCTGTCTTGCGGCGCGGCGGAAATCGGCTCCGGCAGTATAACGGATACGTGCATAAGCAACTGCCTGTACTCCATTCAGATGATGAACTCCCGCCACTTTTTCCAGTGGTTCGTAATCCATACCGGTGTACTCTGCCGTACCTTTACAGTAATTATTCAGATGTACAATCTCTTCTTCTTTCAGTTCCACGTCTACACCGCCAAGGAGATCAATCACTGTGGCCACCGCCTTAAACTCCACGCTGACACAGGCTGTCATATTCAAATCCAGGTTGGTATTGATCATATTTACAAATTTTTCATAACCGCCCCGCATATATGCTTCATTTGCCTTACGGTAAATACCATTATGTTCTTCGTCTTCCCCAATTCTCAGATACGTATCTCTGTACACCGATACCAGTTTTACCTTCTTGGTATCGTTGTTGATACTTGCAATGATCATGGTATCACTGTTGCTCTGCTCCAGACTTCCGCCATTACTGATATCCACACCGATCAGACCGATGGTAGTATATCCTTGCATGACCTCATTTTCCTTAATACCGGTATTTACCCCGATATTATCAAAATCCAATTCTTCAAATCCCATCTTTCCCATCTTGGCAAAGACAAACAATCCAGCCACCAACACCAGCAATATTACAATCTCCAGGCCGAAAATAATCCGTCTTCTTCTGCGTTTTCTTCGAAGTCTCAACTGTTTCTTGGTTAGATTTTTCTTATTTGACATAGTATTCTCCCTTACTCATTAGTAGGCATTTTTGTTTACAAAACCTTTAAAAAAGGTCATAACCAGAATCTTAATGTCCAGTCCTACACTCCAGTTCTCAATATAATACAGATCATATTCGATTCTTTTACGGATGGAAGTATCTCCCCGGTAACCGTTTACCTGCGCCCATCCGGTCAGTCCCGGTCTTACCTGATGCTTCACCATATATCTTGGTATTTCCTCTCTGAACTTTTCCACAAAGAAAGGCCGTTCCGGTCTGGGACCTACCAGGCTCATATCTCCCTTCAGAATATTAAATAACTGGGGAAGTTCATCAATACTTGTCCTTCGCATCAGTTTTCCGATTCCTGTCACCCGGGGATCGTCTTTCACTGTCCAGGCTTTTTTCTCTTTTTCTCTCTGCTGTACTTCCATAGAACGGAATTTATACATCATAAACGTACGATTATGAAGTCCCACCCGTTCCTGTTTATAAATAAGCGGTCCCGGCGAGGTCAGCTTGATCATGATACAGGCCAGCAGCATAATCGGAGAGAAAAGAATCATAGCCACAAGAGAACCTACAATATCCATCAATCGTTTCACCACCGCATTGAAGGTGTTTGTTAACGGCACATAACGGATGTTGATCACCGGAAGTCCCAGAAGGTCTTCCGTATATGGTTTTGTAGGTATAATATTGTTATAGTCCGGAATAAACTTGGTATGTACTCCGGATTTTTCACAGAGCGCCACGATTTCTTCCAGACGGTAATATTCACTCAATCCAAGGGTAATTGCAATCTCATCCAGTTGATTCTCCGGAAGAATCACCATAAGATTCTCAATTCTTCCCAACACTTTAATTCCTTTATATGTGGTGCCCGCTTTTACATTGTCATCTAAAATCCCATGTACATGGTACCCCCACTGGGGATTCTGTAAAATACGGTCAATATACTCCTCTGCCGCACGGCTATACCCCACCAAAAGCACATGCTTCTGATTCAGGCCTTTCTTTCTGATTTTCCGCAAAACCCGTCGGATCCCAATGCGAACCATTTCTTCAAATACCGTATTAAAGCAAAAGAAATAGAACAACATCTCTCTGGAAAAATTATTTTCCTTTAAAAGCACGTAAATGCAGCTGATCAAAATCAACATACCAACGGTATTCGCCTTTACGATATTGGAAAACTCCAGACGACGCCCCTGCACCCGTTTCGGAGTATACAGGCTAAATGCATAATACAAGATCAGATAGAGAGGGATAACGGGAACCATCACCGCCATATACCATTTCCATGACAAAGACTGGACAGAACCCTCGGCAAAAGGACCGATAAACTTTGTCACCCATGCCAGCCAATAGGAACCCGCAATGACAAAACCATCAATCACCACATGCATCCGGTTAAAGTATTTTTGATTATCTTTTATCAATACTCTTCACCTTATCTCATTTTTTCTTTTTTTAACTATACAACAGTTCCCCCAAAAGGGCAACCTAATATTTTCTGTCTACTTTTTAAACTTTTCTTACCATTATATTACTTTCCATACAAACTGTAAATAAACAATTCTGTCTCCCTCTGTTGGTGCCTTCCTATTCCTACAGAAAACGACGGAATATATTTACCCAAAGCTGCCACTGGATCTTACAGTAATTACCTGCATTTTTCCAGGAAAAAGGATATTTTTTCTCTTTTTTACAAAGGAAAAATCCATTTTTGATCCCCGCTGCATATTCTTTTCCATAGCCTTTCAACGTAAAAAACAATAGTTTTATTCCAAATCCGACTACAAGAAATGGGAAATTCAGCACAATCTGGAAAAATGGCATATTTTTGTAAATCATATAGATATTATTTCTGGAAGAATACCGGATTTTAAACTGATTGTATCGAGAACCTGAAGTTCCGCTTCCCACATGAAACACCTTTGCTTTGGGAAAGTACCAGTTTTCATAACCGGATATTTTAGCCCGATACCCCAGATCTGTATCTTCCAGATAGGCAAAATGTTCTTCGTCAAAACACCCCAGCTTTTCTAATAACTCTCTCCTGTAAATAGCTGCGCCGCCACAGGAGGAAAATATCTGACACTCTTTTTGATATTTCTTTTCTGATTTGCCCTTTCCCCGGGCAAATGCCCACCCAAGGGCATTATAAAAGTTTCCTGCATCATCAATCTTATCCCTCTCCTGAAATTGCAGCATCATGGCTGCTCCGGAAAAGGCTTTCGATTTTTCTGAAATTCCACGGTATAATTCCTTTAGAAAATCCGGATCTGCTTCCGTATCGTTATTTAACAAAACAACGTATTCTGCCTCAGAAGCTCGTATTCCTGCATTTACAGCTCCACAAAATCCTGTATTCTCCGAAAGACAGATCAGGCGTACCCAGGGATAATTTTCCCGAACCGCCTCCACACTGCCATCCTTGGAACCATTATCTACAAAAATCACTTCATATTCCTGAAAACTCTGCTTTTTTAAGCTCTCCAGACACCTTTCTATGTACTGCAGCCCATTGTAATTGGGAATGACCACAGATATGGCACATTTTTTATTCTGCATAATCTGCTCCTATCTCTTAAGCCCGCAGAGAGTAATTCCACTTACTCAATGTGAGATTTTTATTATAATAAGGATCGCCCTCTTTTAAGATCTTAATCCAACGACTCCTCATAAATTCGATTTCTCCCTGGAACCGACGGATTTTCTCTTCATTATCTTCCGTTCCCCGGGATTTGGATTCGTAATGATACAATTCCACCCGTGGATTATATACCACCAGATATCCTGCCTGTACGGTACGCAGACAAAGATCCACATCATTAAAAGCAACCGACAATCTCTCCTCAAATCCTCCCAACTGATCGAACACGGATTTTTTCATCATCATACAGGCTGCTGTCACTGCACTAAGATCCATCTGAAGCGACGCTTTATGCAGATATCCGGTACGGGATCTGGGCATATTAAGAAACGCATGTCCGGCAATTCCCCCAATCCCAATAATTGTTCCGGCATGTTGTATGGTGTCATCCGGATAATACAATTTTGCTCCGGTGATCCCCACCTCTTTTCGCTGGCAATTTCCCAGCATTTCCTCTATCCATCCGGGATGAATCACTTCCACATCATTGTTTAAAAACAACAGAAACTCTCCCGCTGCATAGCCAGCTCCAAAATTATTAATAGCTGAATAGTTAAATCCTTCTTTCCAGGTAACCACCTGTACATTGGAACGTTTTTCCAACTCTTTATAATAATCGAAAGTTTCCTGCTCCACACTGTTATTTTCTATAATAATGACTTCATAATTTCCATAGGTGCTTTTCTCGAACACAGAATCCAGACATTTTTTCAGGGTATCTTTCTGATCTTTATTTGGAATCAAAATGGAAACCAAAGGATTACCCTGTACCGGATACTCTACCTGATAAAATCCCAGATCTTTCGTGTGACTTACAATCCCCTTTCTTCCTGTACGGGAAAGATTTCCCTCAATCGCCCGCTTTCCTGCCTCAAAAGCATACATTTTACTGGCTGGATTGTCGGCAGTGGAAGCCTTGTGGGTACGCCAGTGATACAAAATCTCCGGGATATGACAAATCATCTTCGCCTGTTCTGTACATCGGAAAATAAAATCATAATCCTGCGCCCCGTCAAATTCTCTGCGAAAACCTCCCACCTGTCTTACCAGAGATGTTCTTACCACAAAAAAGTGAGTGATATAGTTATTGGAACGCAAAAGATCCAGGTTAAAATCCGGTTTGAAATGGGGTTGAAAATGTTCGGAAAGATCGGTAGTGACCTTATCCTCATCCGTATACAAAACGTCTACCCGGGTTCCTCTCTCTTCTTCCAGATGGAGATTCATAGTTTCCACCATCCGATAAAGCGCCTGAGGAGCCAGCAGATCATCATGATCCAACAATCCCAAAAATTCTCCTTTTGCCATGGCAAAAGCTTCATTTGTATTTTCTGCAATCCCCAGATTTTCCTTCAGTTCCTGAATTCTGATCCTGGAATCCTCCTTTGCATAGGTATGAAGAATCTCTTTCATTTTCTCATCTTCCGGACTGGCATTGGCAATACACAACTCCCAGTTATCATACGTCTGATTTTTTAAAGACTCTATCATCTGGCGCAGAAATTCTTCCGGGGTTCGATAAGCAGGAACTGCCACACTAATCAGAGGACTGTAACCCCATTTCTTTTTCTTTTGTTTTTCCAGCTCTTCCAAAGAAGGCTGATGTTTTTCAAACCACGGGCCATAGGGAACCTCCTCCGGCTCCATCCTCTCACACAGTCTGATCCAGAATTCTTTCGGACCATAGTGCTTCAGATAGCGCAATCCCTTCTGTATATTATAAGGTTTTATTTTCTTCAGATAATGCATCCATGTCTTGGAATCCATAAAAAACTTCTCCTTAATACTCGTTAAACGCCTGCAATGCTCTCACTACTTCCTCTGCCTCTTCAAAGCTCAGACTATAATACATGGGCAGGCGAAGTAATCTCTCACTCTCTTTCGTAGTGTATACATCTTCTCCGTGAAATCTTCCAAACATCTGACCCGCTTTTGAAGAATGAAGAGGAACATAATGAAATACACTTAAAATCCCCTTTTCCTTCAGATAAGCCAAAAGTTTTGTTCTCGTCTCCAGATCCTTTACTTTTATATAATACATATGGGCGTTATGGGTGGCATAATCCGGAACAAATGGCTGTTCAATAAAACCTTTTTCTGCCAGTCCGGCTAAGTTTTCATGATAATACTTCCATATTGACAGCCTCTTACTGTTGATTTTTTCTGCTTCTTCCAACTGCGCCCAAAGATAAGCAGCATTCATATCACTGGGAAGATAAGAAGAACCATAATTCACCCAGGTATATTTATCCACCTGTCCCCGGAAATATTTACTCCTGTCCGTTCCTTTTTCCCGAAGAATTTCTGCCGGCTCCAGATATTTTTCATCCTGAAAAAGAAGGGCTCCCCCCTCTCCCATAGAGTAATTCTTCGTCTCATGAAAACTGTAACAGCCGAAATCGCCAATCGTTCCCAGCGCTTTTCCTTTATAATAAGCGTTTACCCCCTGGGCGGCATCCTCGATCACTTTTAAATCATATTTCCTCGCCAACGCCATGATCGTATCCATCTCACAGGCTACCCCGGCATAATGTACCGGTACAATCGCCTTTGTTTTCTCTGTAATAGCCGCCTCGATCTTCGTTTCGTCTATATTCATGGTATCCGGATGAATATCCACAAATACACAGGTCGCTCCCCGGAGTACAAAGGCATCCGCTGTGGAAACAAAGGTATAGGACGGCATAATCACCTCATCCCCCGGCTGGATACCTGCCAGATAAGCAGCCATCTCCAACGCATGCGTACAGGAAGTGGTGAGAAGTACATGGTTTGATAAAAAATGTTCCTTCATCCAGGCAGAACACCGTTTGGTAAAAGGACCGTCTCCGCAGATCATACCATTTTTCTCCACTGCTTCCTTTATATATTCCGTTTCCTTTCCCACGAAAGGAGGTCTGTTAAAACTAATCTTCACCTTTTCTCACCCTCCTAATGCTTTTTGCTTTTCCCATTCCTTCTTTTTCTTTTTTTTATTCCGGATATGATCGCAATAACAACAGAAACGCCTATCACTCCCATCAAAATACAGATAATATTTTTATAGAGTGTTTTCTGCTTTTCCGAAGAATCTTCCTGATTTTTCTCCGGCTGTTTTTCTTCTGGCTCCGATGTCACCACAGGTTCTTCCGGCTGTAATACAACTTCCTCCTGAACCTCTTCTTTTATTCCTCTTCCCAGATAGTAATCTCCATTATAAAAATACTCCTGACTGGTTCCTGCTTCTTCCGGTATCTCCTGTATGGTAAGATTTTCCACACTCTTATCTTTTGGAATTGTTACAGAACCTCCTGGAACTTCCACCTTCTGAAAATTCTCAAAACCATAATTAAATAATCGGATCTGATCTTGATAAATCTGCTCCACTTCTGCTCTAAGCGTAACTGCGATTAATGTCATACCATCTCTGGTAACTCCGCTGACCAGCGTATTCTTTGCTACTTCCGTGACTCCCGTTTTTCCTCCGAAACATCCCTCATAATACTCCGGCGCCGACTGTGCCACCAGCGCATGGTGACAGGAATATATTCTGGTTTCTCCATTCTTATTGGTCGGTCCCACCACCACATTTTGTTGTTTGATGATTTCCCGAAACACCTCATTTTTTATAGCTTCCTGAAAAATAAGAGCCATATCATGAGCTGTGGTATAATGATTTTCATCCGGCATACCGCTGGCATTGGCAAAATGAGTATTCTGACATCCCAATTCCTGCGCCCTTTGATTCATCATATCCACAAAGTTCTGAACAGAACCCTGTCCCACATATTCTGCAATCTGCGTGGCCACATCATTGGCTGACTGAACCATAAGCACATCCAGGCACTGTCGCATAGTCAGTATCTCACCCTCCTGCATTCCAATATTGGTTCCCCCTGAGTTTGGATCCGAGAGTACCGTCTGGGTAAATGTTACCTGATCTTCCAATCCTGCTTTTTCCAATGCCAGAAGACAGGTCATAATTTTTGTTATGCTGGCAGGATAGCGGATTTCATCCATCCCTTTATTGTACAAAATCGCTCCTGTGTCTCCATCCATAAGGATAGCTGTTTCAGATGCAATTTCCGGAGCTTGGGGCCATTCCGGAATAAGATTTGTAGTCACTTCATAGGTCGTTCCATTTTGAACCTGGGCTGCCTGTACCGGAGTAACCGAAACCATCATCAAACATCCCAACACACAGGCTGCTGCCTTCTTATGTATTTTTCTCATATGGCGCTCCTCCTTCTAAATTTTCATGGGATGGTATAAATAAGGATTCCCAATACAATAATAAGATTACCGATTATTTTTCCTTTTGTGATTTTTTCTTTTAAGATAAGCCAGGAAAATAATAACACAAATATATAGGCTGCGGTATCAATCACTGGACCATACCGCATATCCACCTTCGTAAAACAATACGTATTTAACAATAATACACCAAAAAAAATCCCATATGCCGTGATCACCCGCCAGTTCAGATATTCTCTGATGGGATTTTTATAAACCTTATTCGCGCTCTGTTTTAATAACACCTGAGAAATGGCGGAAAAAAATGTTCCGCCTAACATCATCAACATAAATAGTCTATTCATACCGCTGCACCGTCCAAACTCCCACAAGAACAACAAGAATTCCTATAATGTTCTGCGGGGAAAGATTTTCATGAAAGATAACTACCGCCCAAATCTGCGACCACAACAAATATACGCTTTTATTGGCATATGCTGTGGACAAAGAAAATTTCTTAATGACCTTCTGCCATGCAATGGCATAAATTCCACAATTGGCAATCATTAAAAATGCAAAAACATACAGTCCTATTCCCTTAAAACCGTTTTTATTATACTCCATAGAGGCAAATTTTGAAAAAACAGTGGTCAAAGAAAACAACAGGATATTTAGATGCAATTGTATATAATCTTTTCCTCTTTGCAATGCTGCTCACCGCCTTATTTTCATTACTTTTAGCAAAATGCATACATAATTTATTATAGCACTATTACCATCCGGCTTCAAGAAATTGTTTTTCTTGAAATAAATTCTCTAAAATGATATGATTAATGCGAAAAAACAAGAAAATTGGGGGAAAATATATGGCATCCTATTCTGTTGTTGTTCCTGTTTATAATTCAGAACACACATTAAATGAACTTTATACCCGAATTGAAAAAGTCTTTCGCGAGGAAATTCAGCGCCCCTTTGAGTTGATTCTTGTAGATGACGGTTCCAAAGACCATTCTTTTCAGGTAATGACAAAACTGCGAGAAAAAGATCATCGTGTCAAAATCATCCAAATGGCCAGAAATTTTGGACAACATCCCGCGCTTTTATGTGGCTTTTCTCATGCAACAGGAGATTTTATCATCACTATGGATGATGATCTCCAACATCCACCGGAAGAACTTCCGAAAATGATCAGTGTTATGGACCAGCGTGATGATGTGGATGTGATCATTGCAAGTTATGAAGGACGAAAACACAATCCTATCCGCAAACTGGGAACCAAGGTCTCCGTCTGGGCAACTTCCAAAATGTTAGGAAAAGATCCAGATCTTCAAATCACCAGTTTCCGCCTGATCCGAAGATTTCTCGTGGAAGCCATGCTGAAAACCAACACCTATCTTCCACAAATTGGAAATCTGTTAGTGCTGTCTTCTAACAGGATCATTAATGTACCGGTACGTCATGACGCCAGAGCTTATGGAAAAAGCGGCTATTCTTTCCGCCGTCTTCTCAAAGATCTTATCTATGACATCACCGCCCATTCAGCATTTCCGCTGCTCATGGTAAGAAATCTGGGGATTCTCAGCTTTCTTGTAAGCTGCGGTTTGGGTCTTTTTTACCTGATCCGTTACTTTATCTATGGAACTTCTGTGGAGGGATGGACTTCCCTGATGCTGGTACTTCTGGCATTCTTTGGTATTACCCTGCTATCCATCGGTATTATGGGAATCTATCTTATGAACATTCTGAATGAATCTAAAAAAATGCCTCATTACGTGATCAGGCAGAAAGATGTGGACGAATGAAAAAAGAAATAGGAGGATATCTGGAACTGGAAGAATTTTCCGGTTCCGAATATTATCCCGACTTATATAAAGTAAATCTGGGACGCACAGCTTTACTCTGGCTGCTTCGTTCCCGTAACTGCAAAAAACTTCTCCTTCCCGATTTTCTCTGCGATTCTGTAACAGATGCCTGTCTCAAAACAGATGCAGAGATTTCTTTTTATGCATTAGATCAAAACCTGACTCCTGTAATTGACCGCCCCCATGGATTACGGGAAGGAGAATATCTCTACCTGGTCAATTATTATGGACAACTTACCGATGATCGCATCTTACAGTATCAGAAACAATATGAGAGAATCATTATCGATCACACCCATGCTTTTTATCAGCGTCCTCTGGCAGGTATCGATACCCTTTATTCCTGCCGGAAATTTTTCGGTCTCAGTGACGGAGCCTATCTGGCTACAGACGCTGTTTTAACTGATTTATCCGAAACGGATCATTCCAATACGCGTATGACTCATATTCTGGGACGGTACGAACAGGATGCAGGCTCTTATTATCAGCAAATGCTCCAAAATGCATCCACCTACCATGAAGAAACGCCAAAATATATGTCCCGCCTTACCAGAAATCTTCTGCAAGGTATTGATTATCAACAAATCAAAGCAAAAAGGGATGCAAATTATCTGACTCTTCACAAAAACCTGCAGGGAGGCAACAGGGAAAAAAATCCTTTTATTGCTGTAATACCGGAAGGACCTTTTGCCTATCCGTATTACTCTTCCAAAGGAATCCTTCTTCGTAAGGAATTGGCAAAATATAAGATTTTTGTTCCCACAAACTGGACAAATGTGTTAAAATCTCTTCCTGAAGACCGATTGGAATATCAGTGGGCTGCTAATATTTTACCCCTGCCCTGCGACCAGCGCTATGGTAAAGAAGAAATGGAATACATGGTCAAAATAATACAAGAAATCGAAAAAGGATGATAGAAAGGAGTTCCTATGCCTCACAGAATATTAATATTGGGTTCCATGGGTGAATTTGTTCAATTGGTACAAAAAGCCAAATCCCGAGGATACTATACCATCGTATGTGACGGTTATCCGAATGGTCCGGCCAGAAATTTTGCAGATGAAAATTATATTATTCCTGTAACTGAAATCTCCCGTATCGCCCGTTTGTGTACAGATAAAAAAATTGACGGTATCATTACCTCTTTTTCCGATCTGCTTTTAGAATGTATGGTAAAAATTGCCCATGCTGCCAATTTACCCTGTTACTTAAAACCAGAACAACTTCCCTGGTATCGTGACAAAGCAGCTACAAAAGAATTGTTGAACGAGCTTCATCTGCCCACCCCACAATTTTATCGTATTCCTGTCAGTGAGTTCCTTACTGAAGACACCATAAATACTCACGGTCTGCAGTATCCCCTTGTCACAAAACCATTAGACAAATACGGCTCACGGGGAATCTATGTGGTACATAACGAGCAGGAGTTACGCCAGGCAATCCAACGAACCTCCACGTTCACAGAATTAGATACTGTTCTTCTGGAAGAATATAATGAAGGTTATGAATTCAATCTTATGAGTTGGGTTTTAGATGGGGAGGTTCATCTTATCAGCATTGCTGACCGGGAAAAAACAGAAATCTGCTATGGAGAAATTCCCATCAGCACCCGAAATGTGTATCCCTCCCGCCTCTATGAGCAAGTTGCAACAGATGCCAAAAATCTGCTGCAATCTTTTATCACACGAACAGGACAACAAGACGGGGCGCTTTCCATGCAATTTTTCTGGAATCCCCAAAAAGGTATTCAGGTATGTGAGATCGCAGCTCGCTTTTTCGGATATGAGCATGAATTGACAGATATTGTCTATGATTTCAATATGGAAGATTTACTGTTAGATTCCCTTTATGACAGAGAATCCCTGAAAAAACGTCTTCTTACTCACCATGCAGAACAACCTCTTCGTCACGGAGCTGTTCTCTATTTTCAGGGAAAATTAAAGGAAATCTCCGATTTATCCATAGCAAAAGAACTGGCACACCACCCCGCAGTGGTGAAACCCTGGATATTTTATCGTCCCGGGGAAGCTGTGATCGCGCACGGTCCCAATCCTTATGTGGCCCTTTACTATATCTGTGCAGCTTCACGAAAAGAACTGGACGAAATAACGGAACACTTTTTTACAACTTTGCATATTCCGGATTCGGAAGGCGAGGATGTTTTATGGACGAATCAGATACCGGAATATCCCACTTTTCAATGATTCTTTCTAAAACTGAACAGAAAAAATAAAACAGGGGATGATTCCGAAAAATATATACCTTACGGAATCATCCCCTGTTCTATTTTTTTAATAATTGGGCGCATACACAAAAACGTATACTAAAATACAGGAAAATACCCATAAAAGAGAAGCTATTGCATAAAACCATTGTTTCACCCGTGGTCTTTTTATGATTTTATTCAACAAATTATCGTATCCACTTACTATAAAATACATAATCGGAAACAATGCCGGCATAATGTATCGCCCCTGCGCCTGAAAGTCACTGGCATATGCATAGTAAATTAACAACATACAGGGAATCATCATTGCGATCAGCAGACAGATTCGCATCCAGTTTTCCTGATTCCATACCTTGTCTTTCCGGTATTTCTGAATGATGGTCTCACCCTCTGCATCCTTTATTCTTTCTTCACCTGTTTTCCGTTTTGCCACCAGAAAATTCTTTTTCCACCAGAAAATATTCCCCAACATACCTATCCCAACAAAAAGAAGATAAACTTTTGTCCAAAATTCCGGCATAAAAATCTTCATAAATCCAAAGGTACCTATAAAACTGGCTGCCACAGTTCCCAGCCAATTATACTTCCACCCTTCTGGTATCCACAAAAACATTTGCAGCACTGTCATTTTCAGAGTCTGAGGCGTGGCACGATTGGAAGGCTTCAATTCTTCAATTGCATATCTTTGTGCATATTCACTGGAAACTGCCATTCCCAGTATATCTCCATCATAAAGAATCGCATTACGGATAAACCACCATCCACAAAGAAGGAACACAATTCCCAGCATCAGCATTCCTTTTTTCCACATCTGTGCAAAATCCCATTGATTTTTTGTTCCCTTCAGCATGATTCCCACAAAGAACATGGCGCTGACTAACAAAAAGCCATAGGCATTATAATAGGAATGAATACAAAGAGACATTGCCAGTGCAAGCTGAACACAGACATTTCCTGTCCATCCTTCCTGAATTGCTCTGACCCAACAGTAAAAAATCCATCCCGTCGCCAAAAGCGCTACGGAATCCATATTCAAATACGTGTGCAAAAAAGCTGCTCCCGGAAGAAATGTAACCAGCACAGTAAAAAACCATGCTTTTTCTTTTTCGAATAAACGTTTTCCTATACGAAGAGCCACAAAAGCTGTCAGTGTCCCAAAAATTACATTGACAAGACGCATACTCATATATAACGCACGAAAACTGTCCGTAAATAAAGAAACAACCTTCCCAAATGCGGCGGCTATGATGCACGTTATATAGGGGTTAAATGCATAAGATATCCCCCAATTAGGATTTCGTATTTCCGGATCTCTTCCATCCGGAAGCGCGCCATGATTTATAATATATTCTGAAACACGGTACCGCATTTCTTCATCCGGAGATGCGTTAAAGGGAGCTTTCGCCGCCCAGATATAAAAAAATACAAACACAGCTAAGAGAAACAGAACTTCCACTATTTTCTCTCTTCTACTCATCTTCCGGATATCATTTCCTTCACTTTTTTTCTCTTGCATCACATTATTCCTGAATCTCTTTCAGATAGCGGCTCAAAGCATCCTGCCAGGTAGGCAAAGGTGTGAATCCGTTTTTCACCAGCTTACTTTTATCTAAACGGCTGTTAAACGGTCTTGCCGCCTTCGACAAACCATATTCTTCTGTAGTAACGGGAATTACCTTTGTATCCTTTCCTGCCTGACGGAAAATCTCACAGGTAAAATCATACCAGGAAATATAGCCGCCTTCATTGGTTGCATGATAATATCCGTACTTCTCCGTTTCAATCATATCTACCAGCAGCCTTGCCAAATCAAGGGTATACGTGGGAGTTCCAATCTGATCGTTTACCACACGAATAGTATCATATTTCTCACTGAGACTGAGCATAGTCTTGATAAAATTCTTTCCATTCACTCCAAATACCCAGGCAATACGTACGATAAAATACTTATCCAGATGATTGGCAACTGCCAGTTCTCCCTCTAGTTTCGTACTTCCGTAAACACTGATCGGATTGTAATCTTTGCAGTCCGGATCCCAGGGTTCGCTTCCCTGTCCGTCAAATACATAATCCGTACTCAGATAAACCATTTTCGCATCCAGCTTTTTACATACCTGGGCAATATTCTCTGTTCCGCCTGCATTAATTGCACGAACTTTTTCTACTTTATCATCATCTTCCGCCAAATCCACGGCTGTCCACGCGGCACAGTGAACTACCACATCCGGGTTTACTTCACAGATCACTCGATCTACTGCCTCTTTATCCGTGATGTCAAGAGCCACATAGGGCATTGTGGTTACAGAAGAACCGTCCTGAACACCTGTATACTCCGGCGCAAGATCGCTTCCCACACCTTCATATCCTCTTTTTGCCAATTCATTCATCACATCATGGCCAAGCTGACCGGCAACGCCTGTTACAAATACTTTCATCACACTCTACCGTCCTTTCCTGATTCGCTTCAGAGAAAAATCCTGGCTGTCCAAAGTAAGATTGGGATTATAATAGGGATCTCCATCTCTTAAAATCTCTGGCCACCGTTTCTCAAATTCTGCAATTTCCCGATTGAAACGAGCTACTTTTTCCGGAGTATCTTCAAGACCTCTGGATTTTGATTCATAATGATACAGTTCTGCATAGGGATTATAGACAATATGGTACCCTGCCCGACCTAATTTCAGACAGAAATCAATGTCATTAAAGGCTACCTGAAATTCTTCACTCAGCCCTCCCACTTTTTCAAATGCTTCTTTTTTTACCATCATACAGGCTGCTGTTACTGCGCTATAATCCTGGGCGCAGATAATCCGGTGACAATATCCGGTAAAACCTCTTTTTTGCTGCACAAAACAATGACCTGCAATTCCTCCAAAACCGATCACTACACCTGCATGCTGAATGGTATCATCCTCATAATAAAGCCGCGCTCCCACTGCTCCCACATCTTCTCTTGTACAATATCCCAGAAGTTCTTCCAAGCAGTCTTCATTAATAATCTCTGTGTCATTATTTAACAGCAGCAGATACTCGCCATGTGCATACTGAACTCCAAAATTATTGATTGCAGAATAGTTAAAGATACCTTTCCAGTATACCACATGAACTCTGGGGTTTGTGGC
Organism: Oliverpabstia sp.; assembly: GCA_034114925.1. Taxonomy (GTDB): domain Bacteria; phylum Bacillota; class Clostridia; order Lachnospirales; family Lachnospiraceae; genus Oliverpabstia. The sequence continues at coordinate 19,941 of JAXEUM010000108.1, forward strand.
TTCCAATTGCTGATAATACGCAAAAGTCTCTGGATCTTCGCTATTATTTTCCACAATAATAAACTCAAAATTTCTATATGTGGAACGTTTTTCAATAGAATCCATACATCTCTTCAAATCATCAATATGATCTTTATTCGGAATAATAATGGAAATCAAAGGTTCTTTTCCCAACAAGAATTTTGTCCTGTATAATCCTAAAAATTCTCCTTTTGATACTTTCACCGGCACGCCGATCCTGTCGTAGTGAGCCTGCACCGCCCGTTGCCCTGCATCAAAGGCATATAGTTTACTTTCCGGATTCTCAGAAGTAGAATCTTCATGGCTTCTCCAGTGATAAAGAATTTTGGGAATATGATGAATCCTTTCTTCTCCCGCTTCTTCTACACATCGAAAAATGAAATCATAATCCTGGGCGCCGTCAAATTCTCTTCGAAGCATTCCCACTTTATCGATCAATGTTTTCTTCGCCACAAACAAATGACAGATATAATTTACTGTACAAAGAAGATCTATGTTAAAATCTGGTTTAAAATGAGGTTGGAAAAACTTATGACCATCCATGGACATTTTATCTTCATCTGAATATAAAACTTCCGTTTCCCTGTTTTCATTCAAAGCCTTTGCACATTCGTAAAGTGCATGGGGAAGCAACTCATCATCATGATCGGCAAATACTATAAACTCTCCCGCCGCCGCTTCTATCGCTGCATTGGTATTTTCAGAAATCTGCAATGGCTCTTCATGGGAAATCACTTTGATTCGTCCATCTTCTTTCACAGCATTTTCCAGAAGCTCTCGAATGGGAGAATTCGCTCCGCTTCCATCCGACAAACACAATTCCCAATGGGAATATGTCTGTTCTTTCATGGATTCAATCAAACGAAGCAAATATTTTTCCGGTGTTTTATAAAGAGGAACCACCACACTGAACAACGGTTTCCATTCAAAATCCACTGTTTTCTGATATTCCAGTTCCTTTTTCGTGGGAAGATGAGCAGGTAACCATTTGGAATAAACAATATTCTCTTTTCGCTCCTTGGTAAGCTTCTTTACCACCTTATCGGTAAATGCCGTCACTCCATGGAGCTTCAGAAAACGTGTTCCTTTTTTATAATAAGTTCCTGCTTTTTCCGCCAACACCATCATAGGCTGAAGATGAATCAAACGAAGGGTTCTTCCACCTTCTGCCTCAAAAATCAGATAAAATTCTTTCAAATCCTGATAATGGAGTTCAAAAAAGAAACCGCATTTTTCTTCAATTTCTATCTCCTGGAATTGATTTTGCACATCCACCCGCTTCATTCTCTGAATCTCACAGGGGATTCTCGTTCTGTCTTTTCTCTCCAATCGGATATCCAACGGCTGGCTGAAAGCAGCCCAGCCGCGTACCCGACAGATACCGGCTTTTCCTTCAATCTCTATACTCTCAATATAGTATTGTGGTTTTCCCTGTTTTCTTGCCAGTTGCTTTGCCGAAACAGAAAACCACACAAAGCGATCACCGCCATTATCTCCATAGATTGTCAATTTTTTATAGGATTCCAGATTTTCCGGCAGACGCAATTCCATCTGAATCCGCATTCCGTCCACCAGATCCAAATCCTGAAATCTTTCCAGAGCGCTTACTCTTTCCTGTTCACTGATTTTCACAGGAACTTCCTGACCATCCAAAACTGCTGTCACAGCATACTCTTTTGGCCAGGTTCCCTGCAGTCGGTAAATTTTTTTATCGGCCAGGTCAAATCGCTCTTTTTCTACTTCAAATAACTCTCGCTGCATAGTAATTCCTCTCTTGCATCCTTAATAACGCACTGAACAATCTCCTTCTTCCAACGATAAATTAGAATTATAGTAAGGATCTCCCTTTTTCAAGACTTCTTCCCATTTTGTCTGAAAATGTTTTATTTCTCCCGCAAATCGCATCTGCTTTTCCGGTGTATCTTCCAATCCCCTGGATTTTGATTCATAGTGATACATTTCTACATACGGAGTAAAAACAATCAACAGATTTTTTTCTCTGACTTTCATGCATAAATCAATATCATTAAAAGCCACTCGAAATGTCTCATCTAATCCGCCAACATCCTCATAAACTTCCTTTTTTATCATTGCACATGCTGCAGTAACTGCACTGATATCCTGCACTGTTACCAATCTGCCATTATATCCTGGCTCATCTCCATCTGCCTTGCACAGAATATGACCTGCAATGCCTCCCATACCAAGTACTACACCAGCATGTTGGATACTATGATCGGGATAATATAATTTCACACCAACCATACCCACATCTTCTCTCTGACAGTATCCCAGCATTTCTTCCAGCCATTCGGGAGTAATTATTTCTATGTCATTATTTAATAAAACATAGTATTCTCCTGTTGCGTATTGTGCTGCAAAATTATTAATTGCAGAAAAATTGAAGTCTCCTTTCCAATATACAACTTTTACGTTTTCATATTCTCTCTCTAACTCATTGTAATACTGAAATATTTCTTTCTCTTCACTATTATTTTCTGCAATAATAATTTCAAAATTCGAATATGTAGTTCTCTCCATAATAGAGGAAATACATTTTTCCAAATCTTCTTTATGATCCTTATTCAAAATCAAAATAGATACTTTGGGATTTCCCTGAACTTCAAAAATACTTCTGTAAATCCCCCAATACTTCGTATCTTCAACTTTTGCAGAAATATTCAATCTTTTATAATGTTCCTGTACTGCTTTTCTTCCTTTTACATACGCATATCTTTTACTTTCTGGATCTTCTGCTGTGGAATCCGGATGCGCTCTCCAATGATATAATACCTTCGGAATATGATATATTTGGGAAGTTTTCTCACAACACCGAAGAATAAAATCATAATCTTGCGCCCCATCAAATTCAGAACGAAAACCACCTATTTCATCTACAATTGATTTTCTTACCACAAAAATATGACAGATATAATTGACAGATCGCAGTAGATCTATATTAAAATCCGATTTCATGTTTGGTCCAAAATAAAGTTTTCCATCCATACTGATCTTATCTTCATCCGTATATAAAATATCCGTCTTTGGATCTTCATTTAAGCGCTTTACAATCTCATACAATGCTCCCTGCACAACCACATCATCATGATCCGACAGAAAAATATAATCACCATCGGCCATCTTCAGTGCCTGATTCGTGTTTTCTGCAATACCTTTATTCTCTTCCAGACGTCTGTAAATAACACGAGAATCTTTTCCATATTTTCTCTGTATAAACTTTCCGCATACTTCATTTGAACTTCCGTCCGCCAAACACAACTGCCAATTATCGTATGTCTGCTGTGTTATTGAATTCAACATTTCTCTCAAATATTTCAAAGGTGTGTTATATAAAGGGATAATAATACTAATTTTAGGGCGATAAGCAAACTCCTGGCATTTTTCAATCTGTTGTCTAACCTCATCATCTGTGAGCATTTTATCCCGGATCCATGCATCGTAATTGGAATACTGAGGATTCACTATTTTTTTTAGATGTTCTTTAAATCCTCTTATCCCTTTTTTCTGAATAAGAGTCCAATTTTCCTCAAATTTTTCCGGTTTCAGCGCATTCCATAATTTTCCTTTCGTAGAAATCTCAAATAACATCTCTTTTACCGGAATTTCTATTTTCTCGCTGACAATGGGATTTTCCAAAACAAGGTATACTTTCGCCGTGTGAATCTTTTCCAATTCTACCCGGATATTAAACCCCGCCTTGTAATTTTCTTCTACCTCCATAATTTTCTGAACATCTTCTCTATAAAGACGTTTACTTTCTATCTCCAGTCTGTTGCCTTTCCCATCTTCGATGAACAGCGAAGTGTTCGAACATTTATCTATCCACCATCCCTGAACGATCAAATACTTTCCATGGATTGCCTGTACGTCTACATTGTACTGCATCAACCTTTTCTTACAAACCTGCTTCATATCTTCTACAGTACGATCCACTATCTGTTTTTCTTTATCTCCAATTACAATCTGTATTTTTTTTACTTTTTCAAATAAAAGAGATGCATTTTGAATTTGAATTTGAAATCCGCAGTCTGCTACATAAGATCTTTCCGGAAATGCCTGAATCAGATCTTCTCTTTTTTGCGCTACTACCTGCACGCTGGTTGTTCCCTCTGGTATCCCCTGCACTTTAACTGTCAAAGGACTGCCATCTTCAGAAAAACCCCATCCATTAATCACATATAAATCATCTACTGAATAATCATCTACATCTATACTCCAATATATCACAACAATCTCCCTTATTATTTTGTAAAATTCTTATATCTCTGATAAAGCTTCCATACTTTTGTATTTTCCATCGCTTGAATCAACTTTTGTTTTTCTTCCAACTCTTCCTGTATCTTTTTTGTTTCTGCCTGCAACTTATCTATCTGCAGTTGCAATTTTTTCATTTCTTCCTCTGCTTTTTTTTGTTCCTGATTCTGTTTCAAAAATTCCTGAATAATATGTACCATATCTTCTTCCAGAAATTCCACATCAAACTGAATCTGGATCTTTCTGTTTCGAATCCTATCCAGTTTTTGTAACAGACAATACGGATCTTCCGTATCAAAAAACAAAATACCTTCATGGATTTCTACTGCATTTGTGATATATTCACACAAATCAGCGTCGCAACTTATTGCCAGATTTTTCACAAGGCATCTACGAGAACAGGGATCTATACGAAAATATTGTATGTTTTCCTCCACTTGTACTTCATACTCAAAATGATTTTTTTCATCCAAAGAGTAAAAAACAGAATCTTTTTCCGTAACATTTTCATGTGCAGACTGATATATTTGTACTCGGTTTTTTTGCAATATATCATTACTGATATACTGCATTTCCTCCAGTCGTATTATTCCCGGCGAAATCTTATCATACATATCCCTTATAGGAATACGGTCATGCTGAATATGCCGTTGGAAATTTCGTTCCATTTCCAGAAAAATCTCTTGCTCTTCTTCTGATATTCCCAGTTTTTCCATTGGATACCAGGACTCCACTGCTTTTCTAAAAGTGTGTTCATGAAAATAATAAAACAAAATACGAAAAAGCAAAAAACGAAGAGGAACTGGAAAATTCAAAGTCCACTCATAATCCAACATACACCATTTTTTAGAATCGATAACCAGAATATTTGCAAAAAGTGCATCAATATTCGTATATTCCCCACACAATTCCTGTTCTGAAACATACAATGTTCCAAAAAACTTTTTAAATTGTTCTGTCATATGAAACTTCTGTTTTGAATGCACAGATTTCAATACGTCAAAATAACCATCTATAAAATCGCAGAAACCTTTCCTGTCTTGCTTTTCAATAAACTGATCCAAAATATTTTCCATTGACGGATAATCCATATATTCCAACTGGATTCCTCCATCTGTCAATGTACATATGTTTAATTCTATGCAGGTCTCCTGATACTGTGTCTGGAGTTTTTTATACCACTCATAAATCTGTTTCACATGAGTTTTCGCAGCTACTGTATCCGGATATTTCCTTACCAAACGTTCTCCAGTTTCCGTATCTATCATAATTTGAGTTACAGTAGAAAATTCCGGAGATCTTTCATTGGAATACTTGGAATAGATTATTTTATTCATTGTCCTGTTCCTCCAACACTATCTGAAATGAATTTGAAAATTCCTGAAATTTTCCTTCTCTAATCATACTGTCAAATACCTTTGTTTCATCAAACAACTGCAGTCTGTTCCTGTCAAAATTATAGCGAACACTGTTTAGCTCTCCTTCTTTTGGCAGAAACTCATCCGAATAAATAACCATCGGTAACTTATAGTCCGGATATGGATAATAAAAATTTATCTTCCAATTACCAGTTGATTCTATGATTTTTTCCAATTCACTTTTAGAAAAAGTTTTTACTCCCACATCTTCCAAATAGCCTTCCAGCCCTTCAAAATAATTACCTGTGTGATCCTCTCTGCATCCCGCCCAGTATTTTAATCCCAAACGATTTTCAATCGCAATCACAATTTTCCCATTCGGTTTCAAATGCTTTTTTATTCTTAAAAGCATTTCCTGATATGGTTTTTTACTTTTTATATACAAATCAGAATACTCAAATACTCCTATCAGTGTAATCCAGTCAAATTTTTCTTCCATCTGAGGCTCAATATCCTGAAAATTCCCGACCATAATATGGATATTATCACTTTCTCGATGACGATGAGCATTAATCATACTTCTCTTTTTTGACAATTCAATACACTGCACCTTTTTAGCTTTCTTAGCCAACGCTCCTGTCACTGCTCCACAACCCGAACCAATCTCCAATACCGTTTCCTCACCGCTAATCGGCAACCAACTGATGATATTCTCTCTAACATGAGAAAAGTGATACAAAATTGGCCAATTTTTCTCTTCCTCTATTACATTGCTATATTCTATATCACCATATTGTTTAGCAAGATCTAACATATAATCTTCAATCTCACCATCGCAATATAAATCCTGCCCTCCATAAAATTGATAGTCCAATATGACATTTCCTATTTTTTCTTGCATCCTTCTCTCTCCCTCATTCCTTTATCCAAGAATTACCGTAGAATGAATATCGTAAAAGCCAATGGTATTCTTTTGTGACATTACTGTTAAATTACATACATCATACAAACGATGGAATACTTCAAAATCTCCTGATCGATAACCTGTACATCCTAATGCAAGCATATATTCACCACCCTGAAGCGTCATCTTCTGTTTAAAAGTCACTTCCTGAATATCGCCATCTTTTTTAGGTATTATCGGAGCTTGTTCATACATAGTATTTGTACCTGTCAAATCAGTTCCACGAATATCCTTTATTGTATATGCAAAAATAGGTTCCTTAACTTCTCCGTGAAATTTAATTTTCATATAAATCTGAAACTCTGTATCTTTTTCAATCAGATTTGTTACATTATTGTTATAATCTAAAATCGAAAAATCAATAATTTCAGCAACACCATTCCCATATTCCAGCAATTCTGGATTTAACGCAAATGATTTATTCCAGGTTTTCACCACTTCTGATTTTGGTTCTTCTTTTTCAATTTTCTCCGTTTCCTGAACTTCTTCCGCTTCATTAACTGCTTCCACAGTTTCTGGTTCTTCAAACTGATTTGCTAAAATTTTCTTATATACATCGATAACCTGTTTGGGATTTCCTTCTTCAACTTTGATTCCCTTATTCAGAAGTACCACCTTATCACAATATTTGCTGATACTACTCAAATCATGGCTTACAATCAGAATGGTTTTTCCCTTTTCTTTAAACTCTTCAAATTTTCGATAACATTTTGCCTGAAAAAACACATCTCCTACCGATAACGCCTCGTCTACGATGAGAATTTCCGGATCAATATTAATTGCTACTGCAAAAGCCAAACGGACAAACATTCCACTGGAGTATGTCTTTACCGGTTGATGAACAAATTCACCAATATCTGCAAAATCCAGAATATCCTGTAATTTTGCATCAATTTCCTCTCGTGAAAATCCTATCATGGTTCCATTCAAATAGACATTCTCTATTCCAGTATATTCCATATTAAATCCCGCACCCAATTCCAAAAGTGCTGAAATCCGTCCTTCTACACAGATATCTCCCTGCGTTGGATTTAAAACTCCTGTGATGATTTTTAGAATCGTCGATTTTCCAGAACCATTCGTTCCAATAATCCCTACTGTTTCTCCTTTTTTCACATTAAAAGACACATCGTGCAACGCAAAATGTTCTTTGTACTTCCTTTTTTTAGACAATCCAAGAGATTCTTTTAATCGATCCATTGGATTGTCATATAATTTATACATCTTACTAATATTATTTACTGAAATTGCGTAATCAGACATCTGTTATCCTTTCTTTTCTTACAGTACATCCGCAAAATGTGGCTTTAACCGTTTAAATATAAAACTTCCAATCACAAACAGCAAAGCTGTTACTACCCAAAAGTACAACGTCCAACTCCAATGCTCCCAAAACCATACATGCCCCAACATGGCATCTCTATACCCTGTCACAATATAATACATCGGATTCAGCTTAAAAAGCTTTATTGCCCAGGGATGATCTGACAGAATATTAACATCCCACATAATCGGTGTTAGCCAAACCCCAACCTGTAGAAAAATATTAATAATTTGTGTCAAATCTCTGAAAAAGATTACCACTGCACTGGTTGCATAAACCAATCCCAGCGAAATCATAAATGTACAGATAGAGTAATATAATATCTGGATTGTCTCAACTCCCGGTGCATATCCATAAAACCAACATAAAACCAATGCGAACATCACAAAAAAGATATGCACAAAAAAGGCAGAAATAATTTTTACGATAGGAAGTATGCTAATTTTAAAAACCACTTTTTTCACCAGATAATTATACTCCAACAATGCATTGGTTCCGCCATTTAAAGCATCTTGGAAGAAAAACCATGGAATAATTCCTGAAACAAGATACAAAACAAACGGATAATCTGAAACATTTCCTGCTTTTAATCCAACAGAAAATACAAACCAATATACCATAATTGTAACAATTGGCTGTATAAATGCCCAGATAATCCCCAGGTAAGAACCTGCATACTTGGTCTTAAAATCATTTTTCGCCAAATTCAAAATCAAACTTCTGTTTTGATAAAGCTCTTTCGGCAAAGTGAAAAATTTATTCTGGAATATAAAAATGACAGCTGCGGCTCCATCTAAGAATAACAGCATCAAAATGTTAATCAGCCATACGTTTCTCAAAGAGTCTTTTTCCAGTTGTGGATACAAACTGCCTGTTTGCATTGGGAACCATATATACGGATCATCTCCGGTTGTACCTACTAACAATACATTATTTCTGTTTTCTATATACTGAATCTCATTTGTCAAAAGATGTTCCGGCGCCGAAAAATCAGAAAATTCAACCTGTTTATTTTTATAGGATAAATACATCTGCTGAATCTGATACTCATCCTGTTCCCTTCCCAAATCAAGACGAATCGTGTCACAATTCCAGGGAATATTGAATATTAATTCTTGCATTTTTCCGCTTTTTGTATATTGTTTGATCTGACTCGCTTCTTCTACCGGATTTCTTCCTACACAATAATAAACCTGTATATCTTGCTCGCTATTTGCTGTGAGTTCCATATGCAATTCATATTCTCCACTTACTGGCTCTCTATGAAAAAGGATTAACATATTTAATACAAGCAATACTATTACTCCAACGCCTAACAGGAGCTTTTTTCTTTTCCCCATTCCAAATTCCCTCTAACGATTTTTATATTCTGCGAAACTCTGCCATTTCTGATCTTTCTCAGAAATTGTAAGTTCCTCTTTAGTCATCCCTTCCGGCATCGGCCACTGTACACCGATTTCCGGATCATCCCATTTCAAACCACCCTCATCATTCGGATGGTAAAAATCTGTACATTTATACGCAAACTCAGCCGACTCAGACAACACAATAAAACCGTGCGCAAAATTCTTTGGTATAAAAAACTGCTTTTTATTTTCTGCTGACAAAACAACACCAAACCATTTTCCATACGTTTCTGAGCCTGGACGTAAATCCACCGCCACATCAAACACTTCTCCGCTTACTACACGAACCAATTTGTCCTGCGGATAGTTAATCTGAAAATGTAATCCACGTAATACACCTTTTTTAGAACTTGACTGATTATCCTGTACGAATTCCATATCAATTCCTGCTGCTTTATAATCATTGTAATTATATGTTTCCATGAAATATCCTCTTTCATCTCCGAATACAGTAGGTGTTATTACTTTCAATCCTTCAATTTCACATGTTTCCACTGTTATTTTACCCATAATTGTTCCGCCTCTCTTATTCTAAATATTCGTTACTTTAACGCAAACCAGCAGTATCCCTAACCAGATACTGCCGTCCACATATAAATTATGAAAATTATAGCATTCTTTCAACTTGCAGTCAAACATTATACGCTTTCATCAAAAACACCTGGCAATAATATTTGTATATATAATCGGTAATAAAATTAATAAACTTAATCCGGTCAAAATCACTCTGTCTTTCGTCTGAGATAAATGCAGCTGGATTTTTTTGTTTCTCAATGCCCATAAAATCCATATGGTAACTGGTAAATAGTATCTTCCCTGCACCCCATTAATCTGATTTAATCCCACTGGAGTAAAACTTATATACAAAGCTGTCCACACCAAACATAAAACACCAAATCCTATCATTAATGCAGACACTCTCTGCCACCATACCGGATATTCTTCATCACTTCTATAATCTGTTAACGCAGTATATACCATAACAATCATAATCAATGAGAAATTTGCCTGTTGAGAAAAATGTCCCATCCGAGCCAAACCATCTAATCCAATTGTATACGAGAAAAATGACTCCTTAATACTCCGCAATAAAAGAGTTGTATAGTAGGCAGGATGACTGAAGATAAATGCTAACTGCTGACCTCCATTGGTAGCCCCTCCTCTACTGTCTCCTTCTAATTGCGTTGGATTCACAACTGCTGGCAACATAAATGTTCCCATCATAATCACAAAAATCACGCCAATAATTGTTTTAAAAATAATTTCTTCCTTTTTACTTCTGAATTTTGTTTTCGGAAATAAAAATGCCAGCAAAATCAAAGGAATATATACCGCTTTGGGTAAACTTGCCAAAATAAATGCCACTGCAAAAATCACACAGTTCTTATAAGATATCTTTCTTTCCCTACTCAACCATTCTTCTGAAAGATAGGCAAACCCCAAAAAACAAAATGCATTTACCCATGCATCGTAAGAGTATGTTATAGCAGCCATAACTGAAGTAGGCATCAAAGCAAGCATAAATAATATTCTTTTCCCTACTTTTACATGAGAAATCGCGCAATATGTTACAATTGCATACAACAACAAATTTCCCATTCTTCCCATTCTGAATACCATGACAAAAGGTAAACCAAGCAACATCCCTAACTTAATCATGATCCATGAAAAAATATAGCTTATCGTATACAGACCGCCTGAAGAATTCTCTTTTTTTATCTGAGGCACCTGAGGATTATTATTTTTATAATCTCCTAATGTATCTCGATAAATATTTTCTTCTTTCATCTCTTCTTCAGAGCTATGCAGATGATATGGCCAATTACTCAAACTGGTAGTAGTCAGCTCTTCCACACCTGCCGGATACTGAAGTTCCTCTTTTCCTGCTATTACATCTCCCATAAAATAGGCTCTAAAAAAATGTATCTCTTCATCAAACCCCACTTTGTGCGAAGGCATAGAAAAAATAGAAATACTTCCAATTCCCAGAATAATAATTAAAAATAATTTTTCTAAACAAATTCCCTCCTTACTCTTCCACGCCATAATTAATATCTGCACAACAAATGCTATAACTACTACAAATAAAAATCTATTTATAGAAATATTCTCAGTATTATTTACTGCAATTCTGGAAATACATACCGGTGAACTCCCTTCTCCCATTTTCAAAACGATTTTATCCACATTTTTCCGAATATTAACCGTTGACTCTTTCAAAACATAATTATTGGTATCATGAATCACCTCAGTCAACGGTTCTTTTGCAAATACATCATAATAAGAAATCTCTAGATCGCATTCCATCGCATTTACATGATCATATTCAAAGCTATAAGTAAATTTATCTACAAACTGTTTCTCAATAGGAATTGTCAAAGTTGCCTGACCTCCATGAGTCACAAATTTACTTCCTTCAACCAGATAAAAATTATCCATTTCAATATTCTCTATCGGAATATATTGATAATCCTTCTGTTTTTTTACAGGTAAATTATATAACCCCTCCATTAATATTCCACATAATAGAGAAACCACCACAATCAGCAGTATTTTTCGCTGTTTTTCGTAAAATTTTTTTACAAAATTCATTTTTTCTCCTCCGAAACACACTCTTCACTCATTTTACTATTCACAACCAACTCCTGTACCAACTCTTTTACTTTATTTTCTAACTGCGATAGTTCTATTGTCATCATAAAATTTTTCATTATTAATATAAAAATAATAACCAAAAAAACAAAATTGACAGGACTCTGTATCCCTATTAAATCAGTAAACCAATACACAATTTGTGGAAAAACACTAATAATAATCAGAAATAGAGAAAAGCCAATCCAAAATAATGCATATTCAATCTGAAGTTTTGATTGTCGGATTCGTTTCACAATAAACAGCATTGTTAAAATAGAAAACAGAATTAATATTACTCTTACTCCTACACTCATTTAATCTCACCTCTCTTTTTTTCTGAAATTCTGTATAATCAGAATGGAACAAAGCATACGTATCATATACATCATAGCTTTTCCTGCATTCAGATAACTTTCTCCTGCAATTCTCTCTTCCATTTTCACTTGAGTTTCAGACACCTTTACTCCATTGCGAATAAGATGAGAAATCGTATCTGGTTCCGGTCCATAATCCATATTTTTTGCAAATTTTTCTATCATACTGCGGTTATACATTCTCATACCAGATGTAGGATCATTGATTTTTTTCCCTGTAGAAAATTTAATTGCCAGAGAAATCATGTTACTTCCAAACATTCTTAATGTTCTTGGCTTTTTTTCTGTCACAAATCTGGAGCCAATAACAATTTCATTTCCCTTTTCCATTTCTTTTAAAAGGGAATCAATATACTGAGGAAGATGTTGTCCATCTCCATCAAATTGAATCGCATACTTGTATCCTTTTTTATATGCATATTTCATTCCTGACTGAAACGCACCGGAAAGTCCAAGATTGACCGGAAGATCTAATAAATTGAACCCTTCATTGATACAAATATCCGCTGTGTTATCTTTGGAACCATCATTTACCACTATATAATCATACTGACTATACTCCTGCTCCAACTGCTTTACCACACGTACTATATTTGCTTCTTCGTTGTATGCCGGAATAATAATTAATACATCTTTTTTTTCCACTGTTATCCCCTTCTTACTGTATCTCATTAGATTGTTCACTTTTTGCATAGAATTTAGCCAATTTTTCAGCTATACTTGAAGGCCAAAATTTCTCAAACATTTCACAATCTTCTTTCGTTCTTAAATTATCATGTATCGTTGCTGATGTTTCCGAATCATTATGAATTCGATGTTCCATTAATATTTGTGGTACATATACAAATCTCCCTTTCTTTTTTGAGAGCATTTCCCATGCTTCCCAATCCACATTACTCCGAAAATGAACATTGAATACCTTATCAGGAAGACTTTTCTTATTATACAATACTCCCGGACAACAAATAGGATTTCCCAGAGATAGTATTCTTCTACGCAGCCAAATATTTTTCTGTAGCCATGAATACCTTAAACTCCAAAGCATTATCCTTTTAATTACGAGATTTCTATTTTTATCAATATGTTCGTTCTCTCTAATTTCTCCATAGTCTGGAAAGATAATCAATTCACCACCTTTTATTCTTTGTAGCAAATGTTTCGTATACTCTTTTTTGTATATATCATCCTGATGGGCAATTGTCAAATACATGGTTTCGCACTGTGAATATGCAAAATTCCAATCCTGGGCAATCCCCCCGGGGCCTTCATTAATAATTAACGGCACCCCATATTTTTCACTACATTTTTTTATCCATTCGTTAGGCGTAGATGTGACCATCAAAATCTGACTGGACACAGTCTGTGCCTGCAAAGATTGTATGCATTCTTCCAAATATGGACTTTCTTTATATGCACAGATCACAAAAGTATGATTCGTTTTACTCATCATCTTTCTCCTTTATCTTTTTGTTCCGAAATATCCTCTTATATTTCTCACCATATATATACATAACAACACAATTTCAATTCCCGTAGCAAGTCCTAAAGCAAGACTGGCTCCCTGCATACCGTAATATTTCTCAAAAATCACAGAAAATACCAAAGAAGCCACCACCGCCGCTACATTAGCAACAATCAATCCACGAAATTCTCTGATTGCAGTCAGAATTCCACAAAGCAACCATGAAAAAGCAGTCAGAATGGTACAAAAAATCAAAGGAAGTAATAAATCCACATGAGCAGCCACCTCTTCTCCATATAAAAGATTCAGTCCCCATACTCCAAATAATTTTCCTCCTGCCATCCCTATAACAGAAATACCTACCACTGCCGCAGTGCACCCCCAAAAAGCTTTCATAAATAATTTCTCGGCTTTCTGGTAATATCTTTCGGCAAATACCGTCACAAAAGGATTGAATACATACGTTGCTCCCATCTGTATAATGAGAGTAGGTGTAGCTACAGATCCATAAATTCCCAGTTCATATCCACCCATCTGCCGTTCCATGATCAAGCGTGGAATTGTTCCAATAGCAGAAGACAACAGTGTGTATACCACCAACGGAAAACACTCTTTTAATAACGCTGCCATGTGACATTTCCCAAAATCCAACTGAAATACATCCAATTTTCTGGCTGTGGGAATATCATACAGAAACACAGATAACATACATACTACCGCCATACATGCTATTGTCAGCACAATATTTCCTGTTATATGCAAAATCATTACGAAAGAACCAATCGACAAGATTCCTCTTAACATCATAGACTTGCCCGCATAGTCCAAACGCCATTTTTTCTGGAAAATCCCTGCATACACATCATAAAAAGCTTCTGAGCATTTGAACAAAAAATATAATAAAATAGCTGATTTCTGTACGGTATCATATGACACTGCCAAAGTGTACAACAAACATCCCATAAAAGCAGCGCCACAAGTTATCCACCGACTCGCTACATAAGTTCCTGTACTGTATTTATTCTCCGTATCAGAAATCTGAAAATTTCTCATACCATACACAGACAAGCAGTACCAGATATTACACACGGACATAGCAAGAGAAAGCACTCCTGCTTCATCCACTCCTGATAACCGCACTACAAGAACCGTAATCAACCACTGACATCCCAGATAAAAAATACTTCCTATTGAATTCCACATAATACTGGATTGAATGGAAAGTTTCTTTTCTCCCATATACTCACCTCTATTTACGTTCTTTCGCTAACTGCTTTTTCCTCCATTTCATAAATGTTGGAATCAAACCATTGATAATTTTATAGCGTACCTGCGGAAACGGTTTCATAAAAAAATTAAAAATATCCCAACACATAAAATATACTTCCCAACCCTTTTCTTCTTCTTCCCCTCTCCATGGAGTTTTATCAAAATACTTTTGATAATCTTTCTTGTATTTATGATGATTTCCTTTTCTCCATGGACGTTCTTCTCCCAGGTAATGGATGATAAGCGGATTATCTAAAGATTCTTGATATACCTCTTGATTATAATACCACACGTCCCCCATCCTTTTTTTCAAAAATTTATACGGATAAAACCAATAAATATTATAAAAATTATACTTAGGCGGTAAATAATATATCTCTCTTTTCAAAGTACCGTTAATTGCATCCTGATCAGGTGCAAATAACTTACCATCGTGTTCCTTATAATAAGAAATAATCCTTTTTTCACAGTCACATTCTCGCCAGCGTTTCAGATCAATTAATAATACCCCTGAATTAACATAGGGAATTTCTGTCATTCCCAATTGAATTCTCTGCTCAATATTCACAGTGGCCTCTATACAAGCTCCCAGAACCTTTCCTTTTAAATCTGTGTTCCACAACTCTTCCAGGCTTTCTCTGTTAATAGTATCACCATCTAAATATAATATTTTTTCAACATTGTTCGGCAAAAATTTATCCAATAATAATCTGGCCAGAACTACCGGATTCCATCCCAAAGTATCATAATCGAACGTAAAATACTGCTTAAGACTTCCTAATTCAAGAATTTCTATTATTCTACCATATTTCTTTCCTAAATCCGAAAATTTTTTTTTGCTGTTCTCACTGATATTTTGTCCTATGATATATACCGTAATATCGTCCATATTCATATTATTTTCCAGAACAGAACAGATACTGGCGCCAACTTTTGAAACGAACTTTTCATTTGTAGTATATAATAAATTCATATTCTATTTTTCCTCTCCAAAATCTATATATGCTGCATAATGATTATGCCTTTGATCTTCCGGAGGCAATTCCATATACTCCCCATATTCAGGTCTTAGAAATTCATCATAATTCTTTACCAATGCAACTGTTGTATCTTCAAACGGTACTTCCACCGTTGGAAATGCATCCCTCGTACGGATCATCAAATTTTCACCTGTTATGTAGGAATAATCAATATATAAGTCAGAATCTTTTTCCTGACATTCTGAAGCATATTTCAAGTACTTTCCATACGTTTTTTCTGAAGTTATGCCACATATTTTCAGCAAATAATGAACCACTTTACACCCCAAAAGGAAAATAGATTTCTTTACCCCCTTTACATTATCTGGAAGTTTCGGATTGGGAATTAATGTTAATACATGAAGACGCGCAATCCTCCATGTCTTTTTTTGCAATTTTCTTCTTTTTTCTTCATCTTCCGGGGTTTTATCATAGGGAAAGATATCTATATAGATTCCCAGTGGATAGTCAATCTGTTGATAGGCTTCCTCGACAAATTTTGTTCCTTTTTTTACCATTTTTCCAAACATTAAAGGATACTTTCTTTCTGTAGCTGCATCCATAAATACATAACGATCCCCCATTTCCCTAGGAGCGACTTTCATAAATGTATCGTAATCTTCCCGTAACATACAAACATCTATATCATCATCCCATGGAATAAACCCCTGGTGTCTCAATGCCCCTATCGCTGTTCCACCTGTAGCAAAATATTTTAAATTATACTTCTTACATATTTTTATGAAATCTTTCAGAATTTCCAGTTCTACCTTTTTTAATTTTTCTAAAATTTCCTGATTATATTGTTTATCACTCATTATTTATGTCACCTCAATTTAAACATTATTTTTAATATAACATTTATTTTTATAGTGTACAAGATATCTCCTAGCAAAAAATTTCTTACAATATTTTACACTACACTTTTATTTCTTGCTTTTTTCCTCTTCCATGTTATAATTTTTTTGTACAAAATAAAGATTCAACATAGTCAAAGGAAGGTTTTCTATGAATAAATTTTTAAAAAAGATAGGAATTTCTATCCTTACCCTTTCGGTAGCGCTACCATCTGTCACTTTTTCCCCTCTATCTTCCAATACTGTCCAGGCTGCTTCTTCCAATGCCAGGATTCATTATCTTACGCTTCCCTCTAATACAGAGGCTATTGTCCTGGAATGTAATGGTAAGTTCGGCATGGTAGACTCTGGTGAAGATAAAGATTACCCCTCCGGCAAGGATCCTAGGTATCCAAAACGTCCTGGCATCGTTACCAATGAGGGTTATGAAACAGAAGTAATCAATTATCTGCACAGCTTAGGAGTCAACCAGGAAAACTTTGAATTTTATATTGGTACCCATCCTCACAGTGACCACATCGGTACTGCTGATGAGGTTATCGAAGAATTTCATCCAAAGCGAGTATATATTCAGGAATATAAGGACTCTTACATATCGAATGAAGCCGCCCTCTGGGATAATCTTTACGTCTACGATCAGATGCTTCAGGCAGCCACAGATACAGGCGCTACCATTATACAGAATTTTGTTCCCGGAGCTCCTTTATATCCGGAAAAAGTATCTGTTGCAGGAAATATTTTCTGGGAAGATCAGGAAAATCAGGATGGAATCCGTCCTGAACACCTCAAAGTGATTCTCACCAATCCTCTTACCCAGGAAAAAACAGAACAGACAATCACTCCCGATCAATCTGGAAAATGGCATTATCAATTTACTCAACTCCCAAAATACGATGACAACAAAAATGCTATTTCTTACCAAGTTGAAGTGACTGTGCCGGATGGTTATACAATTTCTTCTGAAAACGGATGGGATTTTATCTGTTCTCACCAAGTTACCACGACGAATCAGACTGTGACTGTCAACTGGGATGATTCTACTGCCCCTGAAGGCAGCCGTCCCACTACTTTAAATGTAGAACTTCAAAAACAAACAACCGAGGATTTGTGGGAATCAGTACAATCCTTCTCTCTTACACCGGGTGCATCGGGTACATGGAATTACCAGCTATCTCAGTTACCTCTGACATCGGAAGATGGTGCTTCTATAATTTATCGCCTGCATGTAATGGATGAAATCACCAATTATACTTTTGATTGTCCGGAAGGGGAATTTTCCATTACTGCTTCCTATATTGGAGAACCAACTGCTCAAGATGAACCCCACAGCGGTATTCAGGATGATTTTTCCAACATTGATAATACAGGAACCAGTGACCAGATGCAAACTTTCTCCATTCCTGCTACAGACCGGGTAAATCCTGATAACCAATTAGATCCCACCATGGTTCAGACCGGAGAAGACGCCGCCCCTGCACAAACCGGAATTTTTGATACGTTAGCTCAGACACAAAATACCATCTCCACTCCTACCTTTACGCTGGGCGGAGACATGAAGATAGAAATCATGAATTATGGAGGCAATTATAAAACCAATCCCAAACCGGACGCCAATTATTTTTCTCTGGGAGTTAAAGTTACTGCCAACGGCAAAACTGCTTTTTTGGCAGGCGATATTAACAACTACGAAGGTGCAGAAACAAAACTGGCTCAACAATTAGGTCATGTGGATATTCTTACTTTGGGACATCACGGGTATTACGGTTCAAACACGAATAACTATGTGAAAAGTCTCACTCCAAAAATGATGCTTCTTGCCGGAAATTATAAAGCGGTATCTACCCAAACACTTTCTTCCGGGGAAATCAGCACCTTAGATACTTTGATAGAAATGGGAACTGCCGGTGTTCCTCTGTACCCAACTGCATGGTATAGTCATCATATTCCAGCAATTGTAATAAATTTTAATTCTCAGCTGAGTAACAATATTCCGAAAGATCTCGCTTTTATCGGAGGAACAGATCAATATTCACCGACTGAGCATATTTACTATAAAAATGGACTGCCGACTTCTTATAATGGGGTTCTCTCTTTAAATGGTTATACCTGCTACTTCAACAATTCCGTTTCTGCTGCTCAAAATGAATGGTACAAAGACCCCAACGGAAATTATTATTATTTTGGTTCAGACGGATATAAACTTACTGGTTGGATTAATTCCAACGGCAAATGGTATTACACAGATGATTCCGGGAAAATGCAAACCGGATGGTTAAAGAAAGACAATAAGTGGTATTATCTAGGTTCCTCTGGCGCCATGGTAACAGGCGTTCAAACAATCGACAATAAATCTTATTATTTTGCTTCTACTGGTGCTATGGTCACCTCTGCCTGGGCAGAAGGAAAATACTACGGACCAGACGGTGTATGGATTCCTCATTACAAAAATGAACACTGGAAACACAATAGTAACGGTTGGTGGTATCAGCGTCCCGATGGCAGTTGGCCTTCCAATCAATGGGAACTGATTGACGGCGCATGGTATTACTTCAACAACACAGGCTATATGGTTACAGGATGGCTCAATCTGAACGGCACCTGGTATTATCTGGATAAAAACGGAATTATGCTTGTCGGTTCTCAAAAAATTAATGGAACGTGGTATTATTTTGACGGCTCCGGTAAGATGGTAACCGGTTGGGTCAATCTAAATGGTGCATGGTACTACTATACCCCCGGCAGCGGTGGTATGTACGGGCAGGGTTGGCACTGGATTAACGGCAAATGCTACTATATGTACGCTTCCGGCGCTATGGCTGCCAACACCTGGATTGGCAATGATTATGTAGATGGTTCCGGCGCATGGATTCCCGGATATGCCCGGGCTTCCTGGATTCAAAGCGGTAACCGCTGGTGGTATCGCCACAGTGACGGCTCTTATACCCGTTCTGCCTGGGAACTGATCAATGGCAAATGGTATCACTTCGACGTCTCCGGCTGGATGCAGACCGGTTGGCTCAATCTCAATGGAACCTGGTATTATCTGGATTCCAGCGGCGCCATGTATGGGCAGGGTTGGCATTGGATCAATGGCAAATGTTACTATATGAATGCTTCTGGCGCTATGGCTGCCAACACCTGGATTGGTAACGATTACGTAGATGGCTCCGGCGCATGGGTTCCTGGCAAAGGAGCTTCCTCCTGGATCCAAAGCGGTAACCGTTGGTGGTATCGCCACAGTGACGGCTCTTATACCCGTTCCGGTTGGGAACTGATCAATGGCAAATGGTATCACTTCGACGGCTCCGGCTGGATGCAGACCGATTGGCTCAATCTCAATGGAACCTGGTATTATCTGGATTCCAGCGGCGCCATGTATGGACAGGGTTGGCATTGGATTAACGGCAAATGCTACTATATGTACGCTTCCGGCGCTATGGCCGCTAACACACGAATTGAAGGCTACTACGTAGACAGCTCCGGGGCATGGATTCCCGGAAAATAAACAAAGACCGGATTTGTTATTTCTCTTATTAAAGTGATCTAGCAAATCCGGTTTTTTTCTTAAATTTACCTTACTTCCCTTGTTCCGGTTTTTCATGCGTGATATACTATTCTTAATTATGTTATAAATGAAGAGGCTTATATGAAACACAAAAAAAATATCCTTTTTTTCTTATTTTTCCTGATTATGATGTTCTCCTCGTTTCCTGTGCAGGCAGCATTAAAAACCTCCGATCTGGAAACAGTTCCCTGGAATACAGTGGCTGAAACATCCATGATTGATGAAAATGGCTGGCTTCAATCTATGTGTGCAACAGATCAATATATTGTATGTCTGATCAACGGTTCCAAAAAAACCACAGAACCGGATACGCTTATTGCCTTTTACCGCAATACTACAGATGCTTCCGGTAATCCTGTAGAGCAATATAGTTATGCTTTTCACGTAACGGAAACGGATTATGAACATGGAAATGGTATGACCTACAATCCCAACACACAGGAAATTGCCATTGCCGGATTATTTACCAACGATCCTTCCAACAAAGCCGCTGTCTTTATCGTGGACGCAAACACTTTAAAATTCAAACGAAAAGTCACTGTGGGAAACGGTGGACTGAATTATTTCGGTATCGACTATGTGCCGGAAAATGACCAATATGTATTGATGGCTAACAGAATCGCAGACTATGCCTTCATATTTACTGATGGAAACTTTCAGATAACTAATACGCTGAATCTGAAACTCTCCCACAGCCGCAGCTCCTTTCAGGATTTTATTGTTTCCGGAGATTCTATTATCAGTATTCCCTATATGCAGCGGGAAGGCTTTATGAATATTTTGGATGTATATTCCATTTCCAAACAGCAGCGTGTTGGCAGCTATTATCTTACTTTACCCGGACATGATTCTTTTGACGTAGAGCCTGAGGGAATCTGTCAATTGGAGGATGGGCATCTGCTGATGGCATCTGCCATCATAGGAACCCATAATTTTAAACTCTATGAGGCTTACCTTCCTCTGGTATACAGTGTAACTTCCTCTGTGGAAAATGGAACCATCACCGAATCAGCGCCTGAAATTCCCCAGAGCGAATCCCACACTGTTACTTATAGTTGTGAAGAGGGATATCGTCTCAAATCTCTGACTGTGGACGGACAGGAGATCAATATTCAGGAACATCCCGACAGCTATACTTTTTCGGATATACAATCGGATCACACCATTCATGCCGCCTTCGAAGAAATTCCCCGATATACTATCACAACCAGCGGGGAACATGGTACCATCGATGAAAATCCTTCTGCTTTGGAACATGAAAATCTTACTGTGAACTTTTCTCCTGAGGAACATTATGAATTAACCGATTTGATTGTTGATGGGACTTCTGTGGAATTGGAAGATAATATGACCTCCTATACTTTCTCAGACCTGACATCTGATCATACAATAGAAGCTGTTTTTACCCCCATTCCTGCCTATACGATTACCATAAACGCCAAAAATGGGATTGTAGAAGAAACACAGACAACAGTATACAGAGACGAATCCTATACCACAAAAGTTAAGCCTGAGAAATATTTTACACTTACCAGGTACCTGTTGGATGGAAAAGAAGTTCCTCTGGAAAAGAAAAATGGAAACATTACTCTGAAAAACATTCAAAGTAATCATACCATCACTCTGATCTATGAACGAGTTTGGCTTCAAGTTCTTATCCTGATCTGTATTTTTATTGCTGCTATTACGATTCTTTTTCTCCTGCTCCATATGAGACGAATGAAGAAACGGCGTCAACGAGCAAGAGAACTGCGAAAAATCCGTCTGGAGAATCGTTACTTTTTCCAGACGATGGATGAGCTGGAAGAGCTGGAAAATCATTTGAGAGATAATCCGGAACATGAATCTCTGGCTGAAGAAACACTGGAACAATTGATAAACGATTTGAAACCGAATAAAAAAGAGTAACAGAAAGCTGCCGCAGAACCGTGAACTGATCTGTGGCAGCCATTTTATTTTTACACATCTTTCAATATAAAATCCTCACCTTAAAACCTTATTAATTCTCCAGAAATCCACCACAGCCTGTTTTCCAATCCTGATAATCTTTTTCAGATTAATGGAATTCACACCGCCCTGACGGGGTCTGAAAGTAATCGGTAAAAACTTCACTTTGCATCCTTGTTTTACAAAGATAACAGAAATCAATACATTGGACAGATTAAATTCCGGTGGAATCAAAGAAATATATCGCTGCAATGCGTCTCCCCGCATTAGTCTAAAAGGTGTATTGGCGTCCCTGATAGAAACGCCAAAGCAAATCCAGATTACATACCTCAATATTTTTGTCACAAACACTCTGGATATACCATCTTCCCGTTTATTTCGGTGACCGATCACCATATCGTACTCATCTTTTTCCTTCCAGAACATTTCAAACTCTTCCGGCAATGTCTGTCCGTCTGAATCTGTCTGAAATACAAATTCCGCCCCCTGCTTTAATGCATATTCATATCCATACAGCAAGGCAGCGCCATGACCACCATTTTGTTTATGTAGGATCTGCGTCAAAGGATGAGTTTTTGCATATTTTTCTACTATGGAAAATGTCTGATCCTTACTTCCATCGTCTATGATAACCAATCGGGATTTTCCATCTCCATGGTGCTTTTCTATGATCGGATACCATCCTTCTAAAACTTTTTCTATATTTTCTTCTTCATTATAAGCGGGAATAATTATATACAAGCTATTCATACACTGTTCTCCTATTTCAGCCATTCCCTCAGATATTTTCCACTACAGACATTTCTGTGTGGGTTAAATATTTTATTAAATTCTATATATTTTTCTTCATACTTATCCACAACGTGATGAATATTTTTTATGTTCTTCAACAATTCTTCTTGAGTTTTCACCACCGGGCCGGGAAGAATGTGGATATCCAGGTAAAAATCTCTCAACTCATATTTATAACTTTCATAATCATACATATAAAACAAAATCGGACGCTCCAGATTTGCAAAATCAAAAAACACACTGGAATAATCCGTGATCAATATATCCGCTGCCAGATATAACTCATTCACATCATCTATATCCGAAACATTTTTTATAAAATCACCATACGGTTCAAAATCATACTGATTACTGATGAAATAATGAGCCCTGAAAAGAATCACATACTCTTCTCCTAACTCCTGCTTCCACCGTTGAAAATCCACCTGCAAAAAATAAGAATATCCTTCTCCCGGAATATGTTGGTTTTCTCTCCAGGTTGGCGCATATAAGATTACTTTTTTATCCCGAGGAATTCCCAATTCTTCCTTATATATACCTCTTTCTTTTCCCATTTCTCTGTAAAGCGCATCATTTCTGGGATATCCCATCTCCAACAATACCTCTTCTTTTCCCATTTCCCGCAAATGAAATGCAGAACACATTTTTTCCGAATAAAACGGAGAGGGCGAGGGCATATGAGTAACCCGCTTTGTTTCCTGGATATAATTTTCTCTCACTTCCTGAAGAGAACCTTCTTTTTCTGCATACTGCTCCAGGTCGTATCCCAGTTTTTTCAGAGGCGTTCCATGCCAGCACTGAATGTATTCCTGTCCCTTTTTGGGAGATAATTCTCTGGGAAGTCGGGAATTGGTAATCCAGTATTTTCCACTTCCATAAGCCTGATAATACTCACGACTACGATACTTCACCACTTTTGTTCGCGGATTTTCTTCTAAAAACCGATATTTTTCCGGTTCCCGAAAAGCCCATACCTTTTCCCAGGAAGCATACTTTTCCTCTTCCATCATGGCTTCATAAAAAGCTTTCGGACTGCAAGCATATTTTTTTCCCATAAATGCTTCAAAAATCACTGTATGAGGCTGAATATCATGAACCTTGGCATATTTTTTCTGATACTCTCTTGATTTCCATGCATAATATACTTTTAAACTTCCCCGTTTCATCCAGGGAGTCAGGCTGCATATTTTCCCCAGCCATTTCCATGCATTCATCCTGTTCCTCCTATGCCATAAATTCGTTGTATTTTTCTAATACCTGTTCTGTCGGCCCCTGCATACGTATTTCTCCTTCGTGCAGCCACAAAAGACTGGTACACAACTTCTCCAGCGTTTCCGTACTGTGAGATACAATCACTACGGTACGGTTTTCATCCATGATCAATTCCTTCATTTTTTTATAACTTTTTTTCTTGAACTTGGCATCTCCCACACTGAGAACCTCATCAATCAGCATAATATCTGTTTCCAAAACTGCTGTGATAGAAAATGCCAACTTCGAATGCATACCGCTGGAATACGTTTTAACCGGCATATCTATAAATTTTCCCAGACCTGCAAATTCGATAATTTCATCCATTTTATCCCGAACCTGTTGCTCCGAAAATCCCAAAAGCATTCCAGATAAAATAATATTTTCCCGACCACTCAACTGCTTCTGAAACCCCACACCGATAGACAACAGGGATACCGAATCCGTTTCCAGATCAATACTGCCCTCATCCGGTGAAAATATCCCGGCAATAGCCTTCAAAAGTGTGGATTTTCCACTTCCATTTTTCCCCACAATACCCAGAATTTCCCCTTTTTTCACCTCAAAAGAAATTCCCTTTAATGCCTCCACCACTTCCAGCTTACTTTTTTTAAGCTGAAAAAAACTTTTCCTCAGAGACAAAGATTTTACACATTTGTATGTGATCTTCAAATCTTTTACTTCTATTGCATTTCCCGGCTTCATTTAAATCACCTTTACATAATTATTTTCGTTTTTGTAGATGGTCTGAATCCCAATCACTGACAGCGCTACGCCCACAATAAACCAGAGTAAAATCAACCAGTAATTTGGCGTATGACAATACACAAGACTTTCCCTACATGCATCAATCAGAAAACCAATCGGATTGATACGCAAAAGTAACGTGGCAACAGCTTCGTTTACCCTGTCAGAAATCACATAAAAAATACCTGACATATAAAATAAAACTCGAAGTCCCACATTGGTCAGATTTTTTAAATCATTAAAAAACACTCCAAAATGGGCAAAAATGGTACTGATTCCAAAAGTAAGCAATAAAAGATCAATCAATACAGGAATCACAAACAATATATTCCAGGAAATCGGCACCTGAGACCAGATCATCATTACCACTACAATACCAAAAGAAATCGCCATCTTAAACAGATTTTGTCCTAATAAAATCAAAATCAGAAAATATTTGGGAATATATACCTTCGTAACCACTGCCCGGTTATTTGCTACAATTCTCACACTGCCGGACAATGTCTTATTAAAAAGATTCCACATAGACAATCCCACAAAAACAAAAATATGGAAATATTCTTTCTTTTGGCCGAAAATCACCATAAAAATAAACCAGTAAACCAGCATAAATAAAATCGGATCCAGAATCCACCATAGCCAGCTCAAATGTGAGCTGGCTACTTCTGTTTTCAGACCCGATTTAACCGCATACTTTGTATAAGGCAAATAACGCCTCATATCCTTTACAAATCGTTTCATTCTTTTCCTCCGGATATCTTTCCGCACTCTTTTGCATCCTCTGCTTCAGATACTACATCGTTTCCAGATTCTCCTTCGTCTTCCAACATATCTTCATCCAATTCTTCTTCCTCTTCAGGTGTTTCATACCATTCAAACAAGTCTCTTTCCCTGGCTGTGGATGTAACAGAAATCTCTGGAAATACTCTGGCAACAAATCTTGCCGCCGCCTGTCCATCTTCCAAATGACTGAACATCCTGTTAAACTCTGCATATTTTTCATCGTATTCAAAATGTTCTATACTGTCACGAATGGCTTCCGGCAACTCTGCTTCTTCTGTAATAATCCGTCCGGGAAGCTTATCAATTCCAAAATAAAATCCTCGAATGCTGTCTTTATAATCCTCCAGGTCATACATATAAAACAGAATCGGTTTTTTCAAAATGCCGTAATCAAAAAATACACTGGAATAATCTGTAATCAATAAATCTGCAATCAGATACAGATGATTAATATCGTCATAATTAGAAGCATTGTAAATAAATCCTTCAAAATCCTCAAAAGAAAACTTACTAGCCACCAGATAATGCACCCGGAATACAATTACATATTCCTCTCCCAGACTCTGACGCAGCTTCTCAAAATCAAGATTCAGATCATAGGTAAATCCTACTCCTGACTGATGCTGATTATCTCTCCAGGTCGGCGCATATAAAATTACTTTCTTATCTTCCGGTATTCCTAGTCTCTCTTTAATTGCCAGAATATCCTCCGGCTTATGATTCAAAAGAAAGTCATTTCTGGGGTATCCCACTTCCATTACCTTATCTTCCATCTTGTTTTCTTTTAAATTCCATGCAGAAATAAACTTTTCGGAAGCAAAACGGGAAGGAGACAGAATATAAGAGAATTTCTCAGCATCTGTATCGTATTTTCGCCGAATATCCTCGATAGAATCAATCGCATTTTCAGAAGTCTGAAGATCATATCCTAACCGCTTCAACGGTGTTCCATGCCAACACTGTACATAAACCTGCTCTGGTTTTGGCCATACATGATCCGGCATACGATAATTGGTAATCCAGTATTTTGCCTTTGCCAGCCGTCTTTCATAAATTCTGGCAGTCTGACGAATCACCTTCGTATTTGGATTTTTCTCCAAAAACTTATGCTTTTTTGCATTTTTAAAAGCCCAGATAAACTTCCAGTCATCAAACTCTTCATGAGAAATCATATATTCATATACAGCCTTAGGACTGCAGCCATATGTTTTTCCGTTAAATGAATTAAAAATTATTGTTTTCTCATCCGGAACCACTTTACGGCTCCTCCACCAGTAGTACAATCTCCGCTTCAGATAAAGAGTTCTTCTCCACGCCTTCCGAAATCCTGGATGTTCTTTTCCATAATCCCCAATCTTTCTTTTTATGGGACGTTTGATATACTTTCTGATTAATTTTCTCCACTTACGTTTTAACTTCCGGCTGATCTTCATTCTGCTTTCTTCTCCTGCTGTTTTCCAAGATCTTTTTTTATCTGTGTAGTAGAAATCTCCGGTGTTCTTGGAAGATAAACCACCTCACAGTAATCTTTTAAAAAGTCAAACTTTCCTTCCCAATCGTCACCAATCACAAAAGTATCCACCTTAAATTCCTGTACATCAGAAATTTTTTGTTCCCAGGATTCCTCCGGAATGACAAGATCCACATACCGGATAGATTCCAGAAGACTCTTTCTTTCTTCATAAGAAAAATAACATTTTTTCTGTTTTTCATTCCAATTGAACTCATCCGTTGAAAGAGCCACAATCAGATAATCTCCCAAAGCCTTTGCTCTCTGAAGTAATTTTACATGACCATAATGAAGTAAGTCGTAGGTACCATATGTGATAACCTTTCTCATTTTATTCTCTCCAATCTAACAATTCTCTAGTATATTGACAAATCTTCTGACAGCAAGGCTCCTGAATCTCATTGAAAAACTGATTCCTTTCTGCTCGCTGACACACGTAACCATCATGATTATACAACAAACCCTCTATAGAATTCAAGAACTCCTGCAAACTTTTTGGTTTTGGTCCCGGAGTTACCTGATCATACGGAAAATTCATTCCTCTTTCGTTCAAATATTCTTCCCTGTCATAAGGCAAAAACACTATTGGCTTCCTGGTAAGAAGAAAATCAATATAGATGCTGGAATAGTCCGTAATCAGCAAATCAAATATATTCAGTATCTCCATAATATCCGCCTGTCTGTCTTCATTAAGCAAGCGAATTCTGCTTCCCTGTTTTCTGTCCAATGCCTCCAGCCACTCTTTTCCTGTCTGATCATATAGATGTAACCGGATACAGAGAACTATTTTTTCCTTTTCCAACCATTGAAGCAGCTTTCTCTCATCCATATCTTCAAAAGGAAAGAGCCGGGTAGGTGCGTGATCTCGAAAGGTGGGTGCATATAAAATCACTTTTTCATATTCCGGAAAATCCTCTCCGTATATTCTCTGGAAAATTTTTTCCCCATTCTGAGGTAAAAACAACATATCATTCCTGGGTTGCCCCCATACTTTAATCCTGTCCGGCTCTACCAGAAAACTTTTACTCATAACCTCCACTAATTGGGAAGACGTTGTCACAACCCCTTCATAATTGTCAGCAAACAGATACTTATAATACTTTCTGGTAAACCAGGACAGATTCTCCTGCTCCATCCCTATCTTTTTTAACGGAACACCATGCCACAGATTAAGAATCACATATTTCTTTCTGAAACCAGTACCATACAGAGGAGGCGCCGTGGAAGTAAACCACACCTTACAGGAAAGAATCTTTCGGATACCTTCCATGGTTGTTCCATCCAGAAAATATCCCTTTCCATACTTTTCTTCCAGTTCCTTCCTCTTTTTTTCATCGTTAATCACATAATAAGGATGAATCTCCGGACAATGTTCCTTTACATAAAGAAACAGATAACTGGAATTATAATTGAATGTATTATTGTGTACAGATGAAAATACCCAACATTCCGGAGAAGGTTCTCCCCGGAATGTCAGGCGCGCCACCATTGTTTTTATCAAATTAACAATTTTATTCCACATAAATATCTACCTTTTTAATACAAAAATGATACAGGCTACGGGAGCTGACAAGAATGATACTATCCCTTCTTTCAGAAAAGATATATAATCTTTACTCCTTAAATGAGCATATGCCAGCACAAGATAATGACGCATACGAATTCTTCTTATCACAGATCTTCTTAATTGAGGAAAAAATGCCTTTTTAAATTCATACAATGCATTTTCTCCCTGTATCTTACTTTCTCTGCTAGAAAGTCCCTCCGTCTCCCGATGAACCATTGCTTTCACCTCACAACAGGGGATATAAGAGAATTTTCCTCCGCCAAGAATGGCCGCTTCCATAAGATAAAACTCATCCCCCACATCAATAGGAGGGAAACCACCAATTTTCTCCAGATAATCTGTTCTGAACATCAGAGTATCTGTCCCCGTCAGATGATATAACAAATGATATTCCAACAACTCTTCTCTCGTATATGTTTCATCTGGATCCAGAAAATATCGAACTCGCTTTTCCTCTAATTTTCCATTTTCATTGTACAAAGCCAGATCTGTAATAGAAAAATCGACTCCCCACTTCTCCATATGAGAAACCTGACGAGAAATCTTCTCTGGAGTATATTTATCATCATCATCTAAAAAAGTTACATACTTTCCCTTTGCCGCACAAATTCCTCGATTTCTACTCTCGGCAGAACCGCAATTTTCCTTATTCTGTATGTAGTGCAACGGAATATTCGTTTTACTCTTCCACCGTTCCACAACTTTCTCTACTTTAAGATTCCAGGAAACCTCTGCGTTATCATCCACAAGAATCACTTCCATGTGAGGGTACGTCTGCTTTACAAGACTGGCCAAAGCTCTCTTCAATTCCCTTTCTCGATGATATGTAGCCACAATCACGGAAACTAAAGACAATTCCTCTATGTTTGTCTCATGCACTTTTTCTGTCATTTCTTCTGATTTGCAGTTGTCCGGTCCCCCTTCCTGAACCCCCTCATGCTTCAGTACAGAAATGCCTGTTAAAAAAATACACTTTATATCCAGCCAAAAGCTCTGATGTTTCACATAATAGCCATCCAGTTTTGCCTTTTCTTCAATGGAGATTGTATCTCTTCCATGAATCTGCGCCCAGCCGGTAAGTCCCGGCAAAACGTCATTGGCTCCATACCGATCCCTTTCTGCCAGCAAATCATATTGATTCCAGAGAGCCGGACGGGGACCTACGATACTCATATCTCCTTTTAAAATATTAATCAATTGAGGAAGCTCATCCAGACTGGTTTTTCTCAGAAAACCGCCGGATCTTGTAATATACTGCTCCGGATTTTTCAAAAGATGAGTTGGCATATCCTTAGGCGTATCGGTACGCATAGTACGAAACTTTAAGATATCAAAATAACTTTTATAGATTCCTACTCTTCTCTGTTTAAAAAAAATGGGCCCCGGAGAATCTAATTTAATCCACAGACAAATCACCAAAAATATGGGTGATAACAGTCCCAGTGCAAAAGCAGATACCACAACGTCAAAACATCGTTTAGGCAGATAATGATTTTTCATGATACGGTTACCTTTCTTTACTCATTAAATTTGCTATTTCTTCTTCTGTAACTTCCAACGCTTCCGCTATCTGGGAAATTGACTTTCCTTTTCCTAACTTCGTCTGGATTATCTTCATTAAAAGAGTATCTCTTCCCTCTTTGATTCCTTTTTCTATTCCTTTTTCTATTCCTTCTTTAATTCCTTCTTCACGGGCTTCTGCTCTTTCCATCCGCATATGTTTTTCCATATCATATTCATATATACTCACGCTCTTCGCCTCCGCACGATTTTTCTTTAAAAATTCTGAAAGGATTCCTTCCCGAATACATTCAATGATCGCCTGTTCCACCGCTTCTTCCAATTCCATTTCTTTCGCATTTTTTCTCACCAGGGATACATATTCTGCATATTCTTTCAGGGTTTCACAGGCATTTAACAAGGTTTCATTATAGCCTTTGTTGATATTCAGCATTACCACTTTTACTTCCAAAGAAACTTCCTCTTCTTTTATCATATAAGCATCTGACAATCTCAATATCTTTCTCTCCGGCTGTTCCTGTTCCCCGTTATACAATATTACAAACTGAGGCGTTGGGAAATGAACCAGGCGAGTTCCATACAGATTCTCTTCCTGGGTAATCTCTGAGTAGATATCCGATATATACATCAAAAATCGTAAAGATAGTAAGTTCTTCCGGATTTTGATAATCTTTTCCAGTCACTGCATTATACAATTCCAGTAACTTTTTCTTATCCTCAAACAACATCACAAATAACTAGGATTTGAAGCAACGGTTAGCGGGTAACAGATTAGTTGATTTCTTCATAGATGTGCCTCCTTTGACATGACTGCTGTAGGAGACTCCCTTTCAATTCTGGATTATCTCATCCGGGAATCTCTCTGCTCTTACAATGTGGTTAAAAAGCATTGAGATTCTCAGATGGGATACCAGAAATGATATTTGTTAAGATGTGATGGTTATCTGAAATATAATGCTTTGTCTTGATTATACACTTATGGTTTGCATTTGTCACCTGTATTCGAAGGTTTTATATATTATTTATATTTTTTCATAAATCTGATATTTCCCCGCTTCCGCTTTGAATGTATATCCATACTGATCCCATTCTCCTTCAAATTGACGATTATTCTCCACTATAATGTAACGACATCTCCATTGTGTTGCCCCATCTGTAATATATTTTACATCTGTTACTGAAGAATCTGCCAAACTTGAAACCAATGTATTTCGTTCTGTAGTTCCTCCAAAGGTATATTCCTGTCTTCCTATCGGCAAGTATATATCCGCATTATATGTCCTTAACCAATATATCAGACTTGAAGGAGCAAGCACCGCATTTCCCGGTTCCAGACATTCGCTTACCTCTATAACTTCATCAGGTATTTTATATAGATTTTCTGCTAACTGGAAATTATCTGCTGTATAGATAAATTTTCCACATCGCGCAATAACAACTACTGAACAAACAACTAATAATCCTCTGATTATTTTCTTATTGGCTAAAAATATAATTTTAACAAATACATAGGCAATCAAACTTCCTATTGGCAACAACCAAAAACTGCGCCAGTATACTCCGTCTAATCCCAACTTTGTTAATACACTGGCTGAAACAGGATTTAATACCACTATGCTATATATAATCACATACCACGCCACAAATTTGGCTTTTTTTCCCCTGAAAAAGAAACACATTGCTATCGAAAAAAGGAATAAATAGAAAAAATACCCGTTTGAAAAATACCATTCCGCTGCTTGTTTTACAATTGCCCAACCTTCTTGTATCATACTTTATTTCCTTCCTGCTCTTACATAACTAAGTAACATATTCCAATGACCAGACACGGAATACAACACATGAATCCATACAAAAATATTTTCCAGTCCCGTTTGGTCAAAACCAAAATACATGTTCCTGTACCAACAACCATAGCGCCTAACGGTACAGCCATTGAGGAACAACAACATGCTGCAAGTACTGTTACAAAAATGGTGAACCACTGTCTGTTTAAAGATTTATTTCCAAATAACATTAAAAAGAAATACAAAAAAGAGGGTAATATAATATTGGGTAAAAGAGCTTTTCCCTGCCAAATTCTAAATAGCAAAAAAGAGGATTGTGTATATACAGATGTGTTGCCAAATACATTTATCACGTTAAGCAACAAAAAAAATATCCATCTCTTTTTATTACCTTTTAAAAGACATTTTCCCACTTCCCACCACAAAATATAGGAAATAGAAATAAACACAATCGGTATAATGGTATGGGCAATAATCAATGGATGAATACCGGTTATTTTACTCAAATAAGCCCAAAATACCATAATCGCTGAAAATGCATACCGAGTATTCACGGCATAGCTGGGATATCCTGTATCCGGTTCGACTAAAAACAACGTATCTGTAGACAAACTGGTGTTTGCAGTACCAATATAATACGCATCATCCGCATCCATATGTACAAAAAATATAGCAACTACTATTTGCAATAAAAAAATAATAATTGCCAAAACAGCATAGATATTAATATCAGAAATATTCATGCTAAATTGCCAGATTTTTTTCTTTTTCCAAATACAGCTTCCCAAATACAAGATACATAAACTCATAATAATTACTGTGTAAATCCAGGTAACTTCTGTTAGGGATTTCTCTGCAAAGGCTAATGGTACCGTCACAACTTCAAAAAAAGCCAACATCACAAGCCATCCAAACACATATCCCATTTTTACAGTAGCTTTCATGTGTAACATCTGAAAAAAAGCTGTTCCCAAAACATAGGGAATCCCTATTATCATTAACAATAATACAACACCTGATCCAATTATCATCTTACATTAAACCTCATATTTTATTCTATCTGTATTTTAAACAATACCATTCTCTATTTCAAGCAAGTTTTCAAAAAACTCTATTTTCATTCTGTCAATAACATGATATATTAAAATAGTATTGATTCTATTCTTAGTTATAAGGAGTTCAAAAATTATGAAAAAATATATTCTAAGTATGCTACTGATAGCTTTCTCATTTTTCCCTTGTAAGGTAATCTATGGGAGCGAAATCACGGAACCTGAATCTGAAATCCAAATTGAAGATGGTTTCTATTATATTTTATCTGGAAACGATCCTACAAAATGTATTGATGTAACAGCCTCCTCCAAGGATTCTGGCGCTAATATTCAGCTAAATACCTTATCTGATGCCGCTTCTCAAGTCTATGCTATTTTACAGAAATCAGATGGATGGTATATTATCCGAAATCTTAATTCCCAATGTAATCTTGATGTTGCTGGTGCCAATCCAGATCCGGGTACAAACCTACAGCAATGTGTTGATAATTGTAATGATGCACAAGCATTCAAATTTTATCAGTCATCTGATCAATGTGTCTATATTAAAAACAAGCTAGGAACTTATATTGACCTATGTAACAGTGATGCTGTTCCTGGAAATAACATACAATTATTTTCTTTTAACGGAAGTTCTGCACAAAAGTGGAAACTGGTAGAATATACGCCTACCTTACTTCCTACAACGTTTAAGGATGGAACCTATATTATTCAAAGTTCAAATAACTACTGTATGGAAATAGAAAACTCATCAAAAATCACCGAAAAAAAAAT
Organism: Oliverpabstia sp.; assembly: GCA_034114925.1. Taxonomy (GTDB): domain Bacteria; phylum Bacillota; class Clostridia; order Lachnospirales; family Lachnospiraceae; genus Oliverpabstia. The sequence goes on from JAXEUM010000108.1 coordinate 54,200, forward strand.
TATACTCACTAAATACACCGGTAAAAATTCACAAAAATTTGTCATAAAACTGGAAAGAGATGGATGGTATTCTATTCAAAATAAACACTCTAAATTATATATGGATTTAACGGAACATAACACAGATTCCTCCATACTTACACAGTATCCTGGGCATGGTCAATTTTCACAAAAATTCCAATTCTTTGATACCGGCGATGGTAAGACAGTAATTTTTACAAAATATGGAACTGTTCTTAATAATAAAAATAGTAAATTCTATCTTGACTCTTTCACTAATTCTGACGAACAATTATGGACATTTAAAAAAACATCTTGAAATATATCAACAGCATAAGTGCGATGTTCACCTATGCTGTTGTTTCTACATCAAACTTTTTATTAACCATATAATAATTACCCTTGGAATTTGAGAATATCTCTTCCAAACTCTTTTGCAATTTCTAATTATTCACCAATAACTCAGCAGATGTCGCCATTGGCCAAACATTCCAAAAATTCTGGCACCTCCACCAACAACTAATGTGCTAAATATTCCGCCGATGAAAGCACAAAATAATTGATTTGATAAATTTCTCTTTTCCTCAAACAAAAAAATATTTTATAACATACTATCCAACAGAATACTGCGATAACACTGATAGAAAATCTGATATTCTCTTCAAATAAAATTTTGTTGATTCAATATATACATAAAAAAGCCATGATACTACTAAAAATTTTACCATTCGTTATATTCTTTTTAGTCGTTTCATTCGTACTTTAATTTCTTTCCTGCCTTTCATTCATACCATCTCATACTTTATAAATTGTTCTTTAAAGCCATAACATTCAGAATAAATACTATAACTCTAGAATATCACCTTTTTAATTTCTTCCTATTCACTAAAACAACAAAAACCCGAAAACACATAGTTGAAATTTCAGTAATACCAGTTGCAATACAAATAGATACCGCATTTAAATTTTTCATAAAATATAAACTACATAATAATAAAATTTGAATTATCGCACCAAATATATTAGAAATATTAGCCCATTTTGTAAGTCCCATAGGCGATAATACAGGAAAACCAAATATCATTCCTGGAAATGCACACCATACTGTAACTGCTAATAATCTTAAATAGATTGCTGCTGATGCAAATTCTTTACCAAATAATAAAATACAAATAGGTTCCGCAAATATTGCTACCCCTATACAACCTATAGTTAATATTGGCATTCCTATCAATAAAATTTTTTTTACAAGTTTAAAGTCCTTATTGCGAACCATATATGGATATAAACTATCTGTGATAGGTGTGATCCCCTGTTTTCCTGTTGAAATCAATTTATCTGCTGATGAATATAACCCAACTGTTTTAGATGATTCTCCATATAAAATTCCTAGAACAAACATGTTTGTTGTACTATACACTGTTGAAGCTATTCTAGAATAAAAAAACACACTAGACTCTTTAAATGCTCTTTTAGTTTCTTTTACTGTAATCTTTACCGGCTTTATTCCTATTTTGGTTTTCAAATGCCACAAAACACCTATTAAAGCCACCATATTTCCTAATATATTTAAAATGGGCACTAAGTAATATTGATTTCTATCTTTGAGGAAAATAAAAATCATGATTGTAAAAAAGAACTTAATTAGTACTGTTCTTATTGTTATAGCTTTCATTTTTTCTAAGCCACGATACAAAAAGTCTGGTATATATGAATTAATTGCAATTGAAATAAAATATAAAGCAAATAATAACCAATCATTTCTGAAACGTTCTATAAACATGCACATACCAAATAAAGCTATTGCCGAAATAGCAATTAAAACTGTTTTGCATATCCAAACTTTTTCAACTATTTTCGATAATTCTTTTTTATTTTCTCTATTTCTCGCAACTTCTTCTGTGGCAGAAAGTAAAAATCCAAAATCCAAAACAAGTTGAAAATAAATCATTGTCGCTGTAGCAAATCCCAAATTCCCATATATTTCTGCACCAAAAATTCTTGTCTGGTATGGTACTGTAATAAAGCTAAATAAATAATTAGAAAATGTCAATATATATAACATAAGTGTATTTACAAAAAAAACATTTGTTCTATTTTTCATTTTATATCCCATTTAATTAGATAATTCCTTTTCTAAAAACTTGATTTTTTCTATTTTTCAAATTTTGATTTTTCTGGAAGAATTTTTTCAAAACAATCTTTTATGAAATTTTTTTCTTCCTCAAAATTAATTCTCTCGTCATCATCACTCAAACACACCATATCATACTTTTGCAATTTTATTGCTTCTTGTATCATTATATCATCTTTACCAATAGAGAAAAAATGAGTATTCATTAATTTAGATGGTACAAATCTTCCTGATGCAAATTGCCAATACCGAATCAACCACTGATTTACATCCGTTAATGAACGAAATTTGTTTTTACTTGTCTGTTCTAATATCTGTGGTTCTTTTTCCCAAATTTCTTCTAAAACACTTTTTAAATATGGAACAGGCATATGTGGATTCTCAAATCCTGTAAAATGACCAAACGGCATTAAATAAAGATTTTTTAACATCCCCTTTCCATATTTTAGTGTATAATATTTGTTTTTATATTTTTTTACACTTTCTCTTTTATTAAAATGAGCATTTAATATCTCCAAATCATTTGCTACTATGTGATCAATACCTTCTTTTTTAAACTGATGTATACTTTCCAGCGCACTATCACACGGCAATCCTTCAATAAAAAAATCTTTTTCTTCCAGGCCGTTCAAAAAAAACATATCGTCATTCATATAAATAAATTGTTCTGAAAGTTCTTTTATTCGATGTATATTCATTTCAATGGGATTAGCACTAAAAACAGGTAAAAATTCCATTGGTATATAATCCTTGTGACATACCACATTCAACTTTTCACATTCAATATTCATCCATTCTGGAATATGTCCCCAAGTTACAAAATGAACCTTTCTTATCCATGGTAAAAATTTCTCAATTCCCCTAAACAGATATTGAAGGTTATCCCAGTCTCGAAAGCGATTAACTCTTTTGTCACCTTCAAAGTCAGCGGTATACTTTTCTTTTTCTTTTAACCACTCTAAATCATTTCCATCAACCCACGGAAGTACTATATCTATTTTATTATTCATTTACCTTTACCCCTTTTGATATTCTTTTATCTACGTTCTATTAATTTATCACAGTTTTTATTTTCCATTCTTTGATTTTCCTTAATTTTAAGAAATATTACTAATATTCCTAACATACTCCAAAAAATATTTGCATTAGGTGAACTATGATAAAACATTGCTGCACGAAACATAGCACTAACAGCGATAGATACCACAACCCCAAAACATGAAAGTGCAATTCTAAATTCAGTTACACTTAATACCATGATATATTTAAAAATAAGTATGAGTATGATACTAATAAAGGCTACTAGCGGAATCATTCCTAAAATCCCTTGACTCACCAATACATTTAAGTACTCATTGTCTAACGTATTAAAATCTTTATAATCATTATTTACTATATATGTTTCTGATAAATTTTCTTCTGCATATTCCCGCATTGCTCCAAATGAAACTCCCCAAATTGGACTATCTTCAAATATTTCTATGCCACTTTTCCAAATTTCAAATCTTCTATTGCTAATATCATTTTCAAGATCATAACCTCGTTGTATTATTTTTTCTTCTATATCATCTGTTTCTCTATTGATTTCATTTTTTACGTTAAGTTGAATTGTATTATATAAATCACTAATACATTTTGGTACAAAAAAAACACTAATACCTATTACTAAGGCCACCATAACAAATGCAATCTTTTTTTTCAAATTACTCTTTTGATTTAAATATAGTATTTTCATCGCAAAAAATAAAAAAGCTAAAACTCCCAAGCACACTCTTCCAGTTCTAGAATCAGAAAAAGCAATATATCCTATACACAAAAGTATATCTCCACTCAATATACAACGTAAAACTTTATTCTTATATTTTTCGATAAAATATATTAAAAAACAAATCGTCACCGTTGCCATAACTGCTGCAGAATTAGGATCTATAAATATTCCCCATAATCTCCCCCAAATAAATCCTGATGCCACCTCATATCCCACCTCATTTATATAAACATCTTCATAACCAATATACATCATAATAAAACTAATCAAAAAACCTATACTTGCATATATTACATACAAACACCCTAATAGTTCAAATTCTTTTTTTAAATCTACTACAGTATCTTTATAATTTCGTGTATATAAAATATAAAAGTAAAAACACCATAAAATCAATGTAATAAAATTTTCTTTGAAAGCATATTGAATATTCATCAATAAAGATAACACAAAACTCCCAGTAAACAATATAATAACTATGATTCCTGGCATCTGCTGATAGTCTCTAAAATGACATAAACGTTTCAGAAATAATACTCCTCCCAAAAGCATCATAGGCCACATGACTACAGAAATAACAGGTTTTCCATATACTACATTACATACAGATAACATTGTATACACCAAAAACCATACTTTAAATATTAATTCTAAATTCTTTTTGATTGTATTTTGCATTTAATTATTTCTCCTTTTAAAATTCAATAGTATCTCTACTACTATTTAACTAAAATACAAATTTTTCTTAGCATATATACCTATATTGTCCTTAGTAATTTATTCTCCTAAAATTTTATATTTAGTCACTCAAATATTCAATTAATTGTTTATATGTTTTAGAACCCTCCTCCAAACTATAGCCTTTTTTTATCAACATCTCTATATTAGAATCCCTATTTCTATTCATATATTCTAGTGTTTCGTTTGCCCAGATTTCTGCTGTAGAATTCAAACTACAAAACTTCATATTACCTGTTATATTAATTTCTTCTGTTATGGTATCAGAAAAAACACATGGTAATGAAGCAGCTTGTGCCTCTAATCCAACAATCGGTAATCCTTCATATAACGAGGGTAACAATAAAACATCAGCAGCACAAAGTAATTGGGGAATATCTCTACGAATTCCAAGAAATAACACCTGATCTATAATTCCTAATTCCTTAGCATATTGAAAAATATCATCTTCCAACTCGCCTTTTCCTATATAAAGTAAAACTGCTTCTTTTTTCTTTTCTAATATAGATTTAAAAATATCTAAAAGAAAAAACGGATTTTTTTGCATTGAAATTCTTCCTATATGACACACTACAAATTTATCACTTATCCCTAGTTGCTTTCTTGTAAGTTCTCTCTTTTCCGCATCAAATCTATATTTCTCAATACTAATTGCATTCGGAATAATCAAAGCATCTTTTCCTTTTCTTTTTCCAAACATATACTCTGCTGCAATTTTCGAGCACGCTACATATTTGTCACATATCATATTTAAAAATGGTCTACATAATCTATGCAACCATATTTTTTCCGTATTACCATTATGGCTGTGTATAATAATTTTTCTTCTAAATAGCCATGGAATAACCATAGTAAATATCGCACCTGCGTCCAATATATTTGCATATACTTTTTGATACTCTTTATGCTTTTTTAATATTTCCATCAAACTCTTCCAGTGTTGAAATAATTTCTTTCCTTTTGCTGGAATATAATAAATTCTAGAACCATATCCCAATATTTCATCTCTATATGCAATATCTGGAAAGTCAGTAACAAAATCAAAAATAATATTCTTTTTATCTGACTTTTTTAACAAATTTAGCAAATATGTTTCTATACCACCTGGATTATCTGTCATTCCATAAACTAATATTCTTTCCATTTCAACCAAACTCCCTATTTTTTCCGTTTTATTATTGCAAAAAATAACGGAACATAATTCTTTACTAAATACACCATCTTTCCAGCCACTACACACATACCATATTGTTCTCTATTAATTAATATTTGTAACTCTTTCAACAAGAGGCTATCTACTTTCCCTTCTAAACATAATTTTTGATATAAAAAATCCTCTTTCACTCTCTGAATCCATTTCTTTTGTTGAATATTGCTCATTTTTGAGCATTTATCATTATTTCGCATTAAAGCAGACAAAATATATCTTAAATAAAGCGTTCTTAGTATATTTTTCTGTTCCAAATTGTTTTGACTGCAAAATTCGTCCATTCTTTTCACTCGTTCACGACTAAGTTCATAGTATTCAGGAATATATTTTGTTGTTATGCTATCGTTAAATCGTTTCCGATAATAATACAATGCCTGATCCATAATATACATATTTTCCACGTACTGCATTATATCCATATTGAAAAAATAGTCTTCATATAAAACAGATTGTCTAAATTGTATATTATTTTCTTTAATAATTTTCGTTCGATAAACTTTATTCCATTGATATCCAAGTAATGTTTTCTCTTCTAATAATGGAACTGCTTTTTGTACTTCTTTTGTATTTCGGCACAATTTTTCTGGAAAAACCAATGTGTTTTTTGATACTATTTTGTCTTTTTTGTTGTAATACTCTTCAACAAGTCCCCATACAACAACATCAACTGAATACTCACAAATTTTTCCAACAACACTTTCATATAAATCCTGCTCTATTTTATCATCTGCATCTATAAATGTTAAATATTCTCCCCTAGCTCTGGACATACCTACATTTCTGGCATTTCCTGCTCCACCGTTCTTCTCTAAATGAATTACTTTAATCCTAGTATCCATTTTAGCAAATTCTTCACAAATTTCCCTACTAGAATCATTTGAATTATCATCAACCACTATTAATTCCCAATTAGCATATGTTTGTTGAATAACATCTTCAAAAATTTCATCCAAATATTTTTCAGCATTGTATACCGGCATTACAATACTAATTAATGGTTTCTTTTCCATCATCTTCTCACTTTCAATTTCGTAAACAACTTCGTATTCTTCGTTTTCACAAATGTTATCGTCTTCGCCTCCCAATATGTCAACAGCGTACTATTCCACTTTAATGGCAACACCATGATTTTCATATATCCGGATCTCGGCTTTGCCAGTTTCAACATCTGCTTTAATCTTGGATTTCTAAGCATTTTCTTGATTTCCTGACGTTTCTCTCCCGCTGTCATTACACATTTTGGATTTGTAATATTTTCCACGCACCCGATAAACCGTTCCACATATCTTCTCGCTATCATCTCCATACTGGCAGAATCCATTACATTCCATTCCTTATACAGATTAACCATCCATCCATGCTCTTCCTCACGTTTTTCATACATTCCCGGACGGTATGCTGTTGTTTCAGACTCTGTTCTTGCTCTCAGAAAATGATAATACTGTTTCGAAGTAACGGTAACACGTTCCACATTTCTTACAATACTCACATTAAATGGAAAATCATCCCAAAACGTAGTTGGAAAACGAAGATTATTTTCCATAATATATTTTGATTCGTACAGTTTATTCCATGGTGTATACAAAAGATTTTTATCAAAAAGTTTATATGCATTTCTGCGGAATTCTTCTTTTGTTGGATATACTGCATCCCCCACCACATAGTCATCTGTAACATATTTATCTTTTTCGTAATAAGTATCAATATAAAAACCCGCTACCACAAGCTGTGAATTATTTTTCTTTGCCAGATTGTACATATCTTCCAACATGGTAGGTTCTGCCCAGTCATCAGAATCCAGGAAATACATATACTCCCCTTTAGCCATTTCTATAGCCATGTTTCTTGCGCTAGGAGCTCCACCGTTCTCTTTATGAAATACCTTGATTCTGTCATCATTTTTTGCATATTCATCACAGATTTCACCGCTTCTATCCGGTGTTCCATCATCTACAATAAGAAATTCCCATTCTTTTAACGTCTGCGCCTGAATGCTTTCAATTGCTTTTCCTACATATTCTTCCACTTTATATACAGGCATAATAATACTTACTTTAATATCTGACATTCTTTTTCTCCTATACTAATTCTTTCTCTGCCAATTCAAATGCCGAAGCAATTACTTTATCCATATCATAATATTTATATTCTGCCAATCGACCACCGAAAATCATTCTTTCTTCTTTCTCTGCCAATTCCTTATATTTTTCGAATAATCCCTGATTTTTTTCATCATTCACTGGATAATACGGTTCCATTCCCTCTTCCCATTCTGCTGGGTACTCCCGGGTAATTACCGTCTTTTCCTGTGTTCCATATTCAAAATGTTTATGTTCAATAATTCTGGTATAAGGAGTTTCTCTATCTGTATAATTCACAACTGCTACTCCCTGATGATTTTCTTCGTCCAATATTTCCGATTCAAAACGTAAACTTCTATATTCCAGTTTACCATAACAGAAATCATAGTAAGAATCCAAAGTTCCCGTATACAGAATCTTTTCTCCCATTTCCATGTACTTCTCTTTGTTCTTATTAAAGTCTACTCCCGTTTCTATATCGCAGTTCTCAAATAATGCCTGGATCAAGACATTGTAACCGCCAATGGGAATTCCCTGATACCGATCATTAAAATAATTATTATCGTAAGTATAACGAACTGGAAGTCTCTTAATAATAAAAGCTGGTAAATCTTTGCAATCTCTTCCCCATTGCTTTTCCGTGTAACCTTTGATCAGTTTCGTGTAAATATCGGTTCCTACCAAAGAAATGGCTTGCTCTTCCAGATTCTTAGGCTCTCCTGTGACTACAGCTTTTTGCTCTTCAATGATTCTTTTTGCTTCCTCCGGGGTTCTGCATCCCCACATTTTATTGAATGTATTCATATTAAATGGCATATTATACATCTCTCCATGGTAATTTGCTACTGGAGAATTCGTATAGCGATTAAATTCCACTAATGAATTTACAAAATCCCATACTTTCTTATCACTGGTGTGGAAAATATGAGCGCCATATTTGTGCACATGAATCCCTTCTACATCTTCACAATACAAATTCCCACCAATTTCATTTCTTTTTTCAATCACAAGACATTTCTTGCCTTTCTGTGTTGCCATATATGCAAATGTCCCTGCAAATAGTCCACTTCCTACAATAACATAATCATACTTTTTCATAGAATTACTTATCCTTTCATTCTTCGTCAAAATCATCAAATTCCATATCTAACTCTGTATCAAATGCCTCTGTACTGTCAGCTTTTAAAAATACAATGGCCGTCTGGAAAAGCAACTGAATATCTTTCCATACAGAATATTTTTCAATATATAACAGATCCATCATTAATTTATCTTTAGGGCTTGTATTATATTTCCCTGCAATCTGGGCATACCCGGTAAGTCCTGCTTTCACTCTTAAACGATATTTAAACTCTGGAAGTTCATCCGTATAGGCGCTTACATTTTCCAACATTTCCGGTCTGGGACCCACAAAACTCATATCTCCTTTGATAATGTTCAATAATTGTGGCAACTCATCCATCCGAATTTTTCTAAGTATTTTTCCTGGTGGAGTTATTCTGTCATCATCCTTAGTTACAGAACGATTTTCCACATTTTCTTTCATTGTTCGAAACTTATATACATCAAATATTCTTCCATTTAGTGTAGCTCTTTTCTGTTTGAATAAAATCGAACCATGATCGTACATTTTTATAGAAATAGCGCTCACAATCCATATAGGTGAAGAAACCAACGCCATTACAAACGCAAGTGTCAAGTCCATCAATCTTTTTACAAATCTCTGCTCCAGGGACAGAGATTTCACATTATAGTTAAATACACTGATATCGTCTAACAGATAATTTTCAGCATTACTTTCCACTACATCTGCAATCTCAGGAGTAAAATAAATATTTTTCCTTGTTTCATAACAATAATTAATGATTTCTTCTCGCTCCGCACTAGGAACTTCGCAAATAAATACTGCCTGTACCTGGTCAATATATTTTTTCAGATCTTTCTTATGATAATGTACAATATATTCTATCTTATACTGCTTTTTATATTTCTTAATGCCTCTTACCACTCTCCGGATTCCTTCTTTTGAAGATGCTATAATACAACAAGATTCCGGATCATGCAGATAGAAATAAAATGCATTGCCACCATAAGTAAACACAATAATCACTATAATTTGAACGACCATTGTAACAACCAGCCACTCCAAACTTGTGATTCGAAACGCATTAATATCCGGTGTAATAGTATTCATAATCATAACTTCTATATAAGTCACACAATCTGTAAATATTACTGCCAAAAGAAGAGAATATATAATGGGTTTACTCTTTTTCCTTCCAATATCATACCCACCATAAATCTTTAAAAACAGCATTCCCACAAAAGTAAATGTCAAAAGAGTAATACCCATAGTTCGTGACACAATAAGAAGAGGTTTATTTTCTACAGACATTACCACAAAAAAAACTGCCATTAATAACACATATAAAATTGTCCTTAAAATCATTATCACACTTTTATCCAATTTTTGCAAAATCTTTTTCATATCTTCTCCGTATCTTCCTGAAAGTACTTAACGTTTTGTAACTCCATTTTTGATTTCTTTCACTCCAACAAATACCCTTCCTGATATGATTTTTCCAGATAATCCGGGTTTACATAGTACAATCCTGTCCGAAATTCTGATATCTCATCACTGATAAAAGATGTAAATATTTTCATCAATTCTTCGACTTCTTTTCCCTCTTTCGCACAGTGTTCTATCATGATCGCATATAGCCGCCCAATATCCATGAATCCCGGAATTGTATACTTACAATTCGTGATCGTATCAAAATTCCCCTCCGGTATCTGATACCACTCAATAATTTCATCGCCTACCTGTTCAAAGGTCAAGCAGTGATTCACTTCTGCGTCATGCAGTTGTTTTCGGATTCCTTTTTCTCCCAACTTTTCCACCACAACGCTCCGTCTGTTTTTGGTGATTCTGGCTACATATTCAATCAGAGAACACACATAAAAGAAATCATTTTGCTCTTTCGCTGTCATAAATCACTTCACTCCCTTGAAATTTTAAACAATCTAAAGCTGCCAATGTATGAAAACTGATCTGATGTGTGGGGTACTTAAACTCAGCCAAAGCCCAAAACTGTTTTCTGGTAATCTTTTCCGTTATAAAATCATTTACATAATTCCAAATCGTATCGTTTGCCATAGGTCCTTCCACAATATCGTATCTATGGGTTTTTCCACTACGACATCTGGCAATAAAATCTAACCATTCATCCGTCATTGTTTCAAAATGTAATACACGCAAGGAAGCATCCGGTTCATATTGATAAATATTTATAATTGGTTCTCCCTCGCCTCGGTTTGCCCACCGAACAGCCTGATCCAACTTTTTAGTACAATAGAATCCCCATGAAAAGTCTTTTGTATATTTCATTTTCCTTACTTCAGGATATTCTACAATTTCCTTGCTGGCATGATATAAAACCAAAGCACTCTCTCCACCTTTCCATTCTCCCTAATCAACCTCACCCCTGCCGATACGTAGGTACCATCGCTTTTACATCCTCCCGTATTCCATCTCCGTCCTCATAAGCCTTTCGCTTTAGCTCTGCCAATTGTTTCCAAAACGCCGCTGTATCAAAGTCAATAGGCTTTCCTATAAAGATTCTCTCATGTAGGGTTTTTTGCAGTCCTTCTTCGTTCATCAGAAGTTCTTCGTATAGTTTTTCCCCGGGGCGAAGTCCGGTGTAAACAACTTTGATATCTTCGTCTGGCTTGTATCCGGAAAGTTTGATTAAGTTTCTTGCCAGATCGTCAATTTTTACCGGTTCTCCCATATCCAGTACAAAAATTTCTCCACCTTTTGCAAATGCTCCCGCCTGAAGCACAAGAGAAACTGCTTCTGGAATGGTCATAAAGTAGCGGATTACATTCTTATCTGTGACTGTCACCGGTCCTCCTGCCAAGATTTGTTTTTCAAACAGGGGGATTACACTGCCATTGCTGCCCAGTACATTTCCAAATCGTACTGCCACAAATTCTGTATCCGACTCCCGATTCATTCCCTGAATGATCATTTCGCACAGCCGCTTGGACGCCCCCATAATATTGGTAGGGTTTACCGCTTTATCTGTGGAAATCAGAATGAATCTTTCACTTTTATAAATATCTGCTGCTCTGGCTACATTCAAGGTGCCAAATACATTATTTTTTATGGCCTCATTAGGACTGTCTTCCATTAAAGGCACATGTTTATGTGCTGCCGCATGGTACACGATATCCGGCTGATATTCCCGGAATATCTGTCCTACCCGGTGAGTATTTCGCACCGAACCAATCAAAACCTTCAGATTCAGTTTCGGATATTTTCTCCGCAGTTCCTGTTGAATATCATAAGCTGAGTTTTCATAAATATCCAGAATCACCAATTGTTTCGGCTCATGTCCAGCGATCTGCCGACACAACTCACTTCCGATGGAGCCGCCGCCACCCGTTACCAGAACCACTTTATCCTTCACATATCCCAGTATGGATTCTATGTCTGTGCGAATCGGCTCTCTTCCCAGAAGATCATCAATATTCACTTCTCTAAGTTTTGCTATACTTACTTCTTCATTGATCAACTGATATATTCCCGGAAGAGTCCTCAGTTTACAACCGGATTCTTTACATATATTCAGTATATTACTTTTTTCTTCCCTGGAGATTGTGGGAATGGCAAATATAATCTCCTCCACTTTATATTTTTTCACTGCCCAGAGAATTTTCTCTCTTCCTCCCACAATGGGGATTCCCTGAATACGGCTGCCCTTTTTCACTCTACTGTCGTCAATCACACAGACAACTTTATTATTCAGATGCGCGCTGCTTTGTAATTCCTTTATAATTGCCAGTCCTGCATCTCCCGCCCCAATCACCATGGTAACTACCGGCGCTTCCAATCCGGTCACATGGATTCTCTGCTTTAAAATTCGCAGTAACCGATAGGAAAATCTTCCCGCGATCATCATAGGCAGTAACAACAAAAAATATAAAATATAATAAGATCGGGGCATCCGATACTCCAACATATATGTTCCTACCAGTTGGAGACAGGACGATACCAGACATGCCATCGTCAGATTCAACAATTCTGTGACACTGGCATATCTCCACAAACTCTCATACAGAGAAAAAAAGGCGAAAATCAGTAAAGTCACTATAACATTGATTACCGTATATCGAAGCAGAGAATCGATGTACACCTGCTTGATATATTGAGGATGAAATTCATATCGAATCAATAAGGCCAGATATTCTGCCGCCAAAACTGCCAGGATATCATAGAGTAACAGTAATGAAATCCTGATTCTTTTCTTTGGATTTTTTATTTTATAGATCATCACATTATCCCACAAATATATTCACTTACCAAAGTGGAAAATATCCACTTCTTTTACACGTTTTTATTCTATCCGATAAAGTATATCACAATTTCCTTTATTTTTAAAGTGGCAGACCATTTTCTCTCATTATTTGGTGATTTTTCCAAAAAAAGAGAGTCTGCATAAGCAAACTCTCTTTACTATCACTATTTTATAAATTCGGATCTGTCGGATCCCAGTTCTGACTTGCAGGAATCTTCGGTGTTGACGGTTTGTCAAACGGTGTAGCTGCTGTATCAGAAATTGTTACTTTTGTACCCAGTTTACAGTTGTCGTAGATCCATTTTGCATCTCTTACAGTCAGACGGATACAACCATGGGAAGCCGGCTGTCCCAGTTTATTGTATTCTGCCGCACTGAGGTTATAACTGCTCATATTAGAACCAGCTACAGAATGGAATAGGATTCCTCCTACCACTCGTGTACAATACTGTCCATATGACGGTCCCATCAGAGTGTGCCAACGATATCTGAACGGTGTATAGAAGGTTCCTGTCGGTGTTGGTGTTTCCGGAAGACCTACGGAACAAGCAAATGTTTTCACCGGAATGATATATCCGTTGCCTCCATCCTTCGCATATACAGTAACCTGACATTTAGCACGATTTACAGTAATCTCATAAGACGGCTGAATGCCGATCACACTATCCAGATCCTGTACTAAAGCTCCATCGGAATTGAAATAATATTTGTATCCGTCAAGATATTTCCAACCGGTTGCCATTACGCCACTGGCGTCAAAATGATACCATTTACCACTGAGCTTCTGCCAGCGATTCTTCAGGTACGCTCCATCTGCGGTTTTAAAATACCATTTAGAACCGGATTTCTCCCATTTTCCCCCGTAAGCTACCGGATCATAGTTCGGAATCCATCTTCCATCGGCTCCCACATAGTAATTTCCTACCCAGGTATTACTTACCATCGCTCCGCTGCCGTTCACATAGTAATATGTATCTACCCAGGTGTTAGCTGCCATGGCGCCGTTGCCTCTTAAGTAATACCAGGTTTTTCCATCCGGACGAATCCAGCCTGTCTGCATCGCTCCATTGCCTGGTGTCAGATAATACCAAGTTCCTCCCAGATTCTGCCAGCCTTCTGCCATTGCTCCGCTTCCGGTCATATAGTACCAGGTTCTTCCATCCGGACGAATCCAGCCTGTCTGCATCGCTCCGCTTCCGTTGGAGTAATACCAGATTCCTCTTACCTGATACCAACCGGTCTTCATGGCTCCATTTCCCGGAGTGAGATAATACCAGGTTCCTCCCAGATTAATCCAATCCTCTGCCATTGCTCCGCTTCCGGTCATATAGTACCAGGTTCTTCCATTGGGAATGATCCATCCGGTCTGCATCGCTCCGCTTCCATCGGAATAATACCATTTTCCTTTTACCTGATACCAACCGGTTTTCATAGCTCCTGTCTTCTCATCCAGATAATACCAGGTATTTCCCAGCTTTAACCATCCCTGAGAAATCACACCGTTATCCTGCATCCAGTACCAGGTTCCATTAATCAAGTTCCAGCCTCCGCCTGTCATAACGCCGCTGTCGTTGCTATGGTAAAGTCTTCCGCTGCCATCTTTGAAGAATCCTGTCTGCATGATGCCGGTAGATGGATTCATATAATACCATTGACCATTGATAAGCCTCCAGTCCGTAGCCATCTTACCATTTTCCAGCCAATACCATTTTCCTTCTATTTTCTGCCAGCCATTGGCATTTGTTTTCTCCACCTGAAAGTTCTTATTAAAATAGTATGTCTTGCCGCCAATCTTCTTCCAGCCGGTATATTTCTGAAGTTCTCCGGTTTTTTCATCAAAGTAGTAGGTCTTGCCGTTTGCATTCTGGAATCCTTTCTGAAGCTTTCCATCTGCATCAAGGAAATAAGTCATTTCCTTTCCCTCATAGGAGATTGTTTGCATTCCCTGTTTGTCTGCTCCCGCCAAACGGCTTCCATCTTCTTTCAAATACCACCACTGATCTTCGGCTTTTTTTAC
The DNA here is from genome assembly GCA_034114925.1 of Oliverpabstia sp. Lineage (GTDB taxonomy): Bacteria > Bacillota > Clostridia > Lachnospirales > Lachnospiraceae > Oliverpabstia. The sequence goes on from JAXEUM010000108.1 coordinate 69,508, forward strand.
CCATCCGGTCCATATATTTCCCAGACCATCTTCCACATAAATCCACTTTCCGGCTTCATATTCCTGCCAGCCGTTTTTCTTTTCCAGCTCTACCCTTCCATCCGGATAAACGTAATACCACCCCTGTGATTTATCATAGAGCCATGATTCTTTTTCCGGATGAGACAAATATCTGGGAGCGTCTTCTTTTCCTCCATTATCATAGAAGAAATAACTCCCCTCTTTCAGTTTATTTTCCGGCTCTTTCAATCCGTCATTATTCAAAAATTCTTCAGCTCTTACTTTCTGAAGTCCTGACTGGATTTTTCCTTCTTTCAGGAAATATGTATGTGCGCCTGTCTCTCCCTCCAACTCCAGCTCAAATACACCTGTGGAAGTTGCTTCCACATAATCCGCTTTTTCCTCATCCCAGACCATCACCTGATATACGCCATCCTTCATCTGGCACATTGGTTTTTTCTGCGTCTGTGTCTCTTTTGTTCCCGTTCCGTTTTCTGTACTCTCCTGATTCTGAGTATTTTCTTTATTCACTACATCCGTTTCTGTTTCCTGTGTTTCCACCATGTCAGCGCTTCCAGTCACTTCTTTCTGCACCTGGGCAGCTGATGTGGGAACCGTCACGGATAAGGCAGTTAAAATTCCAAGTCCAAATAACAGACTTCTTCTTCTCTTCATCCTTCTACTCCTCTCATACTGACAAATCTATTGATACTTTTTCTATTCTATTACAAAATATGGTATATTTCAAGCAATACATACCCAAATATTGGTTTTTTTACATTTTGGCAAAAAGAGCCGCTGCACTTTTCGCACAACAGCTCTCAACTTTACTAAAGCGCCGGATCTGTAGGATCCCACCTTTGTCCTGCTGGAATACGAATGGAAGCGGGTTTATCAAATGGTGTACTTTCATTGTCTGAAACCGTTACCTCTGTACCCAGTGGGCAGTTCATATAAATCCACTTTGCATCCCGCACATTCAACCGTACACATCCGTGTGATGCAGGCATACCTAACTGATTATAGGCTCCCGCCGGCAGTGAATAGGTAGGATCTGTAGAGCTGCATGCCACAGAATGGAACCAGATATGGTATTTATCCGTCCAGGTAAACATAGTTCCCCATTTTCCCCAGGAAGGCCCCATCAATTCCACAATTCCCTGTGTTGCTGCACTTCCTGCTTTTTGCAAAGTATGGAATGTTCCTACTGGCGTCGGTGTTGCAGGCAAACCAACAGAACAAACAAAAGTTTTTACCGGAATATCATATTTTCCTGTTTCACTTTTTGCGTATACCATGATCTGACATTTTCTGCGATTCAATGTGATTCTATAGGAAGACTGCTTTCCAATCAATCCATCCACATCCTGAAGCATTTTACCGGATCCATCAAAGTAATATTTTAATCCATCAATATATTTCCATCCGGTGACCATCGTTCCATCACCTTCAAACCAATACCAGGAGCCATTGATTTTCTTCCATTGATTTTTCAGATATGTACCATCTTCTCTCTGAAAATACCACTTAGAACCTTTTTGAACCCAGTTAGCTCCTGTAAGATCCGGGTCATAATTGGGACGCCATCTGCCGTCTGCTCCTACCCAATAAGGTCCAACCCAGCAATTGGATACCATAGCTCCATTTGCTCCTACATAGTAGTATCCATCAATCCACGCATTGGCAGCCATAGCTCCGTTGCTTCTGGAATAATACCATGTTCCATCCACCTGATACCAGCCGGTTCGCATTCCTCCGTTGCCCGGAGTCAGATAATACCAGGTTCCTCCCAGATTGATCCAGCCTTCTGCCATCGCTCCACTGCCATGTAAGTAATACCAGGTTCCTCCCGGTTTTATCCAACCTGTCTGCATCGCTCCGCTTCCATTGGAATAATACCAGCTTCCATTTACCTGATACCAACCGGTTTTCATTCCTCCATGACCCGGAATCAGATAATACCAGGTTCCTCCCAGATTGATCCAGCCTTCTGCCATCGCTCCATTACCATGTAAGTAATACCAGGTTCCTCCCAGGTTTATCCAACCTGTCTGCATCGCTCCGCTTCCATTGGAATAATACCAGCTTCCATTTACCTGATACCAACCAGTTTTCATAACTCCCGTATTAGCATCCAGATAATACCAGGTATTTCCCAACTTCAGCCAACCCTGCTGAACCACTCCATTGTTATGCATCCAATACCAATTACCATTGATAAGATTCCAGCCTCCGCCAGTCATAGCGCCACTGCCATTGCTGTGATATAAACTTCCAGTGGAATCTTTGAAAAATCCAGTCCTCATCACACCGTTTGCCGGATCCATATAGTACCAATTACCATTGATATTTCTCCATCCAGTCACACTCTGACCGTTTTCCATCCAATACCACTGATTATTCAAATGGTACCAGCCATTCTTTCCGGTATTTATCACCTGATATGCATTGTTAAAGTAATAGATTTTTCCGTCTATAGTTTTCCAGCCTGTATAATTCTGACGTTTTCCGTCTTTTCCAAAATAATACGTATGGCCGGAAACATTCTGAAAACCAGTTTTTACCGTTCCATCTTTATTCAGCAGATACGTATTCCCCTGAACATTTTCCTGCAATCCCGTCTTAGACGTATCACGTTTTCCGGTTTTATCCAGATAATACCATTTACCATTAACCTGCTGCCAGCCGGTCTTGAAGTTTCCATTCCCTTTAGAGACATAGATCCATCTGCCGGATTCCATCTCCATCCAGCCATTTTTACCGGTATCTACGATTCCGTTTTCTTTCAGGTACTTCCAACTTCCATTTATTTCCTGCCAGCCAGTTTTTCCTGCTTCCACAGTTCCGTCTTCTTTCAGGTACTTCCAACTTCCATTTATTTCCTGCCAGCCGGTTTTTCCTGTTTCCACGGTTCCGTCTTCTTTCAGATATTTCCAACTTCCATTGATCTCCTGCCAGCCGGTTTTAACAGTTCCATTTCCCTGTTCTGCATAAATCCATCTGCCGGATTCTATCTCTACCCAGCCATTCTGACTGAAATCTACGGTTCCGTCTTCTTTCAGGTATTTCCAGCTTCCGTTAATCTCCTGCCAGCCAATTCTTGTAGTATCAACTGCACTGCCGGGAGTGATGCATACCCATCCGCCATCTTTTCTCTGCATCCAGATGTCTTTATCTGTCAGATTCTCCTGCAATACACCAAGTGGCTCTCTATCCAGAAAATCCGGCGCCGGTCCTTGTTCATTGAAATAATATGTCTTTCCCGGTTGAAGTTTATTGGAGTCTACAGAGCTTATCCCTTCACCCTTATACTCTTCGGTTTCTCCAATAGCTATGATACCTCCCTGAGGCATTCCGTCTTTCAGATAATATACTCTGCTAACATCATCATTAAAGTTTCGCATTTCAATTATTTCAAAAACACCGGTTCCCTCAAAAGCTGTATATCCACTCTGCTTTTCATCCCATACATGAAATTTCCCATCTTGTCTTTCAAAGTATGGATAATGGTTTTCCACTTCCGGAGTTTCCACTCCTTCATTTCCTGTATTTCCTTCTCCATTATCCTCTGTGTTTCCGTCTGTATTTCCTTCCCCTGACTGTGACGGGGGTGTTGTCTGATCCTGCTGTCCTTCCACAGAAGAAACAACTGCCTGTTCCACATTTCCTGCTGCAACAGGTATTGTCATAGATAATGAAGCAAGAATACCAAGTCCAAGCAACAGACTTCTTCTTGTTTTCATTTTCTTTTCTCTCCTCTCCTATTTTCCTTTTTATATTAGTACATATTTTTCCCTTTTTCAATCCATCCGACATAATTTATTTCTTACAATTCTATTGCAGAAACGTAAAATACCGAAAGGAAATCTTGACATTTTCATTTATCTCATCTACAATCAAGAAATACTGAATCCTGGAGGATATTTATGTTAAAAAGTGAATTTGAATCTTATTATCGCAATGGCGACTATGGATCCATTGCAGAATATAAAGTAGAAAATGCGATCATCATGGCAGCAGGTTTCGCTTCCAGATTTGCCCCCCTTTCTGAAACCACTCCTAAAGCTCTTTTAAAAGTAAAAGGTGAGATTCTGATAGAACGGCAGATTCGCCAGCTTCTTGAAGCCGGGGTTTCTGATATTTATGTGGTTGTGGGATATAAAAAGGAGATGTTTTATTATCTTCAGGAAAAATATGGGGTTCATATCATAGAGAATCCCGACTATACTACCCGAAATAATCATTCCTCTATTTATGCTGCCCGCCAGTATCTGGGAAATACTTATATTTGTTCTTCAGACAATTATTTTATGGAAAATGTGTTTGAACCTTATGTCTATGATCCATATTATTCCGCAGTCTATGTCAAAGGACAGACTGATGAATATTGTCTGTCTACCAATTTTAACGGGCGCATCAATCATGTTCGGATTGGCGGAGCCAATTCCTGGTGTATGTTGGGACATTCTTATTGGAATCGAGAATTTTCTCATAAATATGTACAATTTCTGGAAGATGTTTATGAATTGCCTGAGACAAGGGATTTGTACTGGGAAAATATATATATCCAACATCTTGATCAATTAACTCTTTATATAAGAAAGTATCCGGATGGTATCATTCGTGAATTTGACAATTTGGATGAACTTTGTCTTTTTGATACCTCCTATATTCCCTACAGAGATTCCTTATTATCCAAAAATCCTGTCTGAATCGTGCGACAGGATTTTTTATTATGTCGAATTATGTGTATTTTTTGATTTTTTCTGTTTTTTGCGTTATCCTATAAAAAAATATGAAAGGAGTACTCTCATGGAACACGTTTACGAATTACCCCTTACTCTGGGTATTCATGCCACCTACAAAGGCTACCATTTTCTCGTAATGGCTCTTGAACTCACTCTGGAAGATGATGACCGCCTTTTGTACGTCACCAAAAATCTTTATCCCACGATAGCCCGCCACTATCATACCAACATTGAATGCATTGACCGCAATCTGCGTACTGTGATCCGCAAATGCTGGAATTCTCAACAGCGGGGACTTCTGCAAAGCATCGCTTCTTATCCTCTTACTTCCTGTCCTACTGTTACCCAGTTTATTGATATTCTTCATTGGCATCTGAGAAAAAACGGTTTTTAATTTATTTTTAAATGTTTTTATTTTTTTCGACATATTATTCCTATTTCCGCGTTTTATATAGTAGAACTTTTGAAAGTTTTCACGGAAGGAGAAATACATATGAACACCCCAGAAACCTTACCCCTATACCTGGGCATACGGACCAACTACAAAGGCTACTATTATTTGGTAACTGCGTTGGAACAGGCATTAGAAGACGAAAGCCGTCTTCTTTCTTATACTACGGAAATATTTCCTTACATTGCAGAAAAATATCACACAAATATCAAATGTGTGGAGCGCAATATCCGCACAGTGATTCACGTATGCTGGAATTCTCCGGGACGCAGGAAATTAGAAAATCTTTGTCCCTATCCTCTGGAACGCCAACCCAGCGTAGGGGAATTTATTGATTTGTTATTCTGGCATCTGTCTCACCCACAGAATCCCCCGGAGTAACCATGCACTACATCAAAAAGGAGTTTACAAATGAATGCAATAAAAACTTTATCTTTTACTTTGGGAATACGCAACAGCTATAAGGGTTACTATTATTTGATCGATTCTCTGTCACTGATTATGGAAGACGAGAATCGGCTGCTCTCCATTGGAACAGAACTATTTCCTGCTATTGCTTCCAAATATAACACAGATGTGCGATGTATTGAACGCAACATCCGCACAGTCATCAATGCCTGCTGGCGGTCTTCTGCCTGCGAAAAATTGCGAAACATATGCCCCTATCCTCTGGAGAATCGTCCCACGGTAGGCGAATTTCTGGATATCTTATTCTGGTATCTGATACAGGAGCAGGAAAAAGACAACAAGTAATTCACACTTTCACAAAGGAAGCCGTGGGGATATTGTTGGAAAACCTAAACATAATATCCCTGGCTTCCTACCTGCGATTTCAGGCTGCATATTTCCGGCAGCCTGTTAATGTTTGGTATTTTGGATTGATATATTACACACTTTTTCTGGTATATGTTGTTCTAGTAAATTTAATCTCATCACCTAGTGTTTCGCCAATGCAAATATCAAAATCATTTGTATCAAACTCTGGAAAAACAGTATCTCCATTTTCAACTATCATATCTACTTCGGTAATATACATAGTATCCACCAATGGAATTGCCTCTAAATATACACCATAACCTCCGGCGATAAATCCATCTTTATCTCCCAACATACCTATTGCTTCTTTTACAGATTTTGCAGTATGAAGGTTTTCCCCCAAGTACTCTTTGGTGCGTGACACAACAATCGTTTCTCTATTAGGCAAGGGATGTCCAATTTCATCATATGAGCGTCTTCCCATTATTACAACATTTCCAGTTGTAAGCTCTCGAAACTGCTTTTGCTCTCCCTTAATTTTCCAAGGAATCACACCATTCTTTCCTATTATATTATTCTTTGATCTAGCAACAATCAATCCAATCATGTAACTCACTCTCTTTCAAAATACTATTTGCACACAACTTAGTCGGCTATGAATCCCTCATCTTCCAAAACGTTACACCTGTTCGTATTTCATTTCACAATACTCTTTAACTATTTCCTCAAACTCATATTCATTATCTGTTCTTGGTAATCTATATTCTCTTACAGTAAGCATAGCATTCCCTCCGATTTCTGTTATTATTTGACAATTCTATATTCATCTGCTATCATATAAATATAAAAGGAGATTACTGGTAGACAGCTAATCCAAATTATTGGTCTTTAAAAAAGTAACCGCAAACCTTGGCTAGGGGCGGTTACTTTTTTGATTGATTTATGTACGCAATTAATATTGATACAACAATACTTAATATCATCAATATGATAGAAAGCATTTCATAATCAATCATATAGTTTACCCTCCTTTCCCAGATTTCCTTTTCAGGATTTCTATGTGATCAGAGAGTTCAGTCCCTCTGCGAGAGGACTAACCGCCTAGCTTTTTCCAGTAATGTCTACAGTCATTCTAACAAAACTATTTTGTAATTCCAATCTATTCTTTTATCCCGTTCAAGAAGCGAGTAGTCTCGCTGTTTGCACATAACGCTGTACTGTTTTTCATTTTCTTTTCCTCCTGAAATTTTTTTATAGAAAAAAGGCACTCCGTTTTCGGAATGCCCTATATAAAATAGGGACACTCTCATTCAAGTATCCCTATAATCTACCAAATATCTGATAGTCCACTATTCACTTTCATATCCAGGATTTCTTTGTGTTCCCCGTACCGAGGTCTAAGGCAACCACAACGGTAACTTTATGCACAAGTAACTTTTCTTTGTGATTTTCACCGATTTTGTTGAAACTGAAAAACTCTACAAAGTGCGTAAATTCAAGGATTTCTAGGTATCTATCCTTTGTA
>JAXEUM010000109.1:0-138109 GCA_034114925.1 Oliverpabstia sp.
TTGTCAGTTATCCTCCTTTATAACTAACCCGTGTTTACAATACCTGCTTGCAAGTAAAGTATAACACGGGTACTTTTTGTCATTCAATCTATTTCTTACAACTGCACCGATTTTATGCGATTGTCTGCTTTGCTTTTTCCAGCATGACATCAGTTAAAAGTTCTTCCATTGTCTTTCCCTTTTCGGAAAAATGCTCTTTTACAACAATCTTTGTCTTTCCTCTGTTGCCAATGCCACATTTGTTATTTTTCTTTTGAATTGTTTTTACAGTATCAGCAATAACACATACCCCCTTTCTGTAAAAATATTATGTAAGCAATTCAACGGCTTTTGTCATAACCCACAGGAGTTTCACCTCTGCATAGTTCTTATGTAGCCGTACCCATTGCGTGCGACGCTCTGAACGCTCAAGCTGTGGCTGTACGGGAGTATCATTATCTGACAGGACAGGTCATGGCGATAAAAGAGGACAAGTCCTTTACAGGAACACAATAGGTTTTCGCTCGCTTTTGCAGGGGAAAGGTCATGGCGTATTTGTTTCAACGGCTCGCTGTCTGTCAAACGTATTGAATTGCTTTATTCAGTTGTCAAAGAACGATTGAAAGAAGAAAATCGTCTTTCCTATATATCGCGTTGGAAAAGAGGAGAAACGTAACCAAAATCCAAAACTTTTTCCATTATTAGTACAAATAGAACGGTTCATTTTGGCAATCAACGGTTGATTTTCTCCTTTTTCATTACTATCTGTATAGCACTATCTGTATAGCAAACGTCCATTTGCTAAGTTGAAATAGAAAAATTTTAACTTCTTTTCTTACACCATATAGGGACAGAAATTGTCGTTTTGCTAAGTTGATGATGAAAAAGATTATTTTTCTTCTCACACCCTAACTACCCATACAACACCGTTACTGCCAACTATGGAATGAAATATTTTCTTTGCACCATATAGGGAACGGAAACCATGAATTGTTAAGTTGAGAACAAAGTATTTTCATCTTTTCACATCAACACTCAACTGCTAATGCCTGTTTGAATACAAAATGATGATGTTTTTCCTCTTTTCATAGAACACTGTCCACTAATCACGAATTTCCGTCATTTTTTCAAAACTTTTTTCTCCTTTCACATCATATAGGGACAGCAAGACCCGATTTAATGACCTATTTTCAAAAAAAGTTTAGATTTCCTTTTCTCGCACCATATCTGTACGCAAGTAGCCGTTTTGTTGCAGATTTGATAAAAAATTTATTTTTCTTCTTTCACTTCACATAGGGAATGAAAACAGCTCTTTGCTGACTAAATCTGAAATTTTTCAATTACATTAAAAAATACCGTCATTCTCTTGTGGAACAGCGGTATCTATTCGTTCTTCTATGGTCGATTTTTCTAATTGTAATAAATGTTTATGCTTGTCTTTAAGTTCTGCCTGTTCAATCATATCTTTCAGTATCGTTGTATGATTTTCTTTATCTAATGCCTGTACCATTTTTATGGTTGGTGCGACTTGTCTTTGTAGCCAATGCAACGCTTTTTGTAAAGTGTAAGGCTCTGGCTTTGTGGTTAAGCGTATCGGCTCTCTGTTTTCCCCTACAAACCATGCCCAATCATCATTTGTTATCCATTGACTTTTTGGCTTGTCGTCCTCTCTGTCAACAAAGCGTACATAATGATTGATGATAGAAAAAGCGGTGCGTTCAGCGTCCCGATAGGTCAGTAAATCTACAACCGCATAATAGGCTCGTTCGTTCTTCATGCGTATTTCAAAACGGTTCTTAATCTCCGTATCTTCAATTTCTGTGCCATTCTTGACATACTGCTCATAATTTTTCTGATAAGCACACATATATAATTCGCTACTTGTTGAACCGAGATATAAGGTTTCTCCTGTATTCTTCGGTATATCGCTACCGCATTTCTCTGTACCGCTGTAATCTTTCTGCATACGAAAATAGGAAACACATTCACCAGCCTTGTATTTTTCCTTTAACTTTGGAATATCCAATATTCCTGCTCGGTCATTGATAGCCAAATCAAGCCGTTTCATCACACCACCAGCCGTCATACAATCCAGCATGAAGTCATACCATGAGCGTTCCTGTGCCAGCAGATAACATTCCATTTGCCGACAGCCTTTGCCTTTCAGTTCCAATAAAACACCTAAATGCTCCTGCATGGAACACATGATATTGATGTCGCCAAGTACATATTTGCTTTCATATCCGTATTTTCCATAATCTTCATAAAGCATATAATCAGATTTCAGTTGTAATACATCACAGATAATCGCCAATGCGTCCGTACTAGGAAAGCGGACACGAAAGTAATCAATCAATAAGAATAGTGGTTCTTGCGGATTGAAACGCTCAATCTGTTTTTCTATGACTTCTCTTAATTCGTCATTCAATGGCTGTTTCCCTTTTTCAATGCGGTTGTAATATTCACGGCTGATACCACAGGCAACAGCAAGCCTTGTTTGTGTTACTCCGTATTCCTCACGCTTTTGTCTTAATTCTTCTATAAAGTTCTTATCATTCATTCTTCAATTCCTCCAATCAAAAAAGACAACTACCATAATTGATAATTGCCTGTCATTAAAAATCTGTATAGAAAAAGCAGTCAATCCTAAGACTAACTGCTTTGTGTGTATGGATATAAAATTGTTTCTAATCTTGAATAGGTATCCAAATTTCAATAACTGAATTATCACTATTCCAATGAAAACGATAATCGTATTTTTCAAAGTGTAGGATAATATCTTTTATAGGAATATACGATGTACTAGGAATAATTTCTTGATAAATCTTGCCATAAGTTTCATATATTTTATCCATAGCACCAATATGCTCCACAACCAAATATTTATAAGACGGTATTTCTTTATACAGAAAGCCCTCTGGGGTAATGGTTCTTTGGGGAATAGAACAGAAATAATAAAGTTTTCCATTTCTTCTTTCCATAAAAGCATATTTTACCCAATTTCCCGATTGTGAAAGATACGCTTTTTTCAAACTACTGTTAAACTTTCTCCAAAACTGTGTACTAATCTGAATATTCTTTTTTTGATAATTAGTCAGTTCTACTTCTTGCCCAATAACTGCAAATGCGTTTAATTCCTTTATAGAAAAATTTATCATTTTACCTTGTGAGCAGTGATAACGGTATAACTGTACGCATTTACCGTTATAATACAATTATCAATCGTTATATACCAGTTTTTTCCTTTTCTTGTGATTTCCGCATTAGAAAGGCTAATTTTTTCTTTGCACCATTCAATTACATTTTCTACATTCAAAGATAAGTTCTTTTTAATTCTAATAACGCCAAGTTCAGTTGTGTGAAGTCTTCCTAAGTTTTCCAGTAATTCATTTTCCATATTTTGATACCTCATTTTTCAGCAAATTTATTTGTATGTTTTATATCCCAATTATAACATTCTCATATCAGCACTACAATAAAAAATAATTAAGCACCAATAATCTTATTGAACATCTACAACCGTAAATCTTTCACACCATCAGTGTTAAACACTGAGCTGACAGCAATTACGACAGCTACCATAATTGATAATTGCCTGCACTTAAATTTCTGCAAAAGAAAACGACAATCAATTTCTTATTTTTTGAAATCAACTGTCTTTCTCATATTTACTATTCAATTTTCATAGTGATATAGGTACAATTTATATCACTACTGTAAAAATGCGGTTTTGCCTTATAAATACAGCGTTTTCCGCTTGTTAGTGTATAGTGTTTCTTGTTTTTTGTGCCCCCCTTGTTAGATAACGGGGGCTTTGAACGGCTCGCTAACGCTCGCCCAACCACCAAAGTGAACCGCCCTCTCGCCAGCAAGCTGGCGTGGCGATATGTCTTACGACCGCCACCGCTGGCGGATCACTTCGGCGGTTCGTGAAATTTATATTCTATCTATAATCTTAAAATCTGCCTAACCAAAATGAAATGGAACTAACATATTAAGTATAACAGCAATAACAACTGCACTCAATATCATATACGTTGTCTCCCTAAAGGTGTTACGTTTTAAAGCTATTAATGCACCACCAAAGACTATCACTTCTAAAATTGAATACACATCAAAATAAATCCAACCATAAATAAATGTAAAATTAAATAAAATTGCAATTATTATTACTGAAAGTATAAAAGATATTTTGCTTTTCCCCTTAGCGTACCAACAAACAAAAGCTAACAATGGAGAAATGGCAGTAAAACCAAGCCAAATCATTGCATAATTTTTTGGAAAAAATCCAGCAACAAAATATGAATATAGGTAATAACTTGAAACCATTCCAATGAAAAATACTAACACATTTAATGATGCTCTTATGGAAGAATGACTATAAATTGCAATGTACAAAGCAATCAATAACCATATAGCAAAACGACCCAAAAAATTACTAATATCTAAATATTCAAATATAAATGGTAAAGTATTGCTTGCTGTAGTATCTAAAAATTTTGCAAAAGTTCCTAAAACTATTCCAAAACACAGTATAAGTATTGTATTTATAATTTTCCTAGTAATGGGTATTTCATTCTCTATACTCCTTATCTTATTCAAAAACTTATTCATAATGCACCTCTAGATTCAATTTTCCCTATCAAATGTTAAATATCTTGTGCCTTGGAATGTCAGCTGTCCTTTATCTCCCTCTGCAAGCACTCCGTACTCTGAGCCTGATACAGACAGCTCCATTCTATCACCACTATCTACTTGAAATGTCACATAATACGAGGTGCTGGAAATTGTATGAAATCCATGTGCTCCTGATATATCACCAGCGTTTGGTTGATTGTTATGCGTGGTATTCTGACGTTTTGCTACTATTCTTGCTGACACAGTTAAGCGAGGAGAATTATTGTTTTTAAACCAAGTAGCTATTCCTTTTACAAAAGTGAAAACAATTATTGTAAAAATCAGTATAAACATTATAGGAAATAACATTTCTATTAGATTAAACATTCTATTTTTCCTCCTTAATGAAATTCTATTTTTATTATACCATGCTCCTTTAAGCATTGTCATTTCTTTTCTTCGTTTAAAAAGTTACTTATCAGTCTAAAATAATTAGGAAAATGAAATAATTTACTGTGTTGCATTAACGAAAAAGAGATACCAACACGTTTATGTAGTATCTCCTAACCTAATAGTAATATTCTTTTATTTGCAAACAGGTAAACACAGGTTGTTCCTCAATATCCTTTAGTTTGGGAAACACCCTGTTCCATTCCATATGCGTACATTCCCAACTCCATAGCGCTCTGATGTAAAGATGTTTTAATCATCGCCTGTATTCTGTAACCATCTAAAATACCCAGAAGTGTACTTACCGTCAGTATAAATATAGGAAGCGCTGCTGCAGCTTCCACAGTAAGAGAAGCTTTACGGCAAATTTTTCCTCCTGGCAGAATCCAAAGGAATACCTTCCGGGTTTTTGTAAAAAACGAAAAGAAGGGGAAATGATTCGTTTTCTCTGCCTGAAGAGCTTTCTCTATTTTTTTATTCCCCGAAAGGCATTCCTTTACACTCTTCTCACATCTCATATCCATACTCCCTCTGAATCAAAAAATCCCGTCCGCAGCAATTTACTTCCATCTCTGCCTTCAGGTAAGACAGACATAAATCCATTCTGAAATTTCTATTTCCCTCTGTATTTTTTATTTCCTGCTCTACAATATCCATGGTACGCATTACCTGTTCCTGGATATTTCCTGTAAAAAGTAATATCCGCAGATACTCTTCATAATTCATTCCTTCCTGTTCCTCCCCTGTCTCCTGAAGAACCTGGGGAAGATTCCCAAGACTTTGCAAAGATAAATTCCAACTTCTTTCCGTTTTGATCAAAGGTACTTTTTTTCCCTGTAAAAGCTGACGTACATCCAACACACTCTCTCCAAAAGCCCATGCAGCCTGAAGCGCTAAACTAACTACTCCCTCTAAAAACGGAACCCCCAGATACGAACATATTAGCAGCGCCATCTCATGAATCTGTGCCTGTCTGGAGGGATTTTGCAGCAAAAATACCATATTAGACATTTCCCGTATGGCAAGAAGCCTGGTAACTACCGCCTTCAGATTTTCCATATCTGTAGCTTTTCCAACTGCCGCATACTCCAGTTGATAAGAAATTTCTTTTGCTTCCTTTCCTTCTTCTGCCCGATCTGTATAACTTACCAGATGACGCATCATATATTCCTGAAAAGCAAGATTGTTCCATAATGTATCCGGATTTTCTCCGCAATAAATAGTTCCCATTCCCTGTTCACACTTTCTTTTCGAAACTGCATTTTCCATCTGTCCCTGTGATATAAAAACCTCTTCCGGAAGCACCATAGCCAGTATCCCTCTCTTTCTCAACTGTCCGATCACTTCCAAGGGATTCACAAAATCTTCTTTCGGATATATTTCTTCTGTATTTTCTTCCTGTTGTACCTTTTCCTTTTCTTTTTCATACGTTTCCAACGCCTGTTCTGCCTGCATACTTTCTCCCTTTTCCTGCTGCTCTTTAATAACCATATGTTCCATCTGCATTTTTTCTGCCAGAAGTTGTATCCCTTGAATCCCAACAGTTTCTTTCATATAATCCACAGCCTGCATTTTAAACGCCTGACCATTTTGATCTGTTGCCAGAGTATATCCTTGAATAGCTCCTGATTTACTATAAATTTTCCACAGATTTTCCCCATAAACATCCGCCAGAAGCTTTCCCGGAAAACAACTTTTGGTAAGACTCTCATCCAATATCCGGTACATATAGCCTGGCTGTAGTTTTCCTGTTCCGTATCCTCCGTCCAGTAAGAAAACATGATATTTTTTTAATAATTCCCGGTGATACCCGGCAAATATGGAATATAAGCCTTCCTCAACCCCTGCTTCTGCCTGAACCCGTCCTCCTGCAATCTGTACAGAATGAAATATAACCTGGATAAGAATCAGCAATACTGCCATAAACAGACTGAAAAATACTGTAACACTGCCTTTTTTCTTCAAGGGATACCCTCCTTCTTTTGGAATTTTGTAACTAGATACGGTTACTTTGACTTGTTATCTTCGAGAGAATGTTATTGACCAGACTAACCAACTGTTTCTTGAAAATTGTCACAAGGCCGATCAAAACCACAATGATTAAAATCAGTTCCACCGTACCCAGCGCATCTTCTTCCGTCAAAAAACGTCTCCACAGTTTCATTGTTCTCACCTCCTTTCAGCACATTTTCCGGTTCATTTCTTTCCAACCCGGTTCACCGATAACTCATAGGGTAAATGTAAGCCAGGCTGGAACCACCAAAATAATAAATACCACTAACAACATAAGAATCATGGGGATCAGCAACTTTGTAGAAGCCTGCTCTCCCAGTATGCGGGCTTGCTGCCGACGAATCTCCTGCGCTTTCCCCGCCTCTTCTTCCAGGATACGTCCCATATCTCTGCTTCCCTTTTGCAAATGCTGTACCAGCAGTGCAGACAAGGTTTTATAATAAAGAACCCCACATTTTTCTCCCAATTTCTCATAGGCTCTCTTTTCGGACACTCCCCTTTCCATTTCCTGGCAGATTTCCAGAATCATCTCATAGGCTTTTCGTTTTTCTTTATTCTCACTGTTCCTCTTATAATCTCCACCGATACGTTCCATAGCTTTTCTGAGATTCACTCCTGCCCCCATAAGCAAAGTTAATTTATTTAATATTTCCGGATAGTCTTGTATCATCTGTTGTTTTTCTCTTTTTTCTTCTTCCCGAAATACCTGTTTGTCCCTCGCCAATAACAAAACGGGGCAGACAAATATCAAAATGGCAAAACCCAACAGATCATTTCTCCTGTTCATTTTCCATAGTATCTTTTTTCCCCTGAAAGTCCCCGGAAGTTTCATCCAATAAGAATCCTCTTCATTTGTCTTTTTCAGAATACCTTCCAATTCTTCCTCTTCCGTTTTTACCGGAGGATAAATCTTGACATATTTGAAATATTTCTCTTCTTTTTCCTCCAGTGTCAGTACCGCCGTAAGGCAGATTAATTTCCCTTTTTCCGGTATGTTCTCTCCCAGTTTCCCTTCCCAGTCCACCATACCCGGCTCACTGCAAAACCATTGAATGGAAACCGGAAAATCTTCCACAGTTTCCGGCAGATACAAAGAATCGTTTACCTGATCTGCAGATTTATTTGCGCCAAGAATTCTGTCATCCAATTCCTTTTTCACCTTTTGAAACATTTCCGAAATTTCTTCTTCTGTAAGTTTCTTTTCTTCTACTTCCACCAAAATCTCTCTCTTCTCTTTCCTGCCATTTTTCTTTTCCCATTCCATAGAAAGTTCTTCTTGCACGCTTCCCCTCCCATACTCCGGTCTTTTCAATTCCGTTACAACATCTTGTCCCTTTACCTGATAAAACAATTCCCCTGCCACTAAAAAGCCACTGCCTGCCACCAACAATATCCAGGTTCTGAAAATCATGTGCGCCTGTATCCATTCCGGAATTATCCAGTTTTTCTTTCTGCTCTGTCTCAAAAACCATTGAATCCGGGGATATTTCCCTTTTTCTTTTTTCCAGAAAATCCGTCCCCAGATTGCCACTGCAATATTTCCTCCCAATACCAGCAATCCTAACCAAATCATATAGAAATCCTCACAATCTTTCGCCCCATCCAAAAACTGAATGCATATAGAAGCAGACAACAGGTCATAACAAGAACCCCTAACACATTGTGATATAAAACATCCAGAAATCCCTGCGAAGTCAACTGTATATAAAAAATCATTCCTCCCGGGACCAGACTCATGATCAACTGTTCCATCCGTTTACCGGAAATACATACTTCAATCTCTCTTTGTACTCTGATTTTCTCACCCAATACCCGTGCCATTTGTTCCATGATTTCCCCCAGATTTCCACCGGCTCTTCTGGATATAACAAAGATTTCCCCAAAATTTCGGATATCCTCCACACCGGAACGACTGCCCAGATCCAGAAATAACTTTTCCACAGGAACTCCCACCTGAATCTGATGTTCCATATAAAGCAGCTCCTTCACCAGATCTTCTTCCTTTCCATACATCTGTTCCATCTCTTTTCTGCATTCTGGAACCGCCTGTTCCATAGAATATCCTGCCCGTACCGCAGTCAGAAGTCCCTGAAGGACATCCCGAAAATGATAACAAAGCTTTTGTCTTCTCTTTTCTCCTTTTCGTTTCTTCTTCCATTGTATGTACCATATACTTTCGGGAATAATTCCCACAAATGCCCACCAGGAACGATAACAAAGATAATTTACTACGACTGCTATTCCAATAATTTCCAGCCAGCAATCCATCCATTCTTTTCCGGAAAAATAATATTGGCGGTAATCTGTTTTTCCATTTCTTTTTTTCTGTTTATTCTTCTGCTTCATTCCAAACCAGGTTTTCCATTTTTTCTTTGTGATATAATTCATTCACCTTACACAGACATTCCTGTTCTCTTTCCCACTGAAACAAGGTCTGCATCTTCACCTCTCCTTCTTCATATCCTAATATTTCTGCAACTTCCAAAACCTTTCTGGTTTTGTCCTTTCTTCTTCCCAGATGGACCAGCAGATCAATTCCTGACGCAATCTGACGGCGTACCGCTTCCAGAGGCAGCGACATCCCCATAAGTACCATTGTTTCCACTCTGCTGATCATATCCCGTGTACTGTTGGCATGTGCCGTTCCCAGACTTCCGCTGTGTCCCGTATTCCATGCCTGCAAAAGATCAATGGCTTCTGCTCCTCGTATCTCCCCCACCACAATTCTGTCAGGAGCCATGCGAAGAGCCGTTCGGATCAGATCTCGAATGGTAATTTCTTTATTTCCTTCCATATTGGCAGGTTTTGTTTCCAGACGAACCAGATTATCGATTCCCTGAATTTGCAATTCTGCACTGTCTTCAATTGTAATAATTCTTTCATCTTTGGGAATATAGTTTGATAAAGCATTTAGAAATGTTGTCTTTCCAGAGGAAGTTCCCCCTCCGATCAAAATAGAATAGCCGGCTGCCACCGCTTTTTCAAGAAATTCTGCCGCTTCCTTTGTTATACTTTTTTGCTTCAATAGCCATTCCATGGTAATTGGCTCATCCGGAAAGCGACGGATTGTCAGTACCGGTCCCTCCAATGCCACGGGATAAACCACCCCATTGACTCGGGAACCATTTTCCAGTCTGGCGTCCACAATAGGCGAATTCTCATTGATCACACGATTACACTTACCTGCAATCTGCTGAATTACATCTTCCAATTTTTCTTTCGAAACAAACTTCCTGTCCCATCGCATTCTCTTTCCGTTTTTCTCCAGAAAAATATTTTCATATCCGTTCACCATAATTTCCGTCACCTGGTCGTCATCCAGAAGTTCCTGTAAAATATCTAATTTTCGTACAGAGTAAAATAATTCTTTCCTCAGACTTTCCTTTTCCCCCACAGTTAAGCAGCTTCTTCTTGTATGCATCAGGACAAGATCATCAATCTTTTCTAAAATCTGTGTATCTGTCCACTCGATGCCCTGATCCAATTCACTCATAAGTTCCTGTCGGATATCTGCGAAGAATCTTCCGTCCATTCTCCTTGCCCCTTTCCGTTCTTTTCTTGTTGCTGCATAGTTGCTTCTTTTCTTATAAGTTCCCGCACGTAATCTCCCAGCTCGCTCCATACCAGATCATCCAGATAATTCACGCCTTTATGGGTTGTTCTGTGATACGGCAGCTTTAATTTCTGAATTTTTCCCAGCACTTCTTCCTGATGCAAAGTTCGCAGAATCATTTCAAACTGGGTAATTTTTGCCTGTGAAACCGGATCACTTCTTATGGGCATATAAATTTTTGTACATTGTCCCAAAAATCGATACAATTCAGAAACTCCATCTCCCAGATCAAGAAGAATCGTATCATAATTACTGTAATCAATAATCCCCTGAAGCAATTCTATCCATTCTTCCGGCGTAGTACTCTGAATATCTCCGGGAGTAAATACCGGCGGCAAAAAATCCAGGTTATTCATTGTTTGAATCATCCCATTCATTCGCATTGTCCAATTGGGAACCTTTTGTCGCAGATAATACAGAAGATCCCCCATCGTCTGCTCATAGGTCTGCTCCAGTAAATATTCAAAGCCGGAATATTCCTCCAGGTTCATATAAAGAACTGCTTTTCTTTTTGCCAGAATCTGCCCCATTGTCAAAGCAAACGTTGTCTTCATAGTTCTGCCCACCGGAGAGTACACTCCCAGAATCTCTACCTGCCTTTTCTGTATCACCGGAATTTTTCCTGCTCCTTTTTTCCCTTCTCCATACCGGGTAAGCGCTTCCCGTATCACCTGATTAGAAGATTGATATTTATAGATACTGGGATACGTTTCCGAATAAATCCCTGACACTCCCTCTGACAAGATTAAAATCTGACCAATTTTTTCTTCCTGTATTTCCTCACACATAGCTTTTTCTGAAATCAACAACAATTCTACTTCCTGTTCTCTTACAAAACTAAGAAGCGTCTCTACACTGGTAAAAACCCGGATTTCAAAGGGTATATTTTTCTTTTTCCCCAGATATTCCATAAAATGATAGGCATATTCCACCTCCAGGTCGCAAACTGCAAATATATTTCGTTCTCTTTTCATAAATATCCTCCTGCGCAAAACAGCAATACACTGACAAAAATGGGAATCGTAAAATGAATGTTTTCCGGATGCTTACCCGGCATCAGATAGGGTGGAAAGGTTCTGGTTTCCAGTACCTTTTTCAGATATGTAAAAAAATAAGAAAAGCGTTCTCTGGCATTACATCGGAAAAGCAAAACAGGGACACTGATGACTGCTCCTATAAGAAAAGAGGTAACCAGACAATACACTATCTTTTTTACCCCCATCACACTGCCCAGAACAGAGAAAACCTTAATATCTCCTGTTCCCAGCATTTTTCCAAGAAATAAAGGAAACAGAAGAATTATCGGAGCCAATGTCCCTCCCATAAATATTTTCCATCCATGCTCCTCCCCTGAAATCATAGGAAGCATCAACCCGCAGATCCATCCTCCCAAAATCCAGAAATTGAACACTTTCTCCCACTTTATATCCATAAAAACGGCTACAAGTGAGAAAAATACACAAAAAATGCCTGTTATGCTCATATTCGCCTCCACTTTTAAATTTTTCATTACAGGGAATCATGCAACTGAACCGTTGCTTTAAGAATTGATTTCTTTAACTTGGACTCATTATATTCCGGAAAAATCATTTTGTCCAGCACAATTTTGCAGTTCTTTCTTTTTTAGTATATTCTTCTAATCGATCTCTTGAAATTTTGTTGATATTTTTTTTACAACCATGTAGAATTAGAAATGAGGTGATAGAACAATGAGTAAAGAAGTAAAGACAAATGCCATGAGAATTCTGGATAAAAATAAAATTTCTTATGAATTTCTTCAATATGAATGTGACAATTTTATTGACGGTCTCCACACCGCCCAAAAAACAGGCGCCCCGGTGGAACAATCTTTCAAAACACTGGTAGCTCAGGGAAAAAGCCTCCAGTACTATGTATTTGTGGTTCCCATTGCGGAAGAAGTGCAATTGAAAGAAGCTGCAAAAGCTGTGGGAGAAAAATCTGTGGAATTGATTCCTGTAAAAGAAATCACCAAAGTCACCGGATATGTACGGGGTGGCTGCAGTCCACTGGGTATGAAGAAAAACTTTCCCACAATCATCCATGCCAGCGCACAATCTTTCGATAAGATCTATATCAGCGGTGGACGGCTGGGTACTTCCATTATCCTGAATCCACAAGATCTTGCCAAAGTAACCCATGCCGCCTTTGCGGATATAACCGCCTGATCTGTTTTCTGCATTTTGTACACAGAGATAGCGGTTGAATACCTGATTTTTTTCTTGATATTTTTATCGGGTAAATTCATAAATTCCTATCCCTGTGGCCAATGCCAGATTCAGAGAATCGATGTGATCTGTGTGACGGATTACCACACTCTGACCAATTTGAGAAAATTCGTCTGGTAATCCTGTCGCTTCATTTCCAAAAATCAAAGAATAAACTTCTTTGGGATCCCGCTTCAATTCCTGTAAAGGAACTGCTCCTTTCAGCATAAACGGATACATCTTTCGTTCTCCCGCAGTCTGTGCATACTCCTCAAAACTTCTGTAGTAATGAAATTTCAACTGAAATAAAGATCCCATAGAGGCTCGAACCACTTTAGGATTAAATACATCTGCTCCCGGTTCAATAATTGCGAGATTTTCAATTCCAAATCCAATACTTGTACGAATAATAGTTCCCATATTTCCCATATCACCAGGATTCACCAACACAATATGATTTTTCTCCACTTCCAATGTATTCTCATATTTTTCAAAAACACCGATAGCAAAAATATTTTCCTTATCCCGCAATTTCTCAACTGCTTTTCCTGCCGTTTCCAACGGAATCCTATGTTCCCGACACAGATTACTGATGATATCCAACTGCGTCTGACTGTTCATATCCGGATGAAGCAAAACTTTCAATACATGTTCCGGCTGATTTTTCAGAAGCTCTATCGTAGGAAACGCCCCAAAAGTATAGGAATATTCCATTTTTTTTGCATATTTCTTTAACGGTACATCACGATTCATAAGCACTCTTCCTTTTCCTGTTTTTTTTAAAATAACAGGATTTTTCCCCTTTGTCAAACTGCAGAAATCCACGCACAACAAAAAAGCACCGTCCCCACAGCTCAGTGTCTGCAAAAACAGTGCTTTTAGTGCGCCTTCAGGGACTCGAACCCTGGACAAATAGATTAAGAGTCTACTGCTCTACCAACTGAGCTAAAGGCGCATCTCCTTAACGCAAAAATTATTATACCCAATACTTTTAAAAAAAGCAAGTGTTTTTTTATGTTTTTTTTATTTTTTTCTATTTTTTCTTCCCTTTTCTTTATTTTCCTTCAGAAATTCATCCAATTCTTCTATAGCTTTATAGATTTTCATGAATTTTCGATCCCACACAGGATTGTTATAACTCCAGTCCCAGAAAGGGAGCTTCTTACATTTTTTCCTTCTCATCCTTATTTTCCCGCGCCCTTTTTTATATTTTATTCAGCGCGGGAAAATATGTGTTACTGTTCACTCCGTTCTATGCTTTCTGCTAACGAACCGCAATTAATTTGTGTATCGGATTGCCGGCTGAAGAAAACTTCTCTTCATACTCTGTCATCACATTTCCCTTCATCAATGTCTCATCATGATGCAAATCAAAAGTATGTGCCATCAATTTCCAACCGGCTGCTTCAATTTCTTCTAAAGAAAATTCAAACAACGGACGATTATCTGTCTTAAACTCTACCTGTCCCTTTTCTGTGAGAATCTGATCATATCTTTCTAAAAACTGTCGGGATGTCAGTCTTCTCTTTGCATGGCGGTCTTTCGGCCAGGGATCAGAAAAATTTAAATAAATGCGATCCACTTCACCTTTTCCAAAAACTTCCGGGAGATTTCTTGCATCCATCCGGATAAAATATAAATTAGAAACAGGTTCTTCTGATTGTTCCCGCTTTTGCACAGCGCGCAACAGTACGCTGTCGTACATTTCAATTCCTATATAATTATTTTCTGGATGGAGTCGCGCCATATCCATAATGAATCGCCCTTTTCCCATCCCCACTTCTATTCGAATGGGATTCTGATTCCCAAAAACCTCGTTCCAACGCCCTTTTTTCTCCTCCGGAATCTGAACCACATAATCACTTTTTGCAATCGTTTCTTTAGAACCTGGAATATTTCTTAGTCGCATTATGCCCCTCCTTTTTCACCTATCATAAATTTTTCATAGACAATTTTACCGTGAACACTGCTATATTTTACTACATAATAGGACATTTTGAAAGTTTACATTTCAAAAAAAAGGGTGTATTATGTATAAAATATTGAAGAAAGAAAGGGAGGTAAAAATGGAACCGATTATTGACAAATTGTCTGAAATAGAAACAGCCGCGTCCCGTATTATGGAAGCTGCTGTTAATGAAACCAAAAATCAGGATAAAGCTGCCCAAAAGCAAACTGCTGAATTTGATGCTCAAGTCGAAGCTTCCACTCAAAAAGAACTGGAAACTCTCCGTCATGATCTTCAGCAACAATCCGAATCGGAATTAGAACATATGAAAATTGCCATGGAACATGCTGTATCAACCATGGAAAATTATTATCAGAAAAATCATCATAAAATAGCTGATAAAATCTTTCATAAAATAATCAGGATGTGAACATTATGAGCTCTTTATTATCTTACAGCGGCCTGTCAACCAAGATACGGGCTATGCAGAGCAGGCTTCTGACTACTCAACAATACAGGGAACTGGCAGAATTAAAAACTGTTCCCCAAGCAGTCGCTTATCTGAAACAAAAACCAGCTTATCAAAACACCTGGTCTTCTTTGCCTGAAGACGATCTGCACAGAGGAAAAATCGAACAACTTCTGGTGAACTCCATTTATGATGATTTCACAAAAATCTACCGTTTTTCCAATATGGAACAGCGAAATTTTCTGGATCTTTACTTTTGCCGTTATGAAGTTTCTATTATGAAAGAATGTCTGAACAAAATTTTTGCTCACAGACACGTGGATCTGGATCTTTCTTTGTTCAAACCATTTTTTGATAAACATTCGAAACTGGATATCAATAAACTTACGGCCTCAGGATCTGTGGAGGAATTTGTGGCAAATCTTAAGGGAACCCCTTATTACCAGCCGCTTCACGCCCTGGCTCGTCTGGAAGATCCCACTCTGTTTGATTATGAGATGACGCTGGATCTGTATTATTTTTCCACCATATGGAAAACAAAAGATAAGCTGTTAAAGAAAAAAGATCTGGAAGAAATCACCAGAGCCTACGGCAATAAATTTGATCTGCTGAATCTTCAATGGATTTATCGTTCCAAACAATATTATCATATGAACTCTGCAGATATTTACGCATTGTTGATCCCTGTTAATTACAAATTAAAAAAGAAAGAAGTATCTGCCTTAGTAGAAGCTGAGAATATGATCACTTTTGAATCTCTTCTTCATCAGACTTACTACGGACAACGATACGACAAACTGGATTCCCACACGCTGGAAGAGATGTATGCATTTATTATGAAGCATGTGCTTCTTGTTGCCAGCAAACAGGATCCCTATTCAGCAGCAACTATTTACTGCTATCTTTACCACAAAGAACATGAGATTGACCGACTGATCACCGTACTGGAATGTATCCGATACGGATGTAGTCCGGAAGATACCATGAGCTATATTTTCAAATCGTAACTGCCAGGTGTTTTTACAATACAAACAATATATTACCCTGAAGTTACAAAATATTATTACCACCGGAGGATGTAAATCATGATTGAAAAAATGGAATTTATAAGCATCACCGGGCCTAAAGCGGACATTGACCGTGTTGTGGATCAGTATCTTTCCAAATATGAAATCCATCTGGAAAATGCCCTGGCACAGCTTAAAACTGTTCAGAATCTTACCCCTTATCTGGAGATCAATCCTTATAAAAATCTCCTGGCAAGGGCTGCAGAATTTGAAAGTCTGCTGGATCCCGCCGCGGCACAAAAAGATATTTCTCTTTCATTGGAAGATTCTATTTCTCTGATCCAAAAGTTCGATAAAGAACTGACAGAGATCAACGAGAACCGCAAAGACCTGGAAGCACAGCAAAAAGAAAGGGAAGAACTGCTTCAAAAACTGCTGCCCTTCCGTCAACTGGATTTTGACCTGGATAGTCTGTTAAATTTCCGTTATGTTTGCTGCCGCTTTGGAAGAATTTCCAAAGAATACTATTCCAAATTTGAAGATTATGTATATGCAAACATGAAAACTTTGTTTTTCCGTTCTTATTCGGATGACAGCTATATCTGGGGAACTTATTTTTGTCCCCGAAGTGAAGCTGACAGCGTAGACGCTGTATATGCATCTATGCATTTTGAACAGATGGAACTTCCCCAGGAACTCCATGGAACACCCCAGCAGGTGTGTACCGACCTGAACAATCAGCTTACCACTATTAAAAAATCTCTGATAAATCTGCAGGAACAGACTCGCATCCTGATTCAGGATAAAGGCAGTGAAGTGATCGCAGCAAAAGAACGGCTAGAATCTCAATCCCGCAATTTCGATGTACGAAAACTAGCTGCCTGCACCAAAGAAGACAACAGAGAAGTCTTCTATATCTTATGCGGATGGATGTCTGTCTCAGATGCAGAAGCTTTCCAGAAAGATATTACTGATGATTCTAATTTATACTGTTTTGTAGAGACAGATGAAACTCCTGCTCACGGAGAGCCGCCTACAAAACTGAAAAACCCAAAACTTTTCAAACCCTTTGAAATGTTTGTAAAAATGTATGGTTTGCCATCTTATCACGAGATCGATCCAACTATTTTCGTTGCTCTTACGTACATCTTCATTTTCGGCGCCATGTTTGGCGACGCCGGACAGGGAGCCTGCCTCCTGATCGGAGGATTACTTCTATACAAATTCAAGAAAATGGATCTGGCTGCCATCATTGGAACAGCAGGTATTTTCTCTACATTTTTCGGTCTTATGTTTGGAAGTATTTTCGGATTTGAAGATATTATACCCGCCATATGGCTTCGCCCTGTAACTGCCATGGCTGATCTGCCTTTCCTTGGCAAATTGAACACTGTATTCGTTGTGGCTGTTGCTTTTGGTATGTTTATGATTCTTCTGACTATGGTATTCCATATTATCAATGCCATTCGTCAAAAAGATCTGGAAAATATCTGGTTTGACCAGAACGCTGTTGCCGGATTGGTATTTTATGGATCTTTGGTAGCTGTCATCTTGTTATTTATGACAGGTCACAAACTTCCTGCAGGAATCGTTCTTGGCGTAATGTTCGGAATTCCACTTCTTATCATTATGCTGAAAGAACCTCTTACCCGCCTTATTAAGAAGGAATCCCCCATCATTGAGGGAAGTAAAGGAATGTTTTTTGTTCAGAGTTTCTTCGAACTTTTCGAAGTAATGCTCAGTTACCTTTCCAATACTCTTTCCTTCGTCCGTATCGGCGCTTTTGCAGTAAGCCATGCTGCCATGATGGAAGTTGTGCTTATGCTTGCCGGTGCAGAAGCCGGTTCTCCCAACTGGCTGGTGGTTATCGCAGGAAATATTTTCGTTACCGCTATGGAAGGTCTTATCGTAGGTATTCAGGTACTTCGACTTGAATATTACGAAATGTTCAGCAGGTTTTACAAAGGAAGCGGAAAACCTTTCCGTCCTTTTTTAACAAAAAAAGCTAAATAAATGAATTCTATATTTAATCTAGGAGGATATTATCATGACAAACATTATTGAAATTACTACAGCTATTGCCCTTGTTTTGAGCATCATTATCCCTGGAGCAGCATTTCTCCTGGGAGAGAAAACAAAAAAACGTTACAAAAAATCACTGGCTGTCAACTGCTTCTTCTTCTTTGGTACTCTTTTTGTTGCCACCATCGCCATGTTCGCAGGAACACAGAGCGTACAGGCTGCTGCTGAAGTAAGCGGAAACGGTCTTGCTACCGGTCTTGGTTATCTGGGCGCTGCTCTGGTTACCGGTCTTTCCGGTATCGGTTCCGGTATCGCTGTTGCAAGCTCCGCCAGTGCTGCTTTGGGAGCAATCAGCGAAGATGGTTCTTTGTTTGGTAAATCTATGATTTTCGTAGCCATGGCAGAAGGTATTGCTCTGTATGGTCTGATTATTTCTTTCATGATCCTTGGTAAACTTTGATCCAAAAGACGAAAAGAGGTTCATTTTATGAAAATGTATCTGATCAGTGACAACATTGACACCCAGACCGGCATGCGACTTGCCGGTGTGGATGGTGTGGTTGTTCATGAAAGAGAAGAATTAAGAGAAGCTCTGGAATCTGCCCTGGCAGATAAAGAGATTGGAATTCTTCTTCTGACAGAAAAGTTCGGAAGAGAATTTCCCGAAATCGTGGATGAGGTTAAGCTGCACCACAAAGTGCCGCTGATTATTGAGATTCCTGACCGGCATGGTACCGGAAGAAAACCGGATTTCATCACCTCCTACGTCAATGAGGCTATTGGATTAAAACTTTAAAAAGAGGGTGATTAACTTTGACAACGGAAGAAAAATTACAGCATTTTTACGATGCTTCCATAGAAAGCGCCGCAAAAGAAGCCAAACAGCTTCGCGACGAACACAAAGAAGCACTGGATAAAATGTTTCAGGAGCATAAAGAAACCAAGGAACGGCAGGCCAAAGCACAGCTTCAGGCCGAATCCGATAATCTGAAACGGGAAATCAACAAAACTGTTTCAGCAAAACAACTGGAGTATCGTCGCATCCTCTCTTCTAAAAATGAAGAGATGAAAAAAGAAATATTCCAGGAAGTGGAACAACGGCTGACACAGTTTAAGTCCACGCCGGATTATATCGAATATTTATGTAAACGGATTCAGGAAGCGCTGGATTTCGCCGGAGAAGACGAGATGATTATCTATATGGATCCTTCTGACGAGCAGTTGATTCCTGCTCTCACCAAGCAATTCGGATTCTCTCCATCCATCTCCAAAGAGTCCTGGATGGGCGGTATGCGGGCTGTAATCCGTTCCAAGAACATATTGATCGATAACTCATTTGCTACATTGCTGAGAGATGCAAAGGATGAATTTATCTTTACCGGAGGTATGGCAGATGAATAACACAGGAATTATCTATGGAATTAACGGACCTGTCGTTTATCTGAAAGGAAACACAGGTCTTCGTATGTCAGAAATGGTTTATGTTGGTGAAGAACACCTGGTAGGCGAAGTCATTTCTCTGACCAAAGACGCCACCACCGTTCAGGTTTTTGAAGAAACCACCGGATTAAAACCCGGCGCGGTAGTTACCGGAACAAATGACGCCATCTCTGTTACTCTGGGACCTGGAATCCTGAATAATATATTTGACGGAATCCAGCGCCCCTTAAGTGAAATCGCTGCTCAGTCCGGCAAATATATTACCCGCGGCGTCAGCGTAGATTCACTGGACACAAAGAAAAAATGGTCCGTTCATGTAACTGTTTCTGAAGGAGATTATATTTCCGGCGGAACTGTAATCGCAGAAACCCAGGAAACAGCAACTATTCTTCATAAATCTATGGTACCTCCCCAGGTAGAAGGTACTGTTATCCGGGTAGTTCCCGATGGAGAGTATACCATTCAGGATACTATCGTAACATTGGAATTAAAAGATGGAAGTACGAAAGATCTCACTCTGTGCCAGAAATGGCCGATTCGTATTCCCCGTCCTGTCAGCAAACGGTATCCTGCCTCTGTTCCGTTGGTAACCGGACAGCGTATTCTGGATACC
Organism: Oliverpabstia sp.; assembly: GCA_034114925.1. GTDB lineage: Bacteria > Bacillota > Clostridia > Lachnospirales > Lachnospiraceae > Oliverpabstia. Next base: position 20,397 of record JAXEUM010000109.1, read on the forward strand.
ATGTTTCCTATTGCAAAGGGAGGTACTGCTGCCATTCCCGGAGGATTCGGAACAGGTAAAACCATGACGCAGCATCAGATTGCCAAATGGTCAGATGCCGACATTATCATTTATATCGGCTGCGGCGAACGTGGAAACGAAATGACACAGGTACTGGAAGAATTTGGAGAACTGGTGGACCCGAAAACAGGAAATCCTCTGATGCACCGTACCGCTTTGATCGCCAACACCTCTAATATGCCTGTAGCTGCCCGTGAAGCTTCTATTTATACCGGACTTACTCTGGCAGAATATTACCGGGATATGGGATATGATGTGGCTATCATGGCTGACTCTACCTCTCGTTGGGCAGAGGCTTTGCGAGAGCTGTCCGGACGACTGGAAGAAATGCCCGCAGAAGAAGGTTTCCCGGCTTATCTTGCTTCCCGGCTTTCTGCTTTTTATGAAAGAGCCGGTATGATGGAAACCCTGAATGGTTCTGAAGGAAGTGTCTCTATTATCGGCGCTGTTTCCCCTCAGGGCGGCGATTTCTCCGAACCGGTTACCATGAATACCAAACGATTTGTCCGTTGCTTCTGGGGATTGGACAAGTCCCTTGCCTATGCCCGTCATTTTCCTGCTATCCACTGGCTTACTAGCTACAGCGAATATTTGAGCGATCTGGCTCCCTGGTATCAGGAACATGTAAATAAAAACTTTGTTGACCTGAGAAATCAGATCATGGCTCTTCTTAATACAGAAAGCAGTCTGATGGAAATTGTAAAACTGATCGGAAGCGACGTACTCCCCGATGACCAGAAACTTGTCCTGGAAATTGCCCGGGTAATCCGTCTGGGATTCCTTCAGCAGAATGCTTTCCACAAAGATGACACCTGTGTTCCTATGGAAAAACAGTACAAGATGATGGAAATTATCCTGTATCTTTACAAAAAATCAAAAGCGCTGGTTACTATGGGAATGCCCATGTCCGTTCTGAAAGAAGATACTATCTTTGAAAAAATCATCGCTATCAAATACGATATACCGAATGACAAACCGGAAATGTTTGACGACTACAAAAAAGCCGTAGATGAATTCTACGAAAAAGTACTGGAAAAGAATGCATAAGGAGGAACTCACAAATGGCAATTGAATATTTAGGATTAAGTGAAATCAATGGCCCTCTGGTGGTTCTGGAGGGTGTAAAAAACGCCGCTTATGAAGAAATCGTGGAATTTACCATAGACGGCAACGAAAAGAAACTGGGACGAATCGTAGAGATCTACGATGACAAAGCTGTTATCCAGGTTTTCGAAGGTTCCGACAATATGTCACTGAACAATACACATACCCGTCTGACGGGACATCCTATGGAACTGGCACTTTCTGAAAAGATTCTGGGACGTACCTTTGACGGAATCGGAAATCCTATCGATGGACTGGGTCCTATCGTTTCTGATACCAAAGTAAATATCAACGGGTTGCCCTTAAACCCGGTAACCCGTGAATATCCGCGAAACTATATTCGTACCGGAATTTCTGCCATCGACGGACTTACTACTTTGATCCGTGGACAGAAACTTCCTATTTTCTCCGGAAACGGTCTTCCCCACGATAAACTTGCTGCCCAGATTGTACAGCAGGCTTCTCTGGGAGATAACTCTGATGAGAAATTTGCCATTGTATTTGCCGCTATGGGCGTCAAATATGATGTTGCCGAATTTTTCCGTCGTACCTTCGAAGAAAGCGGAGTGGCAGACCACGTAGTTATGTATCTGAACCTGGCAAACGATCCGGTTGTAGAGCGTCTGATCACTCCAAAAGTAGCGCTCACCGCAGCGGAATATCTTGCCTTTGAAAAAGGTATGCACATTCTCGTTATTTTGACCGATATTACTTCTTTCTGTGAAGCTATGCGTGAGGTATCTTCTTCCAAGGGAGAGATTCCTTCCAGAAAAGGATATCCTGGCTATCTTTACAGTGAACTGGCTACCTTATACGAACGTGCCGGTATCGTACAGGGCGGCAATGGCTCTGTAACCCAGATTCCGATTCTGACCATGCCAAATGATGATATTACTCATCCAATCCCCGACCTGACCGGATATATTACAGAAGGTCAGATTGTACTGGATCGTCAGCTTCACGGACAATCGGTTTATCCGCCAATCAATGTATTGCCGTCTCTGTCCCGTTTGATGAAAGACGGTATCGGTGAAGGGTATACCAGAGCCGATCATCAGGCTGTTGCCAACCAGCTTTTCTCCTGCTATGCGAAAGTGGGAGATGCCCGTGCTTTGGCATCTGTTATCGGTGAAGACGAGCTTTCTCCATTGGATAAAAAATACCTGATCTTTGGAAACGCCTTTGAAAAACAGTTCGTTGGACAGGGAGAATTTGAAAACCGTACTATCCAGCAGACACTGGATATCGGCTGGAAACTTCTGGGACTTCTTCCGAAAGAAGAACTGGATCGTATCGATACAAAGATTCTGAATCAGTACTATCAGCCTACAGATATTGACCTTGTAGAAGAAGCCAAAGCTGACGCTGACGCAATGATGAAGTAAAAGGGGGAATATTATGGATCCAAATACCTTCCCTACCAAGGGAAATCTGATTCTGGCCAAAAATTCCCTGGCTCTTGCTCTTCAGGGATTTGACCTGATGGATAAGAAAAGAAATATTCTGGTGCGGGAACTGATGGATCTTATTGAAGAAGCCAAAGGAATCCAGTCCCAGATTGATCAGACCTTCCGTTCTGCTTATTCAGCGCTTCAGAAGGCTAATATGGAAATCGGTATCAACACAGTACAGACCATTTCCTATACAGTTCCTATAGAAGATTCTATCCGCATCAAAACACGAAGTATTATGGGAACTGAAATTCCCCTGGTGCAGTACGATACAGATGGGGATATTCCCACCTATGCATTCTACAACACCAAAGAATCTCTTGATGCGGCGCGGCAGGCTTTCGAAAAAGTAAAAGAGCTGACCATCCGGCTTTCCATGGTGGAAAATTCTGCTTACCGTCTGGCTGCCAATATCAAAAAGACTCAAAAAAGAGCCAATGCATTAAAAAATATTACAATTCCTCACTATCAGCAGCTTACCAAGGATATTACCAATGCCCTGGAAGAAAAAGAACGTGAAGAATTTACCCGTCTGAAAGTGATCAAACGAATGCAGACGAAAAAGAAAGCGATATAAACTCCCCTTCCAGGGGAGTTTTTCGTAAATACAGGAGGAAAATTCATGCGTACTTCAAAAGAAATGTTCTCTTTATTCGAAACCATTGCAAATAACGATTCCCGGATCCGGGTAATGACACTGGAAGGAAGCCGTGTCAATCCCAATGTAACGCCGGATATCTGGCAGGATTATGACATCACATTTCTGGTAAATGATATAGACAGCTTCACCTGCTCCGATGAATGGCTGTCTGTGTTCGGAGACAGGATTTTTATGCAGAAACCGGAAGCAATGGATTTGTTTCCGGCAGATATGCCGGACGGATGGTTTTCTTATCTTATGTTGTTTTCTGACGGGATTAAGATTGACCTTACCTTAGTTCCATTAGAAACGAAAGATAAGTATTTTTCCCAAGATCCTCTCATTCGTATATTGATTGACAAAGATGGGATTTGCCCCTCCCTGCCTGCTCCCACAGATGAGGAATTCTGGGTACAAAAACCCAGCGAAACCTTTGTCAATGACTGCGCCAACGAATTTCTCTTTGTTTCCACCTATATAGCCAGAGGATTATTACGACAAGAATTACTCTTTGCTAACTGGCATTTTGAACAGATTCTCCGGGTAGAACTTCTCCGTATGCTGGGATATCTGGCGGGAAGCCGAAAAGGATTTCCCCTTAATACAGGAAAGAGAGATAAATGGCTTTTTCATTTTCTCACCGAAAAAGAATCAGAACAATTACTTACCTGTTATCGTCTGGATAGCATGGAAACCGCTTGGAACTCACTGTACACCGCCATGCAGTTATTTGAAACTGCAATGAAAGAAGTCTGCCATACCTTGGGATACGCTTATCAGAATGATGTGGCAAAAATCAGAGATTATATTGAACTTCTCAAAAAGATGTAAGAGAGGGATTTCCACGTAATGCATTCCGTGGAAATCCCTCTCTCTTTTCATTGTTTACATAATCCCGGATAAATTGTTTGAAAATTCAACACAATTCAACCCACTATTCGACTACATGGTTGTCAAGTAGTTTTCCACAATATTTCCATAAAAAGTACGATTTATCACTTATATACAAAACATTTGTTTCTTTTTGCGTTATGTAAATCAAGGTTCTCCACATTGATTTTTGTGGATAAAGTGGATAACTTTGTGTATAAGTCCATTTTACGGCATTTTGGGGATTTTTACCTGTGGATAACTTTGGTATAACTTTTCCTTTATCCACCTTAATTGTGTTAATTTTCGACACAATTTGTAGATATTTGACAAACCTCTCCTTTTTCTCACGAAACCCGACAGGCATCTTCCCTGTTTAGTGTATTTCCCGTAAGTATTCTTCCACTGAAGTAATACAATTTGCACCGTCTGCTGCCGCAGTAATAATCTGACGAAGCGGTTTTGTTCTGATATCTCCTGCTGCATAGATTCCCGGCACACTTGTCTTTCCATCTTCGCCTGCCACAATATATCCTCCCTGATCCAATTGCACCAGATCTTTCACAAATTCTGTATCCGGAGTAATTCCCACTGCCACAAACACACCGTCCACATCCAGACGAATACTTTCTTCTCCCGTCGTGGAATCCACTGTGATCCACTGTACCTGCTGTTCACCACCGATTTCAGATACTGTCTTATTCCAACACATTTCCACCTGAGGCGTATGAAATAACGTTTCCTGAAGACTCTTCGCCGCCCGGAGTTCATCTCTTCGGTGAATCATATATACCTTTTTGCAGGCTCTTGCCAAAAATATGGCGTCTTCCACCGCCACATCTCCGCCACCTATAACAGCTACTGTTTTATCTCTGAAAAAAGCCCCGTCACAGGTAGCACAGTAAGACACTCCTCTTCCTGTAAATTCTTCTTCTCCCGGCACACCTAACTTTCTGTGAACAGCGCCTGCTGCCAGAATCACTGTTTTCCCCCGAACTTCTTCCTTGGGAGTATGAACCACCTTCACATCTCCTTCCACCGTAATTCCTGTCACTCTGGCTCTCAACATATCTGTTCCCTGCGCCATCATATGATCTTTCATTTTATCTGCCAGATCCATTCCGCTGATTCCCGGCAATCCCGGATAGTTATCCACTTCATAAGTGTTCAGAATCTGTCCTCCCTGAATATAATTTCCCTCTATCACCAAAGTTGACAATCCTGCTCTTCGTCCGTAAATACCTGCTGTCAGTCCTGCCGGTCCTGAACCTATTATAATTACATCATACAAATTTTCCATATTTGTATCCTCCGTTTTCTTTTTTTTACCATCATATCATATTTGTGTTCTCTTTCCCATACGCTAATAATAATTCCATTTTCATGAGGCTTCTATGCATCTCATTAAAAAACATCAAAAAAAACTCCTGTTTTTCCTTCTTCTTTTATCTTTTGCCCTGCTTTCTCCCCCTTTGTTTTCTTCTTGGAAAACATACTCCACCAACAAAAATTTTGAAAAATACACAGAAGAATTATTTTTGTCAGAGGTTTCTGCCAATGCACTGAATCTTCATTATACTCTGGCCAATCCCGAAAAAAGTGGGATCACGGAATATTCTTGTTCCTTAGGCAGCTTCGATCCTTCTCAGATTTCCTCCCGTACTCTGCTCTGGGAAAACAGAAAATCTCAGCTTGAGCAATTTCCTACCCGCCTTCTCTCAGAAGAAAATCAGATCACAAAAGATATTCTCTGTCTCACCTGCGATACGGAACTTCTGTCCGGGAACCAATATCTTTTCGATGAATATCTCAGTCCTTCTCTTGGTACTCAGGCACAGCTTCCCATTCTCTTAGCCGAATATACCTTCCGCAGAGAGCAGGATGTTCAGGATTATCTGAAAATTCTTTCCTCTGTAGATACATACTTTGAAAGTATCCTGACTTTTGAACAACTAAAATCAAAAAACGGTACTTTCATGAGTGATGTCACGGTAGATCGAATTGCAGAACAATGTTCTTCCTTCACGGCAAACCCGGAAGAAAATTATCTGGATACGGTTTTTCATGAAAAAATCTCCCGACTTTCTCAGCTTTCCGCCTCAAAAAAGGACGCCTATCAAAAACTCCATACCAAAATCTTGAAAAGTCAGGTTCTTCCCGCTTATCAGTCTATCGTTGACGGTCTTTACCTTTTAAAAGGAACCGGCAAAAATCCGGGAGGGTTGTCCGGATTTGACGGCGGAAAAGAATACTACGAATATTTACTGAAAAGCTCCTGTGGACTTTATGAATCCGTAAGCGACATCCAGACAAGACTTTTAAGCCAGTTACAGACAGATATGGAAGAATGTGATACCATTCTCAAGAAAAATCCCGCTTTCATTTACCGGATCACAGAACAAAAATCCGGAACAGAGACCTTCGAAACATTTCCGGATTCTTCTGACGACTCATCCGCACAGTCTCAGATGTCTCCTGAAAAGATCCTTCACACACTGGAAAAGAAGATTCTTTCTGATTTTCCCGCACCTCCCGATACTTCTTATGAAGTCAAATACGTTCATAAAGACCTGGAAGCCTATTTAAGCCCTGCATTTTACCTCACCCCACCTGTAGATACCTTAAACCCCAATGCCATCTATATCAATCGATTTGCGGCTCTGGAGGGTACTGAACTATTTACCACCCTGGCTCATGAAGGCTTTCCCGGACACCTTTATCAGACAATCACCTTTGCCTCCACAAATCCCCCTTCTATCCGCCATCTTTTCAATATGTCCGGATATGTGGAGGGATGGGCCACCTATACGGAACCCTACGCTTACAGCTATATAGAACAAGATCCTGACCTTTCCCGTCTGGAATGGCTGAATCGTTCCCTGAATTTGTGCATTCTTTCCCTTTTGGATACGGGAATCCACTATGATGGATGGAATCTGGAAAAGGCTTCACGGTTTCTGTCTGGTTTTGGAATCACAGACCTTGCCACTCAACAGGAAATCTATCAGGTAATTGTGGAAGATCCCGCCAACTATCTTAAATATTATATGGGATATCTGCATTTTCTCGATCTGAGAGAAGCGTGTAAAAAAGAAATGGGGGAAGAATTTGACATTAAAAAATTCCATAAAAAAATACTGGAAATCGGTCCCTGCCAATTCCCAGTATTGGAAAAATATATGAAAAAAGAATTTTGAACAACTATTTTTATACTTCTTTCCTGAATTTTTCCAGACTTTCCTCATACAATTCAGGATTCACATAATAGCTTCTTGCATGAACTGCCCCAGGTACGGTCACTTTCCATTTCCGTGCATTACACGCTTCATATAACTCATCCATCATATAATACGGCACATAATCATCCTTATCTCCGTGAATAAACAAATGAGGAACTTTACACGTTTTCACCGCTTCTATGGGAGCTGCTTTCCGAATGTCAAATCCAGCTTTCTTCTTACTGATCAGATTTGTAAGAAATAAAATGGGAGCTGCCATCGGCATATGGAAACATTTTTTTATCTGGTATGCAAATTCATCACAGGCAGAGGTATATCCACAGTCTGCCACCACGCCTGCTACCTGCTCCGGTAATTCCTTATCTCCTGTCATAAGTACAGTTCCGGCTCCCATAGAAATTCCATGAAGAAAAATCCTACAGGATTCTCCGCACTTTCCTATCAGCCAGGAAATCCACAAAAGTAAGTCTTCCGACTCTTTCCATCCATAAGTCATATAATCTCCTTCACTGTCTCCGCAGGCTCTCAAATCAATTAACAAAAAAGGAACTCCCGCTTTTCTGTAATAGGAACTTAAAAAACTGTATTCCCGCGTTCCATGATTTCTGCATCCGTGAACTGCCAGAAAAACATCCTGTACTCCCTCTTGTCCCGGATAAAATCTTCCCTTTAATTTCTTACCATCCATGGAAATCAACGATACCGGTTCATAAGGAATCTTCTTAAGTTCTTCTTCTGCCCGGTCAACCTCCTGATAATAAGGATCCGGTTCTCCGTTTCCTTCCAACAATCGATACATAACTCCATGAAGATTCCATTGTTTTCTTTCAATCGCATAATTGAACAGCCAGCGACACGCTCCAAAAACAGCCGCCCCTGCTCCCAAAGCCATTCCCGTTCCAAGAGGAACCATTTTTTTGTTCTTTTTTTCTTTGTTTTGTCTGCTCATAGTTTATGTCTCCTTTAAAACTCAGTTTTCCGAACTTTTGATATAGGAATCTAACAGCTCAACCTGCGCCATTCGTAAAACCGCACTACGTGCTTATCGTGGCTAACGCCACTGTTTTACTCATAAACGGGCGCTCAGCTCATACAGATGTCCGCTTGCAAAAACATGCAAGCATGTTTTATGCTTCCCGTACACTGTATGGCTGAACTGTTACATATAAATTATACCATCCTTATCTCAAATTTGCCATATTTCCTTCCTTATGTTATGATGTTTATTATCACAAACGAGAATATCCGTAAACAAAGAATTCCGTACAAGAAAACAAAAGATTGAGGTGATACAACTATGACAAATCCTATGGAACTTATGAAACTTCTTTCCATGTGGAATACTTTCAAATCCAATCATCCCAAATTTCCAAAATTTATGGCTGCCGCTTCTTCGCCGGGCGTCATTACAGAAGGAACGATTCTGGAAATGAAAATCACCACACCGGATGGAAAAAATCTGGAAACAAATCTGAAAATCACTGCTTCCGATCTGGAATTAGTTCAACAATTAAAGAACATAAAACCCTGAGTGTTGTCACTCAGGGTTTTACACATTTTTCTAATATATTTTTTGCTTCCCGCACTTTTTCCTCACTGGTCTGGAATATTTCATATTCGCTCAAAGAAGGCAATCCCATGTGTACCCGTTCGGTTCGATATTCCATAGCGCTGTCCAAAGTCACTTTTCCCGACATATGAAAGGATGTTGCTCCTGTATACGGCTGAAGTTCTTCGATCACCTTTGCATTTACTCCCCCGGCTACCAATATATCGATTCGCCCTTCTGCCCGCTGCACCAATTCCCGGATGCAATCTTTTCCTGCCATACAGCTATCCTCACATCCGGAAGTCAGTATGGTATCCACTCCCAGTAAAACAGCTTCTTCCAAAACTTTCATAGGTTCTTTTGCCACATCAAATGCTCTGTGCATAGTCACCGATAACCCTTCTGCCGCTTTCATAAAGCGTTCCATCGCTTTTTGATCCAGGCTTCCATCCGGGCGAAGAGCGCCGATCACAACACCATTTGCCCCCAGTTCCTTAAACCGGAAGATTTCTTCTTCAATGACTGCAATTTCATACTCTGAATAACAGAAATCTCCAAATCGGGGACGAAGTAATACATTTATGGGAATATCCGTATATTTTCTGATCTCCTTATAGCAGGCTCCCGTAGGAGTAATTCCTCCGATAACAAGACCGGCACATAATTCCAGCCGATTGGCGCCTCCCTTTGCTGCATAAATGGCAGATTCCACAGAATCCACACAACACTCCAACAATCCTGTCTGCATATTATCCACCTCTTTCTATCCTTATACCTCCGAATCCTGCTGTGCCTGTCCTTCTCCCATGATTTTGGCTGCCCTCTCCTGAAGCCATTTCAGAGAAAACTCTTCACCGGTATACTTGTGTACCCGATGTTTTTCAGCCATTTCCTCCGTATAATCAGAAAGAAGATATACTGCTCTTGCTTTGGGATCGGAGTCATACTGCATCACCACAGGAATCAGCGTATAATCCTCCAAAAATCTTACTGTTCCATCGGCAGATTTTTCCAGCGTCAGTTTTGCAATCCCACCCAGAAGCGTTTCCGGTCTTTGCTGTGTAGAAACAAAATTTCCCAGAGAATAATACACCAACATTCGATGCCCATTTGCCGCTGTTTTCACCTCATACTTTTGCATTACATGAGGATGAGCGCCAATCGTCACATCCACTCCCGATTCTGACAAAAGTTGTATTTTAGCTTCCATATCTTCACTCGGTTCTGTAGAATACTCTTCTCCTGCATGTAAAAAGCAAATCACACAGTCGCCCACTTCTTTCGCTTTTATCACATCATTTTTTACTTTTTCATCATCCCATACATCCACAAGGTACGGTTTATCGGCAGGCAATGTATTTCCGTTCAGATTATACGTATAATTTAACATGGCAATCTTTATCCCATTTTTTTCTACCACCGCAATCTGCTCTTGTGCTTCCTGACTGTCGTGTATACCCAACACTGTAATTTCCGGATGTTTCTCTTTCCAAAACTGAATGGATTCCATAATTCCCTGTGACTGCTTATCATAGGCGTGATTGCTGGCATGTTGAATCACATCGAATCCTGTGTTTACCAAAGCGTCTCCTACTTCTGTTGGCGTTCCAAATGCGGGATAACCGGAAATGTCATTCTTGTCTGATACAAAAACTGTCTCCTGGTTCACCACGGCAAGATCTGCTTCCTGAATCACATTCTTTACGTTTTCATACACACTGTCGTAATTCCAAACTCCGGAATCCTTTTGCCCTGTCTCAACCAACGGTTTATGATACAGATTATCTCCCGCCGCCACCAGAGTGACTCTTGTAGGATCTTCCATCACCTCAAAAGCCAGAGAAGCGCTCTTTTCTTCCTGTTTTTCTTCTTTATCGCATCCTTTCATGATCAGCGACAAAATAATCAGTATCACGATCAGAATTGTACCTCCCACAAGGGAGATTTTTTCTTTCAGCAACTGCCGTTTCCGCCGTTCTTCTCTTTTCCTTCTTCTTTCTTCTATTTCTCTGTTTTCATCCATTTCCTTCCCCTCCGGTTTTTTTCATTTGTTCTTCCTCTCGGACCGGACTTCCTTTTCTATCTGTAATTCTGAAAAAAATCTTTCAGGTTCGTCAAAGCTCTTACCAGAGCATCAATCTCTTCCTCACTCAAATCTCTGATCAGCGCTTCCGTCATTTCCTCATGAAATTTTTTATGATGGTAAAATGCCTCTTCCCCTTTTTCCGTGAGAGAAATCAAAACCACCCTTCTGTCTTCCCCACTGCGTACTCTGTGTACGTACCCTTTTTTCACCAGATTATTTACAGCAATCGTCAAAGTCCCCACAGTCACAGACAAAGTTTTTGCTACAGAGGACATATTCCTGGGTTCTCCGATTCCTATTGCCTCGATCACATGCATATCATTATTTGTAATATCCTTATATTCCGGCGTAATGATGGCTTTTGCTTCTATGTCCATAATTTCATTAAACAGTTTCACCAGGACTTCATGAAACATATCGTACGCACGATCCATATTTCCACCTCCATTGGCTTGGATTACATTATGTGCATTATACCATATCCTTTATTTTTTTTACAGTTAAAATGAGAATACGACACTTGATTTATATAAATTTCAATGTTACGATTATCGGGAAACAAATTATTTTCCTTAATATAAAGGAGGAATGACTTATGGCAATCAATCTTCTCGCAGAAGCATTGGCTGATTACAACAAAGCATTACGTATGGGAAAAAGAGAGGGGCAAAGTCTCCCTGTTCTTGATGATATTTTAAAGGAGAAACATATTACTGCTGCAAGAGAAATCCCTTTGGGCGTGGTACAGATTCCTTCCGAACAATTGGTAGGAACAAAAACCGCCGGACGGAGTACCGCATTCAGTAAAAGTTTTTATCCTCTTTTAAAGGATTCCACCGAATTTGCCAGCAAATGGATGGAATTATATAAAGCGCACTTAACGGAAGGGATTCGCGAACCTGTCAAAGCCTACGAATTTATGAATAAATTTTACGTAGAAGAAGGAAACAAAAGAGTCAGTGTCCTGAAATTTTTTGATGCTGTGTCTATCCCGGGAAATGTAATTCGAATCGTACCTCCCCGTACAGACGAAAAAGAAAATCGTATTTATTATGAATTCATGGAGTTCTATAATCTGTCTCAGGTAAATTACATCTGGTTTTCTCAGGAAGGCAGTTTTGCAAAACTCCAGCGTCTTGTAGGAAAACGTCCGGATGAAATATGGAACGACGATGACAAGCTGAATTTCAGTTCTGCTTTCACAAGATTTTCTTCCGAATACGTGGCTAACGGAGGAGATAAACTCCCCATTACCACCGGGGACGCATTCCTTTATTTCATCCAGCTTTACGATTATCAGACATTAGACGATATGACTTCTGCAGAACTGAAAGAAAAACTCACCAAATCCTGGGGAGAATTCCAACTTCTGACCACTGAGAAATCCTTGGAATTACAGATGGATCCCAACACAGAAGCAGAAGGAAAGAAAAATATTTTTGCCCGCTTGATACCCTTAAGTACACCAAAGCTTCATGTGGCATTTATCCACGAAAAAACTGCCGAAACCTCCGGCTGGACTTATGCCCATGAATTGGGTCGGATGCATCTTCAGCAGACTTTTGAAGATCAGATCAGTACCAGTTGTTACGAGCAGGCTACCGAAGAAATTGCTGACGATCTGCTTTTACAGGCGATTGCAGACGGAAACAATCTGATTTTTACCACTTCCCCGCCTCTGTTAAAGGCCAGTTTGAAAGCTGCCATTGAACATCCGGAAGTGAAAATTCTTAACTGTTCCCTGAACACCTCTCATAAATATATCCGCACCTACTATGCGCGTATGTATGAGGCAAAATTCCTCATGGGAGCCATCGCCGGCGCCATGTCGAAAAACGGAAAAATCGGATACGTTGCCGATTATCCCATCTTCGGTATGACCGCCAATATCAATGCCTTTGCTTTGGGAGCAAAGATGGTAAACCCAAGAGCGAAAGTATATCTGGAATGGTCCACCCTGAAAGATCACAATGTATCTGAAAACTTTGCAAAAAATGAAGTCCATTATATTTCCGGTCAGGATATCATCATCCCCGGCGAAGCCAACCGCCATTTCGGTCTTTATCGGGATTCGGATGATGCTCCTTTAAATCTGGCTATGCCTATCTGGCACTGGGGTAAGTTCTACGAACAAATGATCAGAAATATCATGGATGGATCCTGGAAATATGACAATACAACAGACAGTACAAAAGGACTGAATTACTGGTGGGGAATGTCCGCCGGTATTGTGGATGTGATTTGCTCTCAACATCTGCCTATTGGTACTGCCCGTTTAATAAATCTTCTGAAGCATACTATCTGCAAAGGAGATTTTAACCCATTCTCAGGAATTCTATATTCCCAGGAGGGCATTGTCCAAAAAGACGCCAACAAAGTCATGAGTCCGGAAGAAATCATTTGCATGGACTGGCTGGCTGAAAATGTAATCGGATACATTCCTAAAATGGACGATCTGATAGACAAAGCAAAACCCGTTGTTCTTCTGCAGGGAATCGATAACCCGGAAGCTTAATTCAGTTTTAGAAAAGGTATTTTACTTATGAGGATTTTAGCCATTGCCGATGAGGAATCCAAATATCTTTGGGATTTTTTTGAAAAAGAAAAACTGGCAGGAATCGATCTGATCTTATCCAGCGGGGATTTGAACCCCAATTATCTTTCCTTTCTTGCCACTTTTACCACTGCGCCGGTTCTATACGTGCATGGTAACCATGATGATAAATACGAACGCACTCCCCCGGAAGGATGTATCTGTATAGAAAATCAGATTTATGTACATGAGGGGATTCGTATTTTGGGTCTGGGCGGTTCTATGCGTTACCGCCCGGGTATTAACCAGTATACAGAAAAAGAGATGGTAAAACGGGTAAAAAAAATGCGGTTTCAGCTTTTTATGAAAGGTGGTTTTGATATTCTCCTTACCCACTCTCCTGCCTATCAGCTCAATGACGGCAGAGATCTTCCCCATCAGGGTTTTCAGGTATTTAATACACTGATGGACAAATATCATCCCCGTTTTTTCATTCACGGACACGTTCATATGGCTTACGGAAGACAGCACAAACGATATGATCAATATGGAGAAACCCACGTGATTAATGCTTACGAACGATGTGTATTTGATTTTGACGATGAGAATCTGAGAGAAACTCTGCGATTTTAAAAAACAGGCATATGAAACAGCTACTTCTGTCTCATATGCCTGTTTTCTTCAAAAATATTTTTACAGCTTTTCTCCTCGCAGAATTACTGCTCTTGTATCCAGCTCTTCTTTTCCCAGCAATACCACATTTGCCACCTTACCTGGGGTAATGCTTCCATACTGGTCATAAATTCCAATAGATTTTGCCGGATTTACTGCCGCACAGCGAACCGCTGTCTCTAACGGCACCTGCATCTTTTGTACTGCAACTCTCATACAGTTCATCAAATTGGTATTGGAGCCTGCTAAAGTTCCATCTTCCAGAGTTGCCCGATTTCCTTTTACAATTACAGGCTGTCCGCCAAGTTCATACATTCCGTCTTCCAGTCCTGCCGCCATCATGGTATCACTGATAAAAATTACCTTATCCTCGCCAAACAATTTCAATGTACTGCGTACCACTGCCGGATGAATATGTACTCCGTCACAGATCAGTTCCGCTTCGCAAACGCCGCTGTCTGCTGCCGCAATGATAGGACCCGGTTCCCGGTGATTGATAGGATTCATTGCATTGTAAAGGTGTGTCACATGATGCGCGCCGGCCTCAATTGCTTCTTTTGCAGTATCGTAATCTGTTGTGGTATGTGCGATAGATAAAACCACTTCATCTTTTTTTGCACGAATAAATTCCATAGCTCCTTCCACTTCCGGAGCAATATCCACTAATTTAAAAAGTCCGCCGGAAGCCTCCTGAATACGGTCAAACATCTCTGTATCCGGTCTGTGAATATATTTACCATTCTGCGCTCCCTTTTTCTTCGGCGCTATAAACGGCCCTTCCATATTGATTCCACACAAATCAGCACCCTTATCATTCTTGTGGGCTTTGGCTGCCTTGGCAATCTCCATCAGCTTGTCCTCAGAAAATGTCATGGTTGCGGGAGCTATCGTTGTAACGCCAACGCTGGCTTCATAGTCAGCAATCGTCTGAATCGCTTCTTCTGTTCCGTCACAAAAATCCTTTCCCATACATCCATGAAAATGAATGTCTGTCAGTCCGGGAATTGCGTAACAGCCGCTTGCGTCCACTTCCTGTCCATCTTCCGGAACGTAATCCACAAATTTTCCATTTTCAATATAAATATCTTTTTTTTCAAATATTCCCTGCTCTGTGTACACTTCTGCATTTTTAATAATCATCACAAAAACCTCCTTCTGAATCTACGTGGTTTTACATACCCCTCTCACTTTCAACATTATATCATTTCCCTGTAAATACAACAATCATATTTCTCCTGGTTTTCAGGAAAATATGGGAACATTTACCCTGCCCGTTACCGTCTATGTAAGAGACTGCCACATCCTTTATGCAACAGTCTTTTATATCAAGCAATCGACATATCTGTACTTCACCCTTTCTGAAGACTATTTCTTCAGAGAAACCGCTTTTTGTATTACTTTTTTCGATTGCGGATTTTCTGTTTTGTACCTTCCTCTGATATATCTTATGCCATTTCTTTTATTCTGTTACTGTTTCCAGATAAATCATAGGATCCACTGCCGCCCCATCCTTTGTCATGGCAAAATACAGATTAGCTCCCTCTTTCACATAATATTTTGTGGGATCATTCACATATCCCAGAACCGTACCGGCTTCCACCGTCTGACCTTCTGCCACCGGAAGATCTTTTAACTGTCCATAGATTGCCTGATAGCCATTTCCCATATCAAGAGTTACTGTAGTTCCTGTTTCCTCATTTTCTGCCACAGAAACCACTTTACCATTGGCAGCCGCCTGTACCGGATCTCCTGTGGCGGCAGCAAGAAGCACTGCAGAATTATATTTGTACTGATCTAAAGTAGAAAAATAAGTAGTTCCATCCATACTGTAATCCATAACCACCTGACCACTTACCGGCCAGAGCATACTGCTGTCTTCAGAAAAATTTATTTCTGGCTGCACAGAAGCGGATGTATCTTCTGTTTCTGCCGCTTTGGAAGGCTGCCCATCTGTAGTTTCTTCTGTTGGCTGTGGAGTTTCCGGTTCTGTCTGAGGGCTTTCTTCTCCTTGTGAAGATGCATTTTCTCCCCCTTCCAGCGCCTGGGTATTTTCCGCCTGTGCATCATTTGTCGTTACATCTGTAGTTTCCGGTTCATTTGCACCGCTTTCCATAACCTCTTTTTGTCCCTCTGACAATCCTGTGGAGGGTTCTTCCATTGCCAGTTCCTCCTGTCGGGATTCCGGCTTTTTCTCATTACTTTCCACCCGATACATGGTAACTCCTGCCACTGTCACTGCCGCTACCAACGCACCAGATAATGCAATCCGTAAAATTTTTTCTTTTTTCATCATACCTTTCACCTCTACCATTCTCTTCGCTAGATTAAAGAATTTTCTTTGATTCTTTATACATAGGATTTCCAGAATGGTACAGTCTATACACAAACCTTTATATTTCTTATCCTGCATGATCTAAAGCAGATATTTTTTTACATTGGGTATCCGGAAAATAAGTACCTAATATCTGGCGGTATGTTTTTCCCTGTTTTGCCAGTTCGTTCCCTCCATACTGAGATAATCCCAGACCGTGTCCTGCTCCTTTACATAAAAACCGTATCTTTTTATCAAATGTCTGTATGGTAAAATTGCAGGAGGACAATTCCAGTTTTCGACGAAATTCTTCTCCCGGTACTGTTTTATCACCCACTCTGATTTCCAGAATATACTCCTGACTGTCTCGTTTTTCAATAACAATCTGATCGGCTATGGGTGTCTCCTCCAGTTGAATATCCGGATACTCTTCTTCTAACCGCCGCCGCAAGGATTCCCGGGTAAAATAATGTCCCTTCAGATATTCTTTTGCGCCTGCATCCTGTCTGCTTTCCACACTGGTCAAAAATGCATAAGAAACTTCCTGCAGCGCCTCCATCCCATCTCTCGTTGCTCCACTGCTTACCCGATGAAAAATTCCCGGACATACCCTGCCCTGCCAGATCAATACCTGCCCCCTGGTCGCCTCTACCGCCCGTTCCATTCGCTGATAAATTTTTTGATACCGGGTGTTTTTTATGTTTTTTCTGAAATTGTCCAGTTTTTTCTCCCATTCCTCTTCTGTCTTTTCTTCCGTATAAAAATACAGGCTGCTCCTGGCAAGAACAGCCTGTACCTTTAACATCTCCTCCTCATAATCCCCGGGAATTTCCTCACAGAGTATCATGGAGAGATATATTTCCCTATTTATTTTTTTCTGCAAAGCAACTGCCTCACGGCCAGATACCAGAGCAGTCAGTCCCAGTGGAAGAAATAAAACCAAAGCGCCAACAACCATAATCATCCGAACAGGATACTTCATTATCATTTTCACCTGGAAGTTTATTATCCAGTTTATGTCATTTCATAACATTTCATGTATTTCCACCGGATTTTTTTTCGACCTTTCCTCTGGTTCCAGAGATAAGAAGCTATTTTTCCATAAAATTTCCGACAGAATATTCTCTGTTCTTCTTCTATTTTCTCATTCCCAAAAGCAGCCTGCTGGACAATACGAATAAATTTCTCATATTCTCCCGCCTGTAAAATGTCCAGTTTTTCTTCCACCTGCCGGGCAAATGCCAGGTCTTCCGTTTCCTCGCCACTGATAATCTCTCCATCCCGCAGCATCTGATACAGTCCATAAGAAATCTCACAAATTCCTTTTCTACAGTCTTTTTGCATAAACCGTCTTTCTCTGCCTGCCAGAATTCTCTTTCGATTCCATAAAACGCCGCCAAAAATCATGAGAAACACCAAAATTATGGCGAGTATCCATAAGAGTATTATTCCTATCACTTTCATCCTGTCAAAAACCCCTGTATTTTCAGGAGTTTCTTTTGGAACAGCTTGTTCTTCTTCCTGCTCTTCTGGAAAAGATTGTTCTTCTCCTGTATCCGGTATGGGCGAAGGTTCTTCCGAAACAGGGGTAGGTTCCGGTGTTGCCACCTCCGGCTCCGGTGTTGCCGTAACCGACATTTCTTCTCCTCCCTGTTCCGTATAAACAGACGTCTCATACCCTGGCGTTACCTCCAAAGGAATCCAGCCTTTTCCCGTACGGTATACCTCCACCCAGGCATGTGCCTGACTGTCCGGTATCTGGGCAGTAAATCCATCCTCACTTTCCGTAAAAGCATCCGGACTCACCATATATCCTGTCACATAACGGGCAGGAACACCCAAAATCCTCAGCATCAGTGTAGCTGTCGTAGCATAATGGATACAATACCCCTTCTTCTGATCAAAGAAAAAATATTCTGCAAAATCCTTTCCCTGGGGAACCGGCTCTAAATCCATACTGTAAGGCCGTCCTTCTTTCACTGTGGGAACTACAAAATCGATCACTTCCTGTACCGAGGAAAACTGATATTGAGAACAATATTCTTTTAATCGTTCCAAACCTTCTACCGGAATTTTCAGATACTGCTGTGCCGCATACTCCTGATAAGCAGCTTCCACTTCGGATTCTGCTTCATTGGCAGGTCCATTTCCCACCATATTTTCCCAGTTGATATATCCATGATATTCCAATTGGTCTTCCACGCTGGAATAATAACTGTCTCCCACCAGATTCTCATCATCCGGTACTTCAAATCCGTAAGGAACATATCCATATTCTCCTCCCGGCTGCAGACGATGAATCTGAACAGTATCCAGATTTCCGTTGCCTCGCTTCTGAAGATAGCGATATAAAATATTCTGTATCTGATACGGTGCATTCTTTTTCGGAAATTTATCTCGAAATTCATTTTCATCTATTCGGTGCCAGTAGGAGCCTTCATAAGTATCCCCTACAAACCCTTTCAAATACATACTCCTCTCCGGCTTCTGACTGACTGTGATCTCCAAATCTGTCTCCTGACTCTGTTCCACCGGATAATTATTTAAACTTCCATCCGCAGTAGGCGTATGATCTCCAAAAATGCCATTCTGACTTTGCATGGCAGAACTCATTTTCCGGGTTACCTGCTGAACTTTTTCATACAATGTTTCATTTGCTCCGCTGGCATGACGGTAAACTATAGGTCCCAACAATAACCCACACAACAAAGTAAGAATAAGCAAAACCCCTCCGACCCAGATACCTACAGAAAATGTTATCTCCTGATGTCTGCCTCCTTTTCGATTTCCCATGGCAAGCAAAGCCAGAACACCTGCTGCCATCAGGTAAATCCCCGGTCCCTGAAAATCATTTCCACAAACCAGTTCCAGCAAAAAAAACAATATCTGAAACAAAGCCAACAAGGATGCCCGACCCTTTTGTACTACCATTCTTCCTAATAAACAGATCAAAAGAGAAAATACGAGAATCAAAAACAACTCTCCTTTTTCTCCTTCCACAGGCATTTTTCTCTGTGCCAGATTCATCTGATAATAATTACTCAACTGTTTTCTGCCGCCGTTTTCCACAGCAATATAACCGGCAGCCACTTTTTTCCACATTATGGCTCCCGTTATAAACAGCAGTGCATTCCATCCATACCAGCAGATTTTTCCCCATTTCCACCAAATCAGGCTTAATACCAGACAATCCACTCCCAAAATCAACAATATAAAATTATCATTTCCTTTGAATCCAAAGGTTTCCCGCACAGTCAGATACGTTCCGGCCAAACTGAGATACAAGTAGATACTTCGTAAAAAATATAATTTCTCTCCTCCCAAATGCCTGCCGCTGATCTGAAGTTTTGTATCTGCGGAAATTTGAATGTTTCCCGTCAAATATTCCTTCATTTTCTTCTCCCCTAAATCAGTAATTCCCCATTTTCCAGAATTTCCCTTGCTGCTCCCGACAGCTCAGACTCCAGATTTCCATTTCTCCATAATTCTTTTCTGATATTCCAAAGAAGCTGTGTCTGCCAGGTTTCTCCCCTGAATTTTTCTCTATAGATTTCTTCCATAGCCACAGAATCCGGATACGGTCCTGAAGCAAATAAACGCTGGATAAGGACATAAATATCATCCTTCTCTTTCATCTTCAGCCTTTCCAGATCCTGAGAATCCCTGTCATACCACACAACATAATGCTCCTTGCCCTCTTCTAAAATACCCAGAGAAATAGCAATACCCGCCTCTATAAATTCATCCAGATTTCCATAGCCTTCATCCGGCTGATATTCCATATCAATAAAAAATACTATCGCACAATTTATGGGCAGACTATATTCCCGCACCATAAGATCGTCCGTTCTGGCGCTTAATTTCCAGTGAATACTCTGCAATCGGTCTCCTCCCCGATATTCTCTGATCTGAAACACCTCGGAAGGATCATCTCCCGGTTTTTGCTTATCATATTCTTCACTTTCCGCCAGAAAATCTCTGGTATCTGCCTGGAGAGAAATACACGCCTGATAAATATCCGGCATCACTGCCAGAATTTCTTTTCCTTTTCCCGGAATCTTCTTCTGAAACAAATGAAACAGATCGCTGATCTGAATCTGTTGAATTTCCAAACATAAAGGTCCACACTGATCGCTACTGATATCGGTAAGTATCCTGGTGGTTTTTCTCCCTCCGGCCATTCCCCGGAAAATCACCTGTTCCTTCTTCCCATAGAATCTGTTTACTACAGTAACTATGACCTTGATACCGGGAACGGGAATCCGACTGTCATTTATAATTTCAATCCCCGCCTGAACTTTCTGATTCTTATCTGTAACTGCCATAGGCAGATAAATATTTCCCCGAACTTTTCTGCTCACCCACCATAGCAACAAAAACGAGCAAAGAGGAAGCAAAAATTCCAACACCGCCAGACCTAAAAGAGAAGGACTATAATACAGAACCCCCACATACGATGTGGCGCCCCAGATTAATAAATATAATAATTTACCTTTCATCTTCTATATCCTCATGACTGCTTTTTCACTACCGATGGTTTTGGTGTTCCCTCCAGAATATTCCGCAATACATCCTGTGCCGTTACATGATTCACCCTTGCCTTCGCATTCATTCGGATACGATGCGCTTCCACATCTAAAAATACATCGGATACATCATCCGGCAACGCATAGGTTCTTCCCCGCAAATACGCCAGAGATTGTACCATTTTCGCCAATGCTATCGTTCCACGGGGACTGATGCCCAATTCAATCATGGAATGATTTCTGGTGGCTGACACTAATTTTCCAATATACCGATAGATGGCGTCATGAATAAAAATACCACTTACCTGTTTCTGCATGGCAAGCAACTGCTGCCCATTCAGTACAGGTTCTACCTGTTCCAGTGGATTGGCGCTCACCTTCCCTTTGACAATTTCCAGCTCATACTCCATATCCGGATATCCCATACTCATACATACCATAAAACGGTCCAATTGAGATTCTGGCAACATGGACGTTCCTGCGCTGCCCACAGGATTTTGTGTGGCGATTACAATAAACGGCTTTGGCAGCTCTCTGGTAATATGATCTACGGTCACCTTCCGTTCTTCCATAACCTCCAACAGCGCCGCCTGGGTTTTCGGAGAAGTCCTGTTAATCTCATCCGCCAGCAAAATATTACACATAACTGCTCCCGGCTGATATACAAATTGATTGGTTTCTTTCTGATAAAGAGAAAATCCCGTCACATCTGCCGGAAGCACATCCGGCGTAAACTGAATCCTGTGCTGTTCCAAATTTAAAGCTCTGGAAAAAGCAAGCGCCATCGTAGTTTTCCCTACCCCCGGAATATCTTCGATCAAAATATGACCTCCCGCAAGAATCGCCGTCATTACTTTTACAATACAGTCATCCTTTCCGATTACTGCCTTTTTTATCTCCTGAATAGCCCGCAACACCGGGTGATCTTCCTGTCTCATAAACAACCTCCCTGTATCTTATCTATACTCCCTGTAGTTCTGATGTTATCCTTCCCCTGAAAGATAAATCTATAAATAATTCTAATACATTTCTTTCTCTATGTACAGTAAAAGAAACGGTGGCCTGATTTTTCTGTAACAGTTCAGCCTTATAGTAAACGAAATTGTCCTGGAATTTATCAATAGTGCTACTTTTTAGATATTTCGTTGAGGATTGATGAAACTTGGGCATTGGAAATATTGGATTTCTATATATGCCCGAAATAACCAGGAAAAAGATAAAATTATCGGCATTTTGGACATAGAGCAGAAATATTGCCCATGGAAAGGAGGTTTCCCGGGCAAATAACAAAGGCATCATACTTGTATGTCCATACTGGTGGATGCACAGGAACAGTTTTATAATATGAGTCCGTATTTTTAGGATAAAAGTGCACTTTTCGTAGCTTTTCGAAAAACTTCACTACTTTTTCCTCCGAAAATCCCTGTTTTTTTTGTTGAAAAGTGCATATTTTGATGCAATTAAAAAAGTTTCACTATTTTTTTGAGGAAAAAGTAGTGAAACTTTTTTAAATCTCTAGATTTGTATATATTTTCTGATAAAATCTCCTCTGGCGTAGGAACCATGTATCCAAATTTCCCCCGAATTAACGTCTGCGATTCTTTATCTTACAATATATCACAGCAACTCCCGTGCTTACCGCTGTGGCCACCATAGCCGGACCCACTATCACTGTAGGATTTACACTTCCATACTGAGTCCGGTACGCAATGATATTGATAGGAATTAACTGAAGTGAGGAAATATTTAATATCAGAAATGTACACATTTCATTACTTGCTGTTCCCGGCGGTACAGCCTGATATTTTCCTCTCTTCTCTATTCCTGTCCCCCCCTCTTTTCCATCTTGAAAAACTTTCTCTTCCATCCGTCGTTCTTCTTCCAACCTGCTCAGAGATTCCATCGCCTGCAATCCTGCCGGAGTAGCTGCCCATCCTAACCCCAGCAGATTCGCGATCATATTCATTGCGATATGTTTTCTCGCGCCATCTTCCTTCGGAATTTCCGGAAATAAAAAATCAAGCAGAGGATTCATCCGCTGCACCATTCTCTGTATCAGCCCTGAATTCTCTGCTATTCTCATAATCCCCACCCACATGGCAGTCACCCCAGCCATAGCAATACACAAGCTAACTGCCTCTTTGGATGAATTTACCGCAGCCTCCGTCACATCCTTCAGATTACCGGAAGCCGTTCCATAGATAATCCCAACCAGAATCATTCCACCCCATAAATAATTCATACATGATCTCCCAAATTCCTTCTTTTCACTATATGAAAAAACAGGAGAAAATAGAAGACTTACTTACATTTATTCCTCTCCAATCCACGTTAATCCCCAACTGATCCAATCCCAATACGTCACTTTTCCACTTACTTCTGTAATTTTTAATCGTTTTTCCACATCAAACTCAAATTTCTCCACATCCATCCCAATATCTGACGCCATCCAAAGCGGCGCTATCCTATCTTTCTTCCACTGATAGATGTAAATGTGCTGGCTCCATTTTTTCTCATCCTTTTCCACCCAAAAAGGTCTGGCATCCCCATACCGCCCGATTCTCCAACACAGCAGCAACAATTCGTCTTTTCCATCATGATTCAAATCACACCACAAAAAGTCCTGAACCAGTATGCCTTCCGGCGATTCCCACACTGTTTTTTCCTTGCTCTTCACTTCCAGTTTGCGGTCATGTAACCGGATCTGTGATACCTCTGTTTTCTCTTTTTCTACATTTACTGTTTTCTCTTCCCACTGAATCCATCGAGGCAAAAACACTCCTTTTGCCCAGGCAAATATACCAACGGCGACAGCCAAAGCTGCCGCCGCAATCAGTATCACTACTTTCTTCCATTTTTTAGTATTTGTATTCATATCGATAAGAATTTGTCCATTTTGGCTGTTCTATAGCCGAATCATAATTATAAGTTCCGTTATCCATAGCCGAAATTCCCATCATCTGTCTCCATTCACTGTCTGTAAGACGCTCGGAAATCGGCTGTTCAAATTGATAGAAGGAATATACCGCACCCACACAAATATGTAATTCCCCATCTATCGGTACGATCACGTAGATACGGGATGGGTTTCCTGTTCCCACCTCCAGACAGGCGCCATTAGGATCTGTGGCTATATCTGTCACAATAGCCGCCGGAAAATCGCCGCTGTTAATATTTTCCCCTTCATCCTTAAAAGCTTCCAGCCAGAAATGCTCCAGGTTTCCTCCGTAATTACGGATCAACTCATATTCTTCATCTGACAAAAGTTGATTTTTCAATTCTTTCTCAGACATGGTAAGGAACTGACTTGCCATCTGCTCCAGACGATTCAGATTCTCTTCATCTTCAGAACTTAACATACCAAACGATTTCAATCCGTCTCTTGTCCTGGCTGCAAGCCGGGTAAATCTGGACCATACCTGAACTTCCGGTTCCACATACCCTCTGTCATCCCACTGGGGCAGATCTCCTCCGCCCATTTCTGCCATGACCTGTTTCGCATAGAGTACGGTATCATGCTTCAGTTCCGCATAACTTCCCGCAAAACTTTCCAGATTTTTCTTTGCCCATTCCTCACTTTGCATAAAATCCGGATAACCGTCTCCTTTTTCCTCCAATAACGGTTTCAATGTGTAAAGCCAGTTGGAATATAAACTTGCACTCCACAGCGTTTCCGGTGAATTCTTAATCCCTGTTCTGAGAACTTCCATGTTTTCTTTATAACCGCCATAATCCGTATCTCCCTGTTTTTCAAGAATGGAGTACGCCGTATCAGAACCCAATGCCGCCGCCACATCTAAAGTATCCGGAAGCATCCTTTTGTTTCCTTCGCTGTCTTCCTGAACATTTTCATAGATCAGTTTCTGGAAAATAGCCGCATCAATGGTAAATCTCTGCCCCATGAAGCGAAAACCTTTATTCTCCTCTGTTGACTTTGTATCCGGATCCTCATCATCCATGGTAGGTATGGAGTTGATAGCAGGCGTTTTCATCTGTGCTGTGACAGAACGGAAGGTTTCCCATCCCTCACTGTTTCCCACCAGAACATCCAATTCCGGTTCTTTTCCATAGGCAGCTTCGATTGCCGGAAGATATTCATAATATGTCAGATCATCACTGGCTCCTGCAAAGAAAGAAGTAACCGTATAGATTCTTTCCCACTCTGCCAAAACCCCTTCTTCCATAGCCATTGTCATAAGCAATGCGCTTCTGTCCAGATCTTCTTCTGACTGAAGAAATCCAATCTGTCCATACCACATCATGGCACGGAAATATTTTTCCAGTTTCTTCTCTCCCTCATAATATCCACGAGGCTTAAACTGAGAATAGTCGATCATTGTATTGGTAAGGGAACATGTGTCAATCCCGGAAGCGTCCTCGATCAAACTTTTCTCTCGATCCACTGCTTCTGCCACATCTGCGGGAATCTCTGCATCCTTATTTTGAAGTACTGCACCTACAGAAAAAAATACCACATTTCTGAAAGCTGCCTCTTCCCATTCACTGCCCCTTAACTGCTCGTATTGCTCCACACTCTTTTCCAACATCTGTTCACTGACAGATAAAAGCGCCTCTGCCAGAGATTCTCTCTCTGTTTTCTTCATCAGATAGCTGAAATACAGGTGATACGTATGCATCATGGAATCTACCGTCACAAAACTGGGCGCCAGAGAATAACGATTGGACTCATACGTTTCGTAAAATTCCTTCTCAAATCCTTTCTCCACGCAAAACAGATTCTCTTTCAGCTTCTTCAGTATTTCCGAATCCTGATCATAGAAAAACTGTTCCCAGTTGTACAGATTACTGAGATCTGATTTCACCTTGTATCCGTTCACTTCCGGTTCAACAACGCTCTCTTTGATAGTTTCTATAACCCCCAGAAAAGAAGGCCGTGTAAGCGGAACCACTTCCGGTATTTCATCTTCTTTTTCCTCCACTCCTGTGGAATCTTCAAAATCATTTTCCGGTTCCTCTTCCAGATAAACTTCCTCTCCATCCGCATACTCTTTCTGAGAATCGCTGCCTCTTCCCACTCCCAATGCGATCATGGCTGCCACCACCACTAACACGATCAACAGACCGCCTGCTGCGATCACCATAGCTACAAACCCTTTTTGGGACTTTTTCGGCTGAGGCGGCTGCTGATAATTTCCAAAATTCTGATAATCCGGCTGCTGTGGCTGATGGTAATTCTCATAGTTCTGATGCTCCGGCTGTTGTGGCTGATGGTTCTCATCCGTTTCTATGGGTTGACCACAGATATGGCAGAACTTTGCGTTATCTTCTAACTTATTTCCACATTTTGGGCAAAACATTTTCTCATCCCCCTTTCACAATTCACACGTTTCTTTATCAGACATCTTTTGTCTTTCTTCCATCTTAACAGACCTCAGGGGAAAAATCCATATTTTTCAGCCAATATGATGCTCCGGTTCCAGTTTTATTGTTACCGTTCACAGCAACGATTTATTCCACTGCCACGATCTGACCATCGGAAATCGTAATCACCACATCTGCCTGTTTTGCCAGTTCCAGATCATGGGTGATCAGCACAATGGTCTGGTGAAATCTTCTGGCTGATTTCTTTAAAAATGCGATGACTTCTCCTGTGGTTTTATCGTCCAAATTGCCGGTTGGCTCATCAGCAAGAATAATCGCAGGTTGGGGAGCCAGCGCCCGAGCTATCGCCACTCTCTGCCTTTGCCCTCCGGAAAGCTCATCGGGATAATAATCCAGCTTTTCCCGAATCTCCAGCGCATCGATTACCTGATCGATATACTCCATATCCGGTTTTCGTCCATCCAAATCCACCGGCAGGAGAATATTTTCCAATACGGTATGCTCCTCCAAAAGATTATAAGACTGGAACACAAAACCGATTCTCCTTCTTCTCATTATCGCCAGATCCCGTTCCTTCAGCTCAGACATATTTTTTCCTTCCAGATAAATATTTCCTCCGGTACACCGATCAAGTCCTCCCAAAAGGTGGAGCAGGGTGGATTTCCCCGAACCGCTTTTTCCTATGATCGCATAAAATACGCCCTTTTCAATTTCCAGATCGATCCCCTTTAACGCCTGAACGCTTAAAGGACCTGTCCCATAGGTTTTTTCCAATTTTTCTGCCTTCAATACAATTTCCATAGTCTTATCTCCTCTCCGGTCTTACAGTCAATGATTCATATTCTCATTGGGTGTATGCTTTTTCAGTTCCCATATCGGGCCGCATCCCACAACAGTCACCAGGATAACATATCCCAGACAGACTACGATGTGCAACATCCAGGGGTATCCTGCCAGTTCATAAAAATTCTCACCAGTAAATAACAGGACCACTCCCAGACAGATATGGGCGGCTGCCAGAGAAAATATTCCTGTTTTTACTCCGTTCCCCAGATACCGGAGGGATATTTCCCGGTTTGTCACACCCAACGCCTGCAAAACACCCAGCCGTCCTCTCTCCTGCTCAAAGGATGACATATGGATATTCCATAAAATCACCAGGGCGATCAGCACTGACGCCGCACCGAATACCCCCAGAATCAGAGCCGTATTTAACGCTTTATAATACAGGTTCCAGTTTTCCTCATTGTAGTTGACAAATTCCATGCCATAGCCTTTTCCATACTTCATAACCTGCGTAGCCATCTCCACAGCATTTGCTCTGTCATCGGTATAAACATTCATATAAGTTTCCCCAAAACTGTGGGGACACTGGGTAAGTACAAATTCAAACTGTTCTTTCGTATAATAATACATGGGATCATCCGACGTTTTGATGGACAGTTTTTTCATAAATAAAGGAGAACCGAAAACCACAAATCCATTCTTATCTTTGAAAAAGGGAAATCTTTTCTCTCCCGGGGTATAGTAAATAATTCCACCCACCTGTACCTCCCAGGAATCGTAGCTAACCGGTTTAGGGGTGGCTGTCATTTCCTGCCGTTCCACCGAAAGCCAGATCTTATCTCCCGGTTCTATCGTAGTATCTGCAATCATCCTGCCTTCGTCTTCTTTATCATAAGACAGCTGATATCCGGCGATTTCTTCCAGCACATGAGAAAACATTTCATCCTCCTGTACGGTATCGGTATTTTCCTTTCCATTCCCTTTTGGAGTACCCTCTTCATACAGAGGAATTGCCAGGATTACGCTCTCTCCGATATCAAATGATCTCTGATCCACATTTCCCACAGTCACCATCTTTTGCAGAGCTTCCCCCAATTCTCCGAAAGGGTCCACGCTAAAGAGCGTAGTCTGCAAACTGCCGGGGAATTTCCCCAGATTTCCAATCCCCCGCATAGCCTTCGTTCCCGTAGGCTCCGAGCCGATAAATTCCTCATATCGGTTCCTGGGAAGATATTTTTTATAAGCTGTGATTAGAGAGCTTTCACCCATCCCCTCATAGGAAATTCCCACTTTATTCAATCGCTGATATGCTTCCACATGACTTTCCGGTATCATATCTTCAAGATCTTCCGCCATGGATTCTAATTGCCGCGCATCATACCCATGGGCAGCCTTCAACACATAATTGGGACGTTTCTGCTCCTCAACGATTTCCCGATAAGGGGCAAAGGAAAGATATCCCAGATAAATTGCAGAAAGTACCAGAATCAAAGTTACAACAGATATAACCCCTGTAAGCACCCGGCTTTTCCAGTTTAGTCGTTCATGAGTTTTGCTTATTCTGGCATAGGTAAGGCGCTGAGGTTTTCTTTGGGAACCTGTTTTCCGTCTTTTTCGGATACTCTTTTTTCTCCGATTCTTTGTACTGACAGTAATCGTTCCCACAAGAGGAACGTGTACGGCTTTCAAAATAGGAATGGCCATTCCTGCAAATAACGCCCCACAGCCAAGTAAAATACCCAAAAGCAACATCCGCAGATCCATATGGAAATCCACATCCATCCCCATTCCTTTTTGCAAAAACTGCACAGCGCCCCATCCAACGCCAAAACCTGCCAGGATTCCCGGCGGCATACTGTAGCACAAAAGATAAATCCCCTCCCAAAAAAGCATACCCACAATCTGTCCCGTGGTACTTCCCACAGATTTTAACAGGGCAATCTTCCGGGTTCTTCTTTTGATCTGTGTAAGAAAAATCTGCAAAACCGCACAGAATGCCACCACGAATATCACAGCTACCACCAGAAGCGTGATGGTTCCTTCACTTTCTGTTCCCGCTTCCGGATATGCATACTGATTTCTTCTCAAAACCCGTCTGCTGTCACTTTCCTGCTTCTTCTCCTGTTCATATTTTTTTGCCAGTTCATCTCTCAGCTCTCCTTCCCACTTGTCGGATTCCAGAAATACATCCGACAGCAGTGAAAGTTCCGACAGATCAACCAAAGACGTAGTGTGCAATGCTTCTTCGATCTGATTCCCCCCTGCTTCTGACAAAAATACATTTGGTACCGCATACGTTCCGATATCCCAGAAAGCGGAGTAGGACTGTATCACTCCCACAATTTTATACTCTGCTTTTATATCAATCTGCCGTTCATAGAGGGTACCGTTTTTTTCAATATATTCCACATCTTTTGCCTGCTCATTGGTCGCCCAGCCACAATACTGGCTTTTCAAATTCAGCTCTAATCTTCCAATAACCTCTTTATCATTGAGGATTCTCCGAAATCCCGACATCTTATCACTGTCTGCTCCGGCATCCTCCACCTCCTGTAAAAAACTGGCCATCAAATCCTCCACCACCAGCGGTCTTTGAATCTCCAGTTCCATATTTTCCCCCAGAGGATCGTCAATTCCCAGCCTGTCCACCACACTGGCCTCCAATAAAATCTCATCCTCCGCTTCCGGAAGCCGTCCCTGCACCAAAGTCAGATTTCCCATATCCACAAAATCCTGATTGATGGTTCCCACCATTCCTGCCACCGGATTTTCTCCCAGAAGCTTCGTTTTTACCATCCGGGAAACTTCCGGTTCTTCCGCCAACTGCTCACAAATCTCAGGAGAAGCCTCCATATAAGCCGTATGCCATTCGCCATACAACTGCTGGCGCTGCTGCTGCTTTGTTTTCGTCATACTCGTTTCCAACAAAATTGCCGATATAATAAAAAGAAATGTAAAGGTAAGAACCAGAACGAGCAATGTTGTTGTTTTCTTCCTGCCTCGCATACCATTTCGTGCCAGTTTTCTTGTTACCATAAAACTCCTCCCGTACTCTGCGATTTATTGTAACAGTTCAGCCATACAGTGTACGGGAAGCACAAAATATGCTTGCATATTTTTGCAAGCGGACATCTGTATGGCTGAACTGTTACGATTTATTTTGTCCATTTTACCACGGTGCAGAAAGAAAATCTATTTATTTGATGTATAATATTTGATAATTGGGGGATCGGATATTGGGCATACATATATATCACTTTTCTTATATACCCAAAAAATCGGCATTACACGGGATTTATTTCATATGCACACTTGATATATGCCCAAAACACAGAAAAATTCATTTTTTTCCTGGCTATTTTGGGTATATACAAAAATCCACATTTTCTATGCCCAATTTTCTTCAAATCCCCCTAATAAATATCCCAAAAGTAAAAGAGTTACTGTTCATCTCCTCCGCTTCCCTCACAGTTCACTGTGTTTCATCCAAATCTCAGTTCCTATAAAGATTCCCAGGCTCATCAGAATTTCCACCAGAAGCACCCATGGCGCTCCTATTCCCATAGCTCC
Organism: Oliverpabstia sp.; assembly: GCA_034114925.1. Taxonomy (GTDB): domain Bacteria; phylum Bacillota; class Clostridia; order Lachnospirales; family Lachnospiraceae; genus Oliverpabstia. The sequence goes on from JAXEUM010000109.1 coordinate 51,137, forward strand.
GCTGAGAATATCTCCATTTTGAAAGTAAAACAGAGGAATCAACTGTTCCCACAGTCCTGTGTCCTGCCCTGCAAGTTCCACATAATAGGTCTCCCATTCATATGTTGCAGGTATGATCATCGTAGAAACCACACCGGTCACCAGAGCCATCATCGTAACTAATACGGAAGTACTGCTCTTCCATGCAAAAGAAACAAACTGGATTATGGCAAAGAACAATGTAAAAAACAATACCGTCAGCAACAATCTGAGTCCCACTGCCGTACCCATAGATACTACCGCATCTCCTGCCCCCATTTCCGCTGTTTCCATGGAAAACAGGGAAAAATGTTTCCATACCTGCATATTGATGACCTGGAAATCCTCCCAGCCAAATCCGAACCGCACAGAGCCGCACAGAAAGAGAATCCCCAACAACGCCACCATTCCCAACAAGCTAAGTCCCCAGTGAACGAGACACCGCACTGAAAAAATTCTCTTTCTGGAGAAGGGTAATGTATATAACAGTTTACTGGTGGATTCATCAAAATCCGCTGACCAGATATCGTAATTCCATCCGAGCATCAAAAGAGCCAGAACTAAAAACACAACCCCTGTTCCCTCTAGTCCATGGTATAAAACATAAGCGCCTGTAGGAACCGCTTTATTGACCGGTTCAGGAATATTCGCTTTTTCATAAGCCTCATGAAGCAACATTCTCTGATTCCAATCCCGTCTGTCCCAGTAAAATAGCGCTCCTTCTCCCGGATCAATCTTATCCGGGGCGTCTACCAGCTTCCTGTCCTCCTGTTTTTGAAGATCCCGCAGCATATCTTCATTTTTCTCCCAATCTTCCCAGCAATCTACCTGCAGTCCGCATAAAGCCCGAAGACTTACCAGAATCCCTGCTGTCTTTTTGATTGGCTCCAGCCGTTCATATTCCGGATCATATTCTTCTAACTGCTCCACTCGATTGCTGTAAAGGGTCTCAAAATATTCAAGATCTTCCCACCGACTTCCCAGACTTTTTATCTGCTCCTCTGGATATTCCTCATAAGCCTTTTCATATTGAAAAACATAAATCAATAACATCGCTGCTGCCGCCGTTATAAAAAACAGGATATTTTTCCGGGAAAAGAATAATTTTATCTCATTTTTTATCACGATCCTCACCTCTCTCCGGCTGTCTCTCATATATCTTTTTATAAAAGGATTCCAGATCCATCTCACACTTTATAATGTCTGATATCTCAATCAGTCCGCCCATAGCTGCAAATACCTCTCCAATAGGGCGATCCGTATAATTTTTAAAATACACCCAGCCATCCTGTCCCTCCACAAGACCGCTGGTAGTGATTCCCATTCGTTTCAGCATTGCCATAGCTATAACTTCTGCACCTTCCTGTACCCGTATCCGATATTCGCTACCCATAAGATGACGGGGAAGGCTGCCATCATAGATTAATTCTCCATGATTCAGAATCACTACCCGATCAGATAATTTTTCCACCTCACTGAGCTGATGACTGGAAAATAAAATAGAAGAACCCATATCCCGAATCTCCTCCATCTCCTTTCGCAGCTCAAATACCGCCTGAGGATCTAGCCCATTCGTCGGCTCATCCAAAATGATTAATTTAGGCTTTGCCAGCAAAGTCATCGCCAGCATCAGCCGCATCTTCATTCCCATAGAATATGTTCTCGTCTTCTTTTTCAGATAATGCCCCAGACCGGAATATTCTTCCATCTCTTTAATTCTTTCAGTTCCGACCTTCCTCCATCTCCCCATCATTTTCAGGTGTTCTTCCCCTGTAAGCTGAGGATACAGAGCCGGAGATTCGATACTGGCTCCCAGCATTTTCAAGGCTTCTGTCCGTTCCTTGCTGATATCATGACCGCAAATGCTGATCTCTCCTCCTGTCATATGGTACAAACCACAGATACACTTGATCGTCGTGGATTTTCCAGAACCATTCGGTCCTAAAAATCCTACGATCTCTTTTTCATGAACAGAAAAATCAATCCCTTTCAATACCTGATTTTTCCCAAAATCTTTCCTTAAACCTTTCACCTCTAATATTTCCATATCCTCACCCCTGCTTTCTCTTTTTCTGGAAACATAACAGCACAATTCCCAAAAGAATAATCGAAACCGTTAACACCACCATACCATTAAACCAGGTTGTATTACATCCTCCTACTGCCACATCCCAAGACGATTTCACCGCTAACGGATTCCATTTCATTCCTTTTTTCGTTACCTGCCCCATCACATAAGCTCCTGCCGTCAAAGCTGCCAGAAAAACGGCAATACCGTTTCTTTGGCACAGATAGCCAATGGAAAATCCTAATAAGGTAAGAAACAGAATCTTTGCAACTGAAAGAATCCCCGCATATCCCAACATCTTCCAAAGCGGTATCTCCTTCAATTCATACATGGTAATATACGCATCTTCTCCATCAATACACACATCAGAATACACTTTTCCAAGATTTCGGAAGCCATAAGCCTCAGGAGCCGCATTATATTCTGTTGTCATACTGGTAAAATTGACAGGATCTACATAGGTGGGCGTTTCCAGACCGCCCCATCCATACCGGATACCCATTCCCAACGTTATCAAACCTATCCCTGCCGCCAAAAGAAGAACGACGCCGACCAACACCGAACTATAATAATGCCCTACGATTCCCATCTGCTTTCTCGGTATCATCTGCTGTAACTGTAAAGTTCTGTTTCTTCTGCATTCCACCATATAGAACGCCGGAAGAAGAATGGCAATACATCCAAAAATTATTACAGGATATTCATATCTGCTGAACACCTTTTGCAGATATGACCATGGAGACGCATCGAATAAAGTAATCACTCTCTCATGCTCCACATGTCCTAAAAATGTCCGCGATGCCGCACGATACTGATAATAATAAGGAATATTCTTCTCCTTCTGCTCCGGCGTCATAAAAGGGCTGTCTGCCAGAAGAGACAACTGAAATGGTAATTCATCCAACCGCAGAAACTCTTTATGCCGTTCAAACTCTTCTGCAAAATAAGTCTCTACATCAGGACATTCCGTATCCGGCGATGCACAGGTATTACAACTTGCCAACGCATTAATCAAATCTGAGCGTAATATCATCTGATGATATATCTCCGGATCATACCCCTCACTGTTCCCATAATCAACAATCTCCCGGCTATAATCTCTGATCCATTTCATATACTCATATTCATTCAGAAAAACCTGCTTTTTCTCCTCTGTAGTACACAGACTCATGGTATAATCCCACTGATCTTCCGTAACTCTTATATCCTCTGCCTGGTCCGCTTCCACACGCTCGAAATACTTCTGATGGTACGTCCAACCTCTTTGATTTACGCCCTGCAAAAATAAAACCAATATCTGAATTCCCAGAAGGATGCTGATAAACAGACTTACCAACGTTACCTTGCTCTGGAAAAAAGCTTTCAACTCATAACGCAAACAAATCCCCTCCCATTTCAAAATTTAAATTATAATTTCAAATAAAGGAATTAAGAAAACATAATTGTACTTTTCTCAATTCCTTTTATAACAAAATACTGCTGATGTTTTTTCTTGTTAATCTTTAAATCATATAACTATCATTTATTATAGTTGGAATGCATAATTTCTAAAAATTCTAATTTATCATTCTTTAATCCCAACTATTTTCATGAAAAATCTATAAAAAGAGATTATTAAATTGCTCTATTAATATTTATACTTAATTAAGTTTTATAATAGTATGTTTAAATAGTCAAAATATAATTTTTATGTTGGTGAACATTTAGTCCACAAAAATACTACTGGCGTTTTTCCTGTATTTTCTTCTTTTGTATTTTTAATATTTTCGCCCTCAAATCTTTTTAATAATTCCTGTTTATTCATATTCAATCTCCTTTCACTGGTATACACTCTTTACAATATAATAATCTCTTTTTACCCTATTAGTTATGCCAAATAACTGGCAAAGAAATGTTTATAATATAATTTAATATCATTAATTATTGTTTCTTCATAATAATTATATTTACATTCTGTTTTCATAATCGACCCTTTATAACGGTACGCCGCTTCTTTACATCCTCCATGGCATATTAATAAGTACTTACATTTTTTACATTTTTCATCCAAAGGTATATCCGAAAATTTTGGATATCCCGTTTCATAATAATCTTCAATCGCACCAGACGAAAAATCAGAATTGCCAATCTGTAACAAACATTTATATGTATTCGCATATTGATCAATGATTATGGCATTTCGTTTCGCTAAATAACATGAAGCAAACGAACCTACATGAAATTCAAATTTATACCCTAAATTTATTGCAAGCTCATTCAACTGTGTCAAATAATAATTCGGACAACAATACCTTTCATCACTCCAGTTTGTTTTACATATATTGATATACACTTTCGTAACATCAATTTCCTGCGCCAAATCTTGCAATAACTGCTCTGCACTTTTATAGTTTGTTTCATCTACATTTATTCTCAACATCAACGTATCATCATTTTCCTTCAACTTTTTTGATAATTCCACAAAATTTTTATAAATAATATCAAATGTTTCTTCACCTTGAATTCCTGGCTTTCTTATATTATGTTCGTATTTACCACCATCTATAGTTACCTGAAAATCACGTATATCCATTTCCAACAACTGATGCAATACTTTCTCATCAAAATAACCATTTGTTACAATAGAAAACTTAACCGGTATCTGATAATTTTTTGAAATTTCTCCAATTTTATCATACAGATACATTAGTATTTCCATATTTTGTGTAGGCTCTCCCCCAAAAAACTGTACATCAATTAATTTGAATTCTTTTTTACTTAATAAATCATCCAACCATCTTATTATTCTATTTGCAGTCGTTTCTGTCATATCATTGATCTTCCTACAATCCGGTTCAAAACAATACTGACATGCCATATTACACCACATTGTAGGAGTTATGATTAATCCTAAAGTATCTTCTTGATTTTTTAAATTATTTATGTAATAATCCGCATTTTTTTCATCTTCTTTTTCATTGTCCACTATAATATTCATATTTTTTAGCTTTTCATACATATTATCCGATATTTTTTTATTTTGAATAATTGTATCATAGGTATCTTTCCCAATAATTGTTGCAGTCTTTTTTATATGAGAATAAACTAAATATACTTCTTCCATAGGAAAATCTTTAATTGTTGTTATATAATTAGAAAATTTCATTATCCTTCTCCATTTCTTCTTTTAAATAACTTTTACAGTATTTTACATGTTCTTAAATATTTAATAAGTGTTTCAAATTCTTTCACAAGCAATTCATACAATAGTGGTAACAAATTTTTATAATAGATACATTGCATTGACGGTTCCCCAAAAGTTTTTGACATACCATATATATCTGCTTGACATCCCCCACAACATATATTTCTATAGTCACAACCTTTACATTCCCTACTTTCTTCTATTTTTGTTACTTTTTTATATGCAGAATATCTTTTTAACTGTGAAATTGTATTTATTTCCTTAATATTGCAAATTTTCATCTCTGAACTACCTATATAACAATCACAGGGATATATATCACCTTTTTCATCAATCGCAATTAGCTCTACCCCTGCACCGCAAGGTCTACGCATACACATATATGAATCATCATATAAAATCATTTTTCTTAGTATCATATTGATATTCGTCAAATTTAAATATGTTTTTCCATTCTTAAAATTATCTAAATTTTTTACAAATACTTCATATTCTTTTAAAGCATATTCTTTTTGACATATATTTACATCCAAATTTGTAGCTCGTCCCATTTGCATCATCATAATAAATTTCAAACTTTTTATTTTTTTATGCAAAAAATATTCATAAATATTTTCAATCTGATCCATATCTGATACTACACTCAAAATAGAATATTCAACACCATATTTTTCTAATTTTTCTACACCTTTAACTAATTGTCTAAAAGATCCTTTACTGTTAGCAGTAACTCGCATTTTATCGTTAAGTTCCTGATTTCCATCCCAGCTTATTCCAACTACAAATTTATTCGTTTTAAAAAAAGAAGCAATCTCATCTGTAATTAAGGTTCCATTGGTTTGTATATTATAAATAATTTTAATACTTAATTCTTTTAATTGCCTCACTATATATTTTATCTCTGTAAATCCCAATAACGGTTCACCACCATGAAAATTCACACAAATAATTTCTTTTTCTTCGCTTTCTCTCCGAATTAATTGAACTAAGCGTTCCAGAATCTCTTGAGAAATCACATGAGAATTTGAGGATGTATTAGCATAACAATATTTACATTTCAAATTACATAATGTTGTCATATGAATAGTATACATTTGAGGCACTATTTTTTCACAACACAACCGTTTCTTTACCACTTCCTTGCCTAAACCATTTTTTTGTGCTTCTTCTAATGTGTTCCAAATCCCCCACTCTCCCGTTTCCGTATCTAAAAACAAATTCTTATTCGTACCGTTAAATCTTATTATCTTCTGTTTCATAGTACATCTCCTTCTGAACCCCAAACAATTCCGCATATATCCCATTTAGTTTCATAAGCTCTTCATGTGTTCCTTTTTCTGTTAATCTTCCATCTTGTAACACAAGAATCCCTTCTGATCTCACACATGTACTCATTCTATGAGAAATCATTATACGTGTTCTATCTTTATGTGTTTCCAGAATATAATCCACCAACTCTTTCTCCGTTAGAGCGTCCAAAGCTGCTGTCGGTTCATCCATGGCAAGGCATTCTCTTGGTTCAAGTAACGCTCTGGCGATTGCAATTTTCTGTTTCTGCCCTCCTGACAGCTCCATTGCATCTGCTGAATATTGAAGTCCTATAATCTTATTTCTTTCTTCCTCAGATAAATCTAAAAACGAAAGAATCTCTTCCAACTTTTCCCTCTTTATCCTTTGCCCCAATAAAACATTTTCTTCCATAGTATCTGGAAATATCACAAAATCTTGAAATACCACATGAAATAGTTGATAAATCTGATGCTGTTCAAGTTTTTCTATATTTACTCCCTGAAGAAAAATCGCACCTTTCGTTGGTTTTAATAATCCTAACATCAATTTCAAAATTGTACTTTTTCCTGCTCCATTTTGCCCTACAATCGTCACAAATTCTCCATCTGCAATAGAAAATGATACCTCTTTCAAAATCCACTTTTCCGTTCCCTGATAGCGAAAACTTACATTCCGAAATTCTACAAAAGGACTTTCAGCTAAAAATTCTACATCTTCTTTTTTCTCATCTTTTTTTGTTTTCTTCATAAACTCCATATAAGGTTCCAAAAAATCCAACATCTGGTGAAATTCAAACCCATACTTCAATACAGAAGAACTGATAGAACTAAACGCTGTTAAGCAAGTGAGAATAAGTAACATTCCAGATAATTTTCCCGGCATCTCCATAGCTACATAAACACTTATCAAATACACAGTAAAAATTACTATTTTATATACCAAAGATGTTCTGGCATCATAATGTCCCAGTTTCTTCATTAATTTCCGAAATAAATCTGTGGAACTTTTAATATGTTCTGCCACTTTATTTTTTACCATGTCCTCTCCATGAAACATGATAATTTCCTTAATATTCTCTGTCTCTGTTATCAGACGAGTGTAATAGCCCATCACTCTGTTATCTTCCATAATAGCTTCATAAAATTGCATCTCATCTTTTCGATTCGTTTTCAAAAGCAGAAAATTCACTAAAAATCCGATCAAACAAATAATTCCAATGAATACATGAATTTGAAATACAACAAAAAGTATTAGGAAAATCTGTACTACATTCTGTAACCAACAAGAAAAATTAGAAAAAACATAATTCAATGCTTTTTGATTTTTTATCGGATAAACGATTCGATTAATTTTTGCCATTTCCTCTGCATTTTCAAATTGTTCATATGGTATTTCCTGCAATTTAATCATAAATTTTCTGTCCATAATAATTGTCACTTTTTCCACCGACATTCCAAAAAAGAAATCCAAAATTTTGAAAATTATATTGGAAATAAAAATCAACCCAAAACACGCCAAAATCAATTGATACCTGTCACGAGCATAAAAGCATATAAGTGGAAAAAACGCCAATGCCGTAGTGTATATAATCATTCCTGTCATATCGAGAAAGTATAGAAGCGGAAAGCCCCTATGGATTTTACCGATCCACATCAGTAAATTTTTTATCCTTTTCATTCTACCGTTCCCCTTTCTCCTCGTAATACTTCTTTTGTACCTGATAAAGTTCCGCATATTCTTTATTCGTATTCAACAATTCCTGATGCGTTCCTATATCTATGGAATGATTCTCTCCCAGAAACAACACCAAATCACAAAAAGCTGTACTTGCCATACGATGAGAAACAAAAAATACAATCCTGTCCGCAAACTGTTCTTTGCATAAAAGATAAATTTCTTTTTCTGTAAGAGGATCTAAGGCTGCTGTCGGTTCATCCAAAATCACTATCTGACGATTCTGAAAAATTGTTCGAGCTATAGCAATCCGTTGTTTCTGCCCTCCTGACAGATCAATTCCGTCCTCATCTATTTCTTTTGTTAACTTTTTATCCAAAGGAATCTTCTCTATTCCCAGACGGTTTAGAACTTTCTGTACTCTTCTTTCTTCTTCCCGAGAATACTCCGAATTCATCACAATGTTTTCCATTAACGTAAAAGGATATATCGTAAAATCCTGCGGCAGAAGACTTACATCTTCCATAGAAATTTTTCTCATTTTTCCGTCTTTCGTTTTTATGTGATAATTTCCTTCCCCTGGTTCATACAAACCAGCTAAAATTTTCATCAACGTGCTTTTTCCTGCCCCATTTTTACCTATAACGGCAATATTCATCCCTCTTTTCACTTGAAATGATAATTCTCGAATAATTTTTTTATTTTTCTCATATCCAAAAGATAAGTTTTCTACCACCAACTCTTCTACATCTGTTGCCTCCTGTTTGCTGGCAGGCTTATTTGCCCGATAAGTAAGTAAAAATTCCTTTAATTGTCGTGTTTCATTTCCATGAGTCAAAAAATCTGTAAACGCCTTAAATAACGGTTCTACCGACAACAACATAGAAATCAGAGCAATAATCAGAGAAGTGAGCTTTTCCAGAGAAACCTCTTTATTTTGAGAAAAAACCATCTGCAAAACTATAAAACTAATACCTCCTACAAAAAGCAACGTATACAATTGAATTACCAGATTTATCATCTGATATCTTTTATAACTTCTATATCGTATCCAATTGCTTCTTTCACTACGATCTGCATACCATTTTACTGCCTGAGAAACTTTTAATTCCTTTACAGTTCTGGGATTTAAATTAAGAAAAAATTTCCTTTCCGATAAACGATCTCCCTCCAAATACTGAATATAGTTTTTCTGATTGATGCGCAAAAGATATAGCGTAACCAATACCCATAAAATTATCAGAAAAATAATATTTCCTGCTAATTCATTTAACGTAAAGACCTGTACATATCCAATAGTAATAAACAATAAGACACTATAAGAACACAAGTTAAACCCGCTGTTGATAAATGCTTCCAAACCAAATAAATTACTCTCCAAAGCTTTTTTTGCATTATAAAATTTCTGACTGAAATTCTTACCTTCCATTATTCCGTACGGAACCTGACATTTTACGGAAAACAACTCCAAAAGAATTTTATTCTTATACTCTGTAACTTGCGGTTCCAAATCTGCTTTCCGAATAGGAATCTGATATGCCAAACCCATACCCATCAGAAGAAATCCCATCAACTGCCAAACAGAAACCCAAGACTGATCTCTGGCAACTTTTCCTAATAACTGTGGCAAAGATAACAGTATCAATAATTCTGCACACTGGCATACAATCACCAAAAACATTTCTAATACCAATTTCTTTTTTATTTTCTTCAGAAAGAAAAATAAAAAACCTTCTTTTTTCTTCATTTTATGCCTTTCTGGATCATACCAACTATATTTATTATTTTATTTCTTTCATAAGTTTTTTGTTATTGTTACCATACCACATCCATTAGCTTTTGTTTTTTTCTGACCTCCAATCCCCTCCTTTTGACCACGAAAAAAGACAGACCATTAAAAGATCTGCCTTTATTCTTTCTCTCTCTCTGTTTCACCCTCAAAAAACATCATAACATCCACAATAAACTGATTCTCTTCCTGCCTGAATTTTAAAGTACCACCATACTTCTGAACGGTTTGCTGTACATTCTGAAGTCCCCAACCGTGCATTGTTTTATCTTCTTTTGTTGTCTTTGGCAATGCATCAAAACTATTATTTTTCCCTATACACGAATTCGCAATCCGAATCATAAGAAAATAATTGATTTTCCGAATCGTCAAAGAAATATTTCCCTTTCTTCCTGTTCGTTCCACCGCCTCCACTGCGTTATCCAACAAATTAGACAATATCGTACACAGATCATACGGCTGAATATTGGTGTTTTTCGGAAACTCTGCATTTATATCCCAGGAAATACCCTTATTTCGCATCTTCTCCACTTTACTGCTGATAATCACATCTACAACATCCACACCTGTCCACACCGTTTTTGTAAGTTTCTGAATAGGCTGGCTGATCTCTCGTATGTATTCTTTTGCCTCTTCCGTCTCTCCTTCTTCTAAAAACTGATACAACACATTCAAGTGATTATTCAGATCATGATATAGTTTTGCATTGCTGGTATATATATCGTTTAACGCCTGATAATTTTCCTCTAATAACTGGTTCCTTGTCTGAGTAATTTTTAGATTCATCTTTTGTTCTTTGTTCTCTGTCACAAAATAAAGACCAAACAAGAACGATGCAATAAAAACAACTCCTAAAAACCATACGCCTGTTATGCTCTTTCCAAATCCTTTCCATGTTTGTTCTGTTAGAAACACAAAGCCACAAGTCCCCACACAAGATACTACTATGAATTTTCTCGTATAATTATGTTTTAATGTTATTTTTTTTATTATCTTTTTCATTCCAAGATAAAGTAATATCCAAAGTATTCTCCCCACACATATCATCCACATACGCTGCATACTTTTCTGAGAAGTCAAATATATAAAAGTTTCTTGACCTCCAAACAAAGCAGCAACTGTCGTTACATATAACGAATCTACATATGCCATACACAAAAAGTAGAAACTGGACACTGAAAAAGAAACAATATATTTAATCTTGTAGATATACAGCGCCGAAAAACTCATATATAAAACTCCAAACAAAAGAGTAAAATAAGAAAATAATGCCACCCTATTGCAGAAAAAAACAATTACAACTGCCCCCAGGGTAAATACAATTTCTTCCTTTTTCCCTCTTTTCTTCCTCAAATCACCAAATAAAACATTATATATTCTATACAAAATAAAAATTTCTATAAAACTCGCTATGCACTCTACACATTCATACACCACATTCATAACTGCTCTCCCCAGAATTTCCCAAGCCGATCCTTAACTTCCTCCAGTTTTCCCTGACTCACCGGAAGACGGCTTCCATCTTTCAGCTCTATCATACTGTTCCGAATATTCATAACATAAGCCAGATTTACAATATCTCCCCGATCCACATAGAAAAAATCTTCCGACCTTAATTCCTGAAATACCTGACTGAGACTTTTTCTCACCCTTGTCTCTTTTCCGTCTTTTAAGTAAAATACCGCATTTTTCCCCTGTCTGTAAATATACAAAATCTGCCGATATGGAATCTTCTCCACTCTCCCCGCCGCCTGAATACAATAGTAGTCATCTTCCTGTAGTTCTATCATTTTTACCGCATCTGTCAATACTCTGGGTAATTTTTCTCCAATCATATTTTTCGGTATATATCGGAAAACAGACAGTTCAAAAGCATCCACTGCATATTTCAAATGAGAGGTGATAAAAATAATCAATACATCCGGAAGGTATCGTTTCATATAAGCCGCAAGATCCATCCCATCGATCTGAGGCATTTCGATATCACTGAGAATCAAATCGTAATGCTGCCCCTCTTCAATATCATATTGCAGCATCTGACTCTGTGTATAAGTATGCACTTCTGCCCTCTTATGATTTTCCTTCAACCACGCGGAAACCTTACTTTCTAAAATTTCTACAGACTTTTTATTATCATCACAGATTGCTATATAGATCATACACTTCACTCCTTTAAACTATTGTATCAGATTCTTTTCTCTTTTTGAATCACAAATGTATAAAAAATGCATCTCCGCAGGTCATGAAAAAACATATTTTGTTCGCTGATCACAAGTTCATACATATCTTCCGTCATTTCGCACTTATAATACCAAACCCCTTCTTCTCTATTTTGAACCTTTCGAATAATATCCTCTACTACCTCCTGCACTTTCATTTCCTGACGAGAAGAAGTTGGCCATCTCCCCAGCATACTTCTCACCTGTGTTTTATTTAACTTGATTGTGTTTGCAGAATAAAATTTTTTAGGAAATTCTAATTCCCCTGTTTTTCCCAAGCTCTTCAATATCTTGTCAAATATTTCTTCTCCTTCTTCATAAGGAAACCCCATTTCCAAATATGCCTGAATATGAAAAGAAGCAGTTTCCAAATATCCTTTATCCATCGTTGTTTCATAATATTGGTATAACTGCCCTATTGCTCTAATCATTGTATCTTTCACTGATATATTTTTATACTGTACACTCCCAGCTGCTAACTTTATCGCTTCTATATATAGTCTATTCTCTTCTCTGTCCATCATTTTCTCCATATTCTACAAAAGGCGCCTTTATCGGCGCCTTAATACATATTATGCCTTATTTTAAACTTTCCGGCATTTTCGGTTGATATAACAAACCTACCGATGCGCAATTACCTCCAAAAACCGCACATATCTCTACTATTTTTGCCAAAATGTTCATACAATAACTCCTCCTCTCCTTTTTTTGAATACTAATCTTTTATCTGCTCTCGCCATAAGTCCAGCTATCAGGCAGACACTCAATACTGTCATAACCATAAGCTCTTCCTGATATAAAGAAAATCCCAAACTTACCACAACATCGACAATCAGAAGAACTCTCGCCGTTTTGCGATTTCTTTTTTGCTTCTGTTCATTAATCATCTGATTTCGATGTAAAACTGGTGCGTTTTTACCTATATACCAGCAAGCTGCCGCCAGCAGCATAAGCCATACCAGCATTGGTATTCTCCCTTCTGTCAGCTTTTTGATGATGAGCAGACTCAGATAAGAGAGATTACTGATCACAAAACATTTTCCATAAGTATCTGCATGATACCCTCCGGTACAAAGTCTCAGCGGAACGAAAATTCCAGTAAAAATCCATGCAGAACTCCATTCCGAAAGTACCCCCGATACAAGCACAATAGATGCCAGCCCTAAAAAGGTTGTAATAATCAGTTCCAACCCGTATACATAAATTTCTTCTTTCTCCGGTTCCGAACTCATTGCCAGTTTTTTCGCCATTGCTTTTGATATTTTGTGTAACATATCATCCCTCCCTCTTTTCTCTATAATTATAAACATTTTGGGATGATGCGGAATGACTTGTCCACTAAACAGCTCTTTTTGTCCACGAAAAGATTGCCAAAGATAAAATAACCGTCACCTGATTACAAGTGACGATTATCAAACCTCATTGTGATGACCTCCTTTTGTTTGCCTCCATTATTATATATTGGTTTCCAATAACCCCTGATATACGTCTCTCTTCGACACACCCCGGTCTTTCGCCACCAGTTTCATGGCTTCCTTCCTCTGAACGCCTTTCTCTTCATACATTTTCATATGTTCCTCCAGGCTCATGCTCTCCCAGGCTTTCTGTTTCTCCTGCTCCATCTCTTGCCTGCTGCGCCCCTCCATAACAATTACGCACTCTCCCCGGGGAGATTCCTTGCGGTAATGTTCCAACGCCTCTGCCAAAGTGGTAAGAAATGCTGTCTCATGCTTTTTTGTCAATTCCCGGCATATGGTCACTCTTCGATTTCCCAATGTTTCATACAATTCTTCCAGTGTTTTTACCAACCGATGAGGCGCTTCGTAGAGAATGGTTGTTCTGGTTTCATCTTTCAATTCTTCCAGGATTGCCTGTTTTTCCTTCTTATCGGAAGGTAAAAACGCCTCAAAAGCAAATCTTCTGGTAGATAATCCGGAAATAGTCAAAGCAGTAATACACGCTGCCGGTCCCGGCAGAGAAGTTACCGGGATACCTGCCTGGTGGCACATGGCAACCAGTTCTTCTCCCGGATCAGAAATACCCGGCGTACCTGCATCTGTGATCAGAGCTATCTGCTGCCCCTGCTCCAGCAATCCCACCAGATACCGGCCTTTCTCTATTTTATTGTATTCATGGTAACTGGTCATAGGGGTTTTTATTTCAAAATGATTTAAAAGTTTGATACTGTTTCTCGTATCTTCCGCTGCGATCAGATCCACTTCTTTCAAAATTCTCAACACCCGAAAGGTAATATCTTCCAGATTTCCTATCGGTGTGGCACACAAATATAATTTACCTTCCATCTCCATAAATCTCCCGTATTTCTCTGGTGTATACTCCCGGCTTTTCGTACACGATCAACGGTTTTTCCACCGTTATCCTGGATTTTCCACCCAACAATCCCTCGATCAGAACCATATTTGGCTCTTTATCCACAAACGGATATACCAACTGCATCCGCTTGGGTTCCAGATTGTATTTCATCATAGTTCCCATAATTTCCGCCAGCCGAAATGGCCTGTGTACCATATAAAAACGTCCTTTTGGCTTCAATACCTGTGCGGATTCACGAATAACGTCCTCCAAAGTACATAGTACCTCATGGCGGGCAATCGCCTTCGGCAAATGAGGATTTGTCAGTCCATGATTTCCTGTCATATAAGGAGGGTTACAGGTAACTACAGAAAAAGAAGCCTTGCCAAATAGGGCAGAGGCTTCTTTGATATCTCCTGTTTCAATCGTCACCGAATCCTCCAGATGATTGTAAGCCACACTTCGTCTTGCCATTTTTGCGCTCTGCTCCTGAATCTCCAGACCGGTAAAATGCTCTCCCTGCGTTTTTGCTTTCAGCAAAATAGGAATAATTCCTGTACCGGTACCCAAATCCAATGCATTTTCTCCCGGTTTTACCTTTGCAAATCCGGAAAGAAGTACCGCATCAATCCCATAACAGAAATCTTGAGTATTCTGAATAATAAAATACCCATTCTGCAGGTCGTCCAGACGTTCATGTTCCTTTAATTCCACTGTCATCTTTGATGGATTCCCTTTCTAATTTTCTTTTTCCAGCTTCTCCAGTTCCTTCAACTCTTCTTTGGTCAGCTTCATTTTTTCCTTCTTATGTCTCGGTTTGAACTTTAATTCATCCACTTTGTATTCCCGGATTTCCTTCTCGTCATTGATATCAACAATAACCTTCACCTGCTGCCGAAGTACATTCACACTCTGAACCTCTCCTTTGATTCCTTCCGGAGTAGTTACCATATCTCCTGTATTCGGAAGCTTCTTATTCAGATATTCATATGTTTCCTGCTCATTTTTCAGGCAGCACATCAATCTTCCGCATACACCAGAAATCTTTGTGGGATTCAGAGACAGATTTTGTTCCTTTGCCATTTTAATAGAAACCGGAGCGAATTCTGAAAGATACGTATGGCAGCACAGAGGTCTTCCACAAATTCCCATACCGCCCAGAATCTTTGTTTCATCTCGCACACCAATCTGGCGCAGCTCGATTCTTGTCTTGAAAATAGCCGCCAGATCTTTTACCAGTTCCCTGAAATCAATTCTTCCATCTGCGGTAAAATAAAACAATACTTTATTGTTATCAAAGGTGTATTCCACATCAATGAGCTTCATATCCAGTTCATGCGCTCTGATTTTCTTCAGACAGATCTGATACGCCTCTTTCTCTCTTTTTCTGTTACTCTCTTCTCTGGCGTCATCCTTTGGCGTAGCAAGACGGATCACATCCTTTAAAGGCTGAATCACATCCTTTTCATCCACTTCTTTCGGTCCCAGAACAACTGTCCCGTATTCTACCCCTCTGGCAGTTTCCACGATTACATGATCTCCCTGTTTGATCTGAAAACTTTTGGGGTTAAAGTAATATATCTTTCCTACATTCCGAAACCGGACTCCAATAATTTTTACCATTCTAATTCTCCCTGATTGTCATGAACAGCAATTCCATCACCAGATCAAAGTTTACATTTGCATGTAAACGTTCCTTGGCTTTCTCCACGGCATTGATAATATCTTCAATTCCTTCGTAAGAGCTGTGGCTTGCCCGTTCCTTGATATAATTAAGCTGATCTTTAAATACCAGCCCATCTATTTCTTTGGTTGCTTTAAAAAGCAACACATCCCTGAACCACATAATGAATAAGTCCAGATATTCATAAATATTCTGCTTATCGCCGGATAATTGTTTAATCATATCCACCAATTCATATAATTCCAGTTCATTGGATTTCTTTAAAATACGTAAAGCCTGATCTGTGATCACGCTGAATTCATCTGATTCTGCCATCTGTTTCGCCTTTCCGATATTTCCCTGAGAAAATGATGCGTCCATTTGTGCCTGATAGTCCGGTAAATGCAATTTTTCCATAAGATACTCTTTCACCATACTCTCCTTTACCGGGCGAAGAGACAGCTTCACACAGCGGGAAGTAATCGTAGGCAGCAATGCATCCATATTGCTGGTCAGCAATAAAATAATGGCATATGCCGGAGGCTCCTCAATCGTCTTCAACAGCGCATTCTGTGCCTGAAGGGTCAGTTTCTCAGCTTCCGCTACAATATAAATTTTGTAAGAACTGCAATATGGCTTGATAGCCACATCGTCAATCAGCTGGGTTCTGATATCCTCGATACCGATAGAGTTCGGTTTCTCATGAGTCACATGAATAATATCAGGATGATTCTTGCTCATGGCTTTCTTGCAGGAACTGCATTCCAGACAAGGATCAATCCCCTTTCTCTCACACTGCAAAGTCATGGCAAATGTGGTCGCCAGTAATTTCTTCCCAGAACCGGTTTCCCCACTGAAAATATATGCGTGAGATACCTTTCCCAGTTGTATGGCATTTTGCAAATGACGAATAA
This sequence comes from Oliverpabstia sp., assembly GCA_034114925.1. GTDB lineage: Bacteria > Bacillota > Clostridia > Lachnospirales > Lachnospiraceae > Oliverpabstia. The sequence goes on from JAXEUM010000109.1 coordinate 68,269, forward strand.
TCTCTTTGTGTCCTACTACTTCTTCAAAACCTGGCATACTCCCACCTCCTGTATTTTAAATTGTGATAATCTACTTCGTTCTTTTGCATCTATCTACTCCGTGAACACGGATTGCTCCGTACTTCGTACTCTCGCACTCCTCAAAACATTCGAACTTCGCCCTATCAGGCTTCGTTCTCATGTTTTGGCGGCTTCCAAGGTTTCACTTTTTCATGTGAACATGAAAAGTGAAACTTTTGAAGCCTTGTTCACTCATTATATCATACTTTTTAAATATGTTTCAATGTTACAGATACAACTATTTAAATCAATATTCTGAAAACGGCGGTTTATTTCTGCTTTCTGAATATTTTCTTCTGAAAAGTCCTGAGTATCTGCCAGGAATCTCCGACACATTTCTTCATATTTCGGCGTTTCCTGGGTTTCTTCCCGAGCTATCGCCCGTTTCAGTCTCTCTCCATCTTCCACTTCTATGTAAACAGGATATATTTTATCCTTTCCATAATAGTTTCTCAATTGAATATAGGATTCCAATGTCCCAATTCCCAGATAATTATACTTTTCCAACTCCATGTTGTCTGCTGTAAAATATCTCCACAAACCGTAAACGGTATTGTATCCCCTATCCTCTATTATTTTACCAGTTTTTTTCAGTTTTTGAAATATTTCTTCTGTCACAAAATAATATTCCTGTCCATCCTGTTCTCCATCCCGGATAGGACGGGTAGTATAAATAATCAACTTTTTTAATCCCAGTTCTTTATTTTCCAGTAATTCCCGATATATGCTGTCTTTACCGGAAGAACTTTTTCCCATGATATAAAATAGTTTTCCCATATTTTCCTGTTTCTTTCTTATTGTTTTAATAAATACAAAATCATACTATCACACTCATATGTTATATTCAATATTTCTTCTTTTTTGATTAGGTTTTGCGTAATAGTTCAGCTTTGTGGTAAACAAAAGCGTCCTGGAATTTATCAAGGGTGATACTTTTTAGATATTTCGTTGGGTATTGGAGATATTGGATTTCTATATACGCCCAAACTGGTGGATGCACAGGAACAGTTTTATAATATAAGTCAGTATTTTTCAGGATAAAAGTGCACATTTCGTAGCTCTTTGAAAAACTTCACTACTTTTTCCGCTTTTTTCCTCCTAAAATCCCTGTTTTTTCTGTTGAAAAGTGCACATTTTGATGCAATTAAAAAAGTTTCACTATTTTTTTGAGGAAAAAGTAGTGAAATTTTTTTTAATCTCTGGATTTGTATATATTTCCTGATGAAATCTCCTGTAATAGTTTAGCCTGGGATGAATCTACAAGCATTGAGTTATCTCAATAGTATCACTCATGATAAATTCCAAGGTTCTTTTGTTTGACCGCAAAGCTGAACTGTTACGGTTTTGCTCTTTTTTCACCCAAAAACCTTTATCCCCCCCTCCCCCTATCCACGGATAAAGAGTAGATTTAGATGCGAAAGCAAAACGTAACCTTTCGCCTGGTATCTCCTTGTACATACAAACTTTTACTTCAGATTTTCTTCAGAAATACTTTATTCCTTCTCCACATTCTGTACACATTTATCCTTTATACTAAACGTATCAAATGAAATGAGGACAACGGTTGCGTGATAAGCAGTCAGAAGTATAAAAGCTGCGTGGCTGTTGGCCCTCGACAAACAATTATTTCCATTTATATAGATTTTTTCATACTGGGGATGTCGGATTTATTTCTGACACCCCCCTTCCTCTTTTATACCCCCTTATATGATATGAAGACAAATTGTTTTGTACTGTATTCCGATATTGTTATATGCAGTCTTATAGATGCTGTTTTTGATATTCTTTACGATATTCTCTCGGCGTCATGTGAAATCTTTCCTGAAAGGCCCGGTTAAAGGTTCTTTGGCTGTTGAATCCGGAATTATTATAAATATCGGTAATTGTCTGGTTCGTGTAAAGTAAAAGACCGCTGGCATAGTTTAACCTCACCTCATTCAAATACTGGTTAAAGTTCCTGTGAAAAGTTCCCGAAAATACCCGGGAGAGTGCATAAGGACTAAATCCCAGTTCCTTTGCCATAGAAGTAAGTGTAATTTCTTCTGTAAAATGTCCTGAAATATAAGCCATTGTCTGATAAACAATATCCTCCGGCCCCATAGAACTTTTTTCAAGCAACGTATAACATGGCAATGCGTGTGTCAGCATAATCTGCACAAATGCCTGAGGAATCATAATACTGTCCAGTTTTTTCCTCTGTTTGAGAAGTGAATTCATAGCATAAGTAATGTCCGGATGCAAATCCTTTTGCTTAATCACCGGGTTTTGAGGACAATATTGCTGTAAATAAGATAAATAACCTCCTGTATATGCCGGATCTAGCATCAGATACACCACTTTACCCGGCTTGGGATCAAACGCCTGATAATGGTGAACGATTTCCGGAAACACAATGGCAAAATCTCCTGCTTCCATATGGTATAATTCTTTTCTTACACCAATTTCCAATGTACCTTCCAGCACATAGACAAACTCCACCGACTTATGCAAGTGCGGCGGATCATGCTTTGTTTTTGTAAGAAATATTTCATAATGCTTCTTGCTCTCCCGATATAATGGCTGCATAAAACCCCTCCTTTTGCAAGATTTGGCTACTTGTTGATTGGATTTGACACGTATTATAGTAAAAAATCAGCTATAATGCAACTGTAAGATAAATAAGAAAAGCAAATAACTACACATAGAATATAGTATAAATAAGGAGGAATTCATTATGAAAAATTATATGAAAACATTGGTTGAAAAATACTTTGCAAAGAATATGGCTATTATTGAACAGGTAGGCGATGAAAGTGCTCCTGTAGAAATGCTCAAAAGAAATTCTTTTAACCTGTTGAATGTATCTCCAAGATTCTTCTAATTTCAAGGTTAAAAAAATCAAACCGCAACATTCCGGTATATGAAACGGAATGCTGCGGTTTTTTGTTTTATCATTACACTTTAAAGCGGTAACCTACTCCCCAGATAGTCTCAATATACTGAGGTTTCGCTGTGTTATATTCTATTTTTTCTCTTATTTTCTTAATATGCACTGTGACTGTGGCAATATCTCCCACGGATTCCATATCCCAGATTTCCCGGAATAACTCATCCTTCGTAAATACACGATTGGGGTTCTGAGCCAGAAAAGTCAGAAGATCAAATTCCTTTGTGGTGAAGTTCTTTTCCTCTCCATTCACCCACACTCTCCGGGCAGTCTTATCAATCTTGATCCCCCGAATCTCAATAATATCATTTTCCTGTACCCCTGTACCAATCAATCTCTCATATCGAGCCAAATGTGCCTTTACTCTGGCTACCAATTCGCTGGGACTAAACGGTTTTGTCATATAATCATCTGCTCCCAATCCCAGTCCGCGAATCTTATCGATATCATCTTTCTTTGCAGAAACCATAATCACAGGTGTATTTTTCTGCGCCCGAATCTCCCGGCAAATATCAAATCCATCCATTTCCGGAAGCATAAGATCCAATATGATCAGATTAAATTCTTCTGTCAAAGCTCTCTTAAGGCCTACATCTCCCCGATGCTCAATATCCACCTCAAATCCACTTAATTCCAGATAATCCTTCTCTAAATCCGCAATTGCTTCTTCGTCTTCCACAATTAATATTTTACTCATTTACCGGTACCTCCTGATATTTTCTCAAAGCCAGATACATGGTCGTACCTGTGCCTTCTTTACTTGTTGCCCAAACCTGACCGCCGTGATCTTCCATAATCTTTTTAACAATCGACAGTCCGATTCCGCTTCCTCCCATCGAAGAATTTCGTGAAGCATCTGTTCGATAAAATCTGTCAAAAATGCTTGCCAGATCTTTCTGAGCAATCCCCTTTCCATTATCCTCTATCTCAACCTGGATGAAATCACCCACATCCCGCAGACGGATATTAATGGCTCCTTTAGGCTTATTCATATACTTCAACGAATTACTGATAATATTATTGATCACTCGCTTGATCTGTTCTGCATCCGCTATGACCACCGCATCTTCTTCCAGGTAATTAAAATATGTGAGAGAAACGCCTCTAGATTCCAATTCCATGCTCAGTTCATCTACACAATCCTCAAAATAATCGCTTACATTGATTTTATTAAAAGTATAAGGAATACGATTCGTATCAATCTTGGAATAAAAAGTAAGCTCATTGATCAGACGATCCATCTCATTTGCCTTCGTATATATGGTTCGGATGTATTTGTTCATTTTCTCAGGAGTATCAGCCACTCCGTCCATGATACCTTCCACATACCCCTTCACTGCTGTGATCGGTGTCTTCAGATCATGAGAAATATTACTGATCAATTCTTTATTTTCTTTATCAAAAGCCACTTTTTCCTCTGTGGACTGTTTCAGCCTCTGTCGCATCTCTTCAAAATCTTCACACAGATCACTGATCTCATCCACGCCGCTTTTTTCAATAGTAAAATCAAGATTTCCCTCTTTGATATTCTTTGTCGCTTCCTTTAATTGATTCAATGGAGTGATCACTCCCCGATAAGTCCACGTACACAGTCCAAGAGAAGTAACAATCAAAATCAACACAATCACAAATACCATATCTGCCATCAAATGCTGCATCTGTGGAATGATTGTATCTGCTTTGCTGACAATAAATGCACTTCCTGCAGATCTGTCCGAAAATTCAAAATCCACCTGTTTTACAAGTGCCTGGATATCCGCACCAATATATACTCCCCGGTCATTTCCTGCCATAGCATCCCCATAATCAGGAAGTTCCTCCAGAAGTATCTGAGAATCTGTCTCATCACTTCCATTATAAATCATGGAATGTTCTTTTCTTATCAACAAATATGCATTCTTTGCTTTCAGATCTTCGTTCACCTTATCCAGATACTTTACATCCTCCAGCTTATCTGCATCTAATTTTGCTGTTTTCTGCAGATTATCAAAAAGCTTCTGTGTCATCTTACTGAGCATAAATGTATTATTGGACAGGCTTTCATAAGTAATCCCTTCAATTTCATACTGCTTCTCAATAGAGCGCATCTGATAACTGGTAAATCCCATAAATGCAATCACTGTGAGAATCAGCGGAACTAAAATGATAACGAAAAAAGAAATAATAATTCTGTTTTTCAGTTTCATATCTTCATCCTTGCCTTTTTGATTACTAACTGCACCTTTTATGACAGGCAGTCTATAGTAAAAGTATAGCATATATTTTCTCCATTTTCGCCTAAACAAAGCGGAAAATTTCTAAACTTTCTATAAATCTTCTCCTTTCCTCCTCTTGAATCACACCCTCAAAACTGTTATATTAGTCTACGAAAATATATGAAAAAGGACGGGGTATATCCCCAAAGGTTTTACAAATGAAGCATCAAACAGATTTAGGAAAAGATTCTATTCCTTCCCTTGTATTAAAATTGGCTGGTCCTGCTATGCTTGCCCAGTTTGTCAATGTACTTTACAGTATCATAGACCGTATGTATATTGGTCATATCCCCAAAACAGGCGCTTTAGCCTTAGCCGGCGCCGGTATCTGCGGTCCCATCGTCACCCTCCTTTCTTCCTTCGGAACACTGGTAGGGTTAGGTGGTTCCATTCTTCTCGCCATTCGACTGGGAGAGCAGAACATAAAAAAAGCAAGACAAATTCTTGCAAATTCATTCCTGCTTCTTGGCATATTCTCCGCAGTTCTTACTGTGGCTTTTCTTTTGTTGAAGAACCATTTGTTACTTTGGTTTGGCGCCAGCGAAGCAACCTTTCCTTATGCCAACAGCTACCTGACAATCTACACACTGGGAACATTTTTTGCTTTAATGGCCAGCGGTTTAAATTACTTTATCACCTGCCAGGGATTTCCCCTGTTTGGAATGGTAACTGTACTTATAGGCGCTTTTTCCAATATTGTGCTGGATCCTGTATTTATTTTCTTATTTGACATGGGAGTTGCCGGAGCTGCGGTTGCCACCGTTATTTCTCAATTTATCTCCTGTGCTTTTGCCCTGTATTTTCTTTTTGGAAAAAGACCACAGGTGAAAATTACTTTCGGAAATTATGATCTCCGCCTGATGGGACGAATCATTTATCTGGGAATATCTCCTTTCCTGATTCTTGCCACAGACAGCTTGATTTTGATTGTTATGAATGCCTCCTTGCAGCATTTTGGAGGAAAAACCCAGGGAGATATGCTGATTACCTGTGCAACCATCGTACAAAGTTACGTGACGCTGATCACCTCTCCCATGCTGGGAATCAGCGGCGGAACACAACCGATTATCAGTTATAACTATGGTGCAAAACTTACAAAACGGGTAAAAACTGCTGAAAAATATATTCTGGGACTTTGCCTTGTATTTACCACAATTATGTTTCTGGTATCTCAGCTCCTTCCCCAGTTTTTTGTGCAGTTCTTTACCGGTGATGCGGAATATATCGATTTCTCCATCTGGGGAATCAAAGTCTTTACTATGATGATTATTCCTTTAAGTTTCCAGTACGTACTGGTGGATGGTCTTACTGCTATGGAACGCACCAAAACTGCTCTGGCATTGTCATTGTTCCGAAAATGTTCTTTTATGCTGCTGACCGTACTTCTTCCTTTCCTGATCGAAGCAAAAGCCGCATTTTATGCAGAACCTGTTGCCGATTTGATGTCATCCGTTCTTTCTACTGTAGTATTTCTTCTGGTGGTGGATAAACATCTGAAAAAGCGGGAAATGGCGAAACCGGCGCCGGAAATACATCTGTAAAGCATTATAAGTTTCATACAATATCACTGATAAATTTTATCTATCTGTCAGAAAAAGGCTGCCAGAAAATCATCTGCAATGATAAATTGCTACTGATTTCCTGACAGCCTTCCTTATTTAAATTTTATCCCAGATATTTCTTCAAAACATCTACTTTATCCAGTTTTTCCCACGGCAGATCAAGATCATTTCTTCCAAAATGTCCATATGCTGCTGTCTGTTTATAAATAGGACGTCTCAGATCCAGCATCTTAATAATTCCAGCCGGTCTCAGATCGAAGTTTTCACGGATAATCTCTACCAGTTTTGTATCTTCCAGTTTTCCTGTACCGAAAGTATCCACACGTACAGAAGTAGGATGAGCCACACCGATAGCATAGGAAAGCTGGATTTCACATTTGTCAGCCAGTCCTGCTGCTACCATATTTTTAGCTACGTAACGAGCTGCATAAGCTGCAGAACGGTCAACCTTTGTACAGTCTTTACCAGAGAAAGCTCCGCCGCCGTGACGACCATATCCACCATAAGTATCTACGATAATCTTTCTTCCTGTTACACCACTGTCTCCATGAGGTCCGCCAATAACAAATCTTCCTGTAGGATTAATAAAGAATTTGGTATCAGCATCAATCATATCTGCCGGTAATACAGGTTCAAAAACATATTTTTTGATATCTTCATGAATCTGTTCTTGTGTCACATCCGGATCATGCTGTGTGGAAAGAACTACTGCATCCAGACGTACAGGATTTCCTGCTTTATCATACTCTACTGTTACCTGAGATTTTCCATCCGGTCTCAGATATGGCAAAGTTCCTTCTTTTCTTACTTTCGTAAGCTGTCTGGTCAGTTTATGTGCCAGAGCAATAGCAAACGGCATATATTCTTCTGTTTCGTTACTTGCGAAACCGAACATCATACCCTGATCTCCTGCTCCAATAGCATCCAGCTCTTCATCTGTCATCTTATTTTCTTTTGCTTCCAGAGCTTTGTCTACACCCATGGCAATATCAGAAGACTGCTCATCAATAGCTGTGATCACACCACAGTTGTCTGCGTCAAAACCAAATTTTCCTCTTGTGTAACCAATCTCACGTACTGTTTCCCGTACAATTCTCTGAATATCTACATAAGCCTGTGTGGTGATTTCTCCCATAACCAGTACAAGACCTGTTGTAATTGCTGTTTCACACGCAACACGGCTCATGGGATCCTGCTCCATCAATGCGTCCAGAATGGCGTCAGAAATCTGATCACACATCTTATCCGGATGACCTTCAGTTACAGATTCGGAAGTAAATAAAATTTTCTCCATCGTTTTTCTCCTTTTGTTTTCGTGGGCGCTTTTCTCCCGGGTTTCTATTTGTCTGCCTTTCGTGCAATAAAAGAGTCCGCAAAAAGCGGACTCAATATTTCAATATCAAATCCCCTTATTGTTCGATTGCTCGCTCAGGTAGGCACCTTCCGCTTGGCGGGGTTGCCGTGACTTCACAGATCCTATGTATCTCCATCACTCTGAATAAGAGAAAAGCTTCATTTATCTAATTTACGACTACTACAATAACGCAGAACTGATGATTCGTCAAGGGGGTTTTTCTCACACAACGTAAAAAGTAGCGCTCCAGTCCTGGTAAGGTCAGGCGCTACTTTTTACAAATCACTCTTGCCGGCGGCTGAACTTCTCCCAGCTTTCGGTTCTCTTGTTAAATACATTAATTCCCCCTTTTATACAACACAAAAGAGTAAATCATAGGCGCAATCATAGTCATCAAAATAATCACCACCAAAATTAGAATACTCTGGACAAACGCATTGATAACGAATATAATTCCTCCAATCACCCACAGTTTGGAAGCGAATCTATGTGTTCGATCCCAATTTTCCTCACTTCCCAAAGTCCACGGAATACGAATACCCACTGTATAATTCTGCCTGTTTTTTGACATATAATTTCCCATAATTATAAACATCAATCCTACAAGAATATTAGCAATCATTCCAATATCAATCTTGCTTCCCATTGCATAAGATAAGGTTGCTGTATTCACAACCAAAGAGACCACGGGTATGATCCAGAATATGACCGATAACATCATTTTCCCGATATTTCGTTTTTTGGGATCATTTAGGGTTATTCCCAGAGCAAACAAATGAAATACTAATAATATCGCCGGTATACCAATAACTGCAAACGGCTTGCTGCTCCACCCATTTGGTACGTTATCTGCCCCAAAATGTGTGGCGATGGTATCCGGCAATTTGTTCCATAACACCAGTCCGATCAATATGGGCAGAATCGTTACAATACTTGTTAAAATTATTTTTCCTTTATACTCTTTCATTCTTCTTTCCTCCTTTTAGATCACTTAACCATATCATCATTTCTTCTACTACAGATATATTTAGATGATAATATACAAAATTTTTTTCTTTCGTCTCCCATACCAGATCTGCTTTTTTCAAAACACTCAGATGATAAGATATGGTAGCATTAGTCATTTCAAATTGATCTGCAATCTCTCCTGCCGACATTCGCCCTTCTTTTAACATTACTAATATTTCCCGTCTTACCGGATCGGATAATGCTTTAAATGTATCTCCAAAACTCACGCCGTCACCTCTTTTCATGGATTCTATTTAGAATATTTTCTAATTAGTTTTTCATTTAATATATCACAAAAACAGGAAAAGTCAACAACTATTTAGAAAATTTTCTAAATAGTTGTTGACTTTTCCTGCCCCTTTCTTAAGAGAACTTATTCTTCTATTTCTGTAACAAATCTTTTATACCTGCCGCCGCATCTTCATCCAGAACTACCAGACCTCCCGGAAGAAGTTTTAATACTGTTCCTGGTATTTGGTCCACAGGTCTGCTGCGATACATTTTTTCCACAATTTCTTTCTTTCCTGCTCCTGCCACCTGAAGCACCACCTGTTTCGCTTCGAACATATGATGTACTCCCAAAGTAATGCCGCGTGTAAGTTTCATTGGTTCTGAAAAATACTTTTGTCCTACATTCATAGTTGTTTCAGACAATTCCACCACTTTCGCATAATCCTCAAAATTTCCTCCCGGTTCATTCAATCCCAGATGACCATTCATTCCTAGCCCTAAAAGCATCAAATCGATTCCTCCATGCTCCCAGATAATCCGGTCAATTCTTTTACATTCTTCATCCAGATTCTGTGCATGTATATCGAACAAATACATCTGTTCCGGACGAATATCTAATGCATCATACAAATGTTTTCTTAAGAAGTTTGTACAATTCTCACTCTCATCTTCCAGATCAAGCCATTCATCCAATGCTACAAATTCCGCCTGTGAAAAATCAATTTCACCCCTGTCTTTCATTTCTTTTAATATTTCACAGGTTCTCACTACTGTGCTTCCAGCAGGAAAACATAATAAAGCATGAGGTTTTTTTTCAAGACATTCCTTTACTAATTCCGCACATCTTCTGGACATTCCTTCGTTATCTGTATAAACTTCTGTTTCAGGGATATGGACAGGCAGTTTAGCTCCTAATTTTTCTGCTATCTCCTCCATACAATTAGGCAATGTTCCATCTTCCTGGTTATGTGCAATACAAGCAGCACAATTATTTCTGTATTTACATGGCAGATATGGACAGTTACATTTTCTCTTCTTCATACTTTTTCTCCTTCTATCCTTTTACAGCTCCCATAGCCAGACTTTTTTGTATATTCTTGCTCAAAAATACATACAAAACTAATGTAGGAATTGTTGCAACAGTCAAGCCTGCTCCGATTAACCCCCATTTCGTTGAATACTTACCTACCATATCATTAATTCCAACTGTGATTGTTTTATATTTTTCTCCACTTACAAATGCAATAGCAAGCATCATTTCATTCCAGGCCGATAAGAATGTAAGTATTGCAACGGTGGATAAAATAGGTTTCAGCAATGGCATGATAATCTGCCAGAAAACCCTGTAAATACTTGCTCCATCTATAAATGCTGCCTCTTCCAATTCTTTCGGCAATGATTCCAATGTCCCCACCATAAGAAGAATTGCTGTAGGCATGGCAAATGCAACATACGGAATAATCAATGCCCAATAGGTATCCAACACAGGTTTCATATTTACAAAAAGAGGAAGTAATACCGCATGAATCGACAACATCATGCCTGTTAAAAAAATAAAATAAACGATTTTACTTAATTTCCATTTTAATCTCACTATTGCGTAAGTTGCCATAGCTGAAAGTACTAGCGTAAATACAATAGTAAATCCTGTAACAACAGCACTGTTGATGAGATACCTTCCCAAATGCGCCTTTTCAAATACTTTGAGATAGTTTTCCCACTCCCAGTTTTCTGGAAAGCCTATGATATTTCCTCCAAAAATTTCTCTGTTACTTTTCAACGAAAAAGTAAACATCCAATACAGAGGAAACAACTGAATAACTGTAATAATCATTAATACAATCGTAGTAATGATCCCAGTCTTATTCAAGCCTGATTTTTTCTTTTTCATCCCGTTTCCTCCTAATCTTTTTGAATGTGATTAAAAATTTTCTGTACTACAAAAGTAAATAACAAACATTCCAAAATAATAAAAATAGCAATTGCACTTGCATATCCATATTCATTTGTAATAAAAATTTTCTTGTACATTAAAAGCGAGGGAACTTCTGATGCATGCACCGGTCCTCCATTTGTTAAAATATAGATCAGATCAAATGATTTTAAAGAACCGATAATCGCAAAAATAACACATGCTTTAATCATTGGTACAATCATTGGAATAATCACGCGAATAGCCGTCTGAAATCTATTTGCCCCATCCACATGCGCCGCTTCAATTATTTCTGGAGAAATTGATTTTGCAGCTGAATAGAAAAGCAACATATGATATCCTATATATTGCCAGACCATAGGAATAAAACAGGCAACTAACGCAGTTTTTCCATCACCAAGCCATTCCCGCTGAAGGCTCTCTAATCCCAATGCTCCCAATCCCATATTAAGCAAACCATAGGATGGATGGTATACTTTCAGCCATAAATGAGCTATAATAGTTCCTGAAATAATTACAGGTACAAAAAAAGCATTTCTGTAAAAATTTTCACCTTTAACCCCACCTGCTAATATCAACGCTAATATCATAGAAATCGGAAGCTGAATAAATATAGATGCTATTGCCAATAATAATGAATTCCAGATAGCTTTAAAAAATAAAGGATCCTGAAACATCTCTTTATAATTTTCCAACCCAATAAAATTAGCCTCTGTAACCCCATCCCAGTCCATCAGGCTATAGCCTGCTGACTGAAATACGGGAAAAAGTGCGATTGCACAAAACCAGATAAGAGCTGGCAGTACAAAAAAACATATTGCTTTTTTATCTCTTAACGCTCGTTCCATATTACTGCCCTACCTTCTCTTTTATTTTTCCACAATTTTACTCTTCTGCTTGTTCTTCTACAGCTGCCTGCATTCCAGATGCAAATTCTTCCGGGGATGTTGTTCCTGCAATCAATCCCTGGAGCAACTGATAATGAGCATCTATGGCTGAACCTGTCAAAAATGTATCCCATGCTAATACATATCCATCAGCATTTTGAATCAAATCCTGAACCTGTTTTAATGTAGGACTGACTTCTGATTCATCCACATCTACTTTCCATGCCGGAAGGCTGTCACCAATCTTATATGCTTCTTCAGACATATATTTTGTAACTCCAACAGCAAATTCATATGCCATATCCGGATGTTCTGTATTTGCATTAATCATCATCATATCAATAGCTCCGCCGGAAAAACTATTTACATCTCCTTTTCCACCATCCACTGTTGGCATAGCAACTGCTTTAATTTTTCCCTGAATATCATTTTCTTCACTGTCACATCCTGAAGATACCCAGCTGCCTCCAAAATACATAGGAATCATACCCATATAAAATTCTTCCTGAGATTCTTCTGCTCCCAATCCCAATGTTCCATCTGGAAAAGCTCCTGCTTCATTCAATTCGCATAAAAGTTCTGCGGATTTTACAATTCCTTCTGTATCAAGAGTTTCTTCTCCCTGAAGCGCTTTATTCATATAATCAGCGCCTTCCGTTCTAACCGCTAAAGCATTTTGAATCATACCAATATGCCATGCATCTTTTGCACCCAACACCATAGGCGTCACATCTGCTTCTCTAAATGTTTTTACAGCTTCCATAAGTTCATCAAAAGTCTCTGGAATTTTTACATTATATTCTTCAAATAATTCTTCATTACAGAACAAAGCGCCTGCCCACTGCTTCAATGGCAATCCATATGTTTTCCCATCATAAGTTCCATATGTAAGTGTTCCATCCAGAAGTTCTTCTTTTGTTCCATTTTTTTCCATTAATTCATCCAAAGGAAGAACAACTCCTGCATCAACATATGTTTTAGCATATCCTCCTCCCCAGCACATAAATACATCACCCTGTGCACCTGTTGCCGCCGCTACTTTCAATTTGTTATTCTGGTATTCAACTTCCTGTGTTGCCACAGCTTCTATATTGACATTTGGATGTTCTTCTTCAAATATTTCAACATAATTGTCAACAATTTCTCCCATTTCTGCATCAGGCCAAATATGCCAGAAAGTCAAATTAATTTCCTCATCTGATTCTTCCGTAGATTTTTCATCTTCTTTCACATTACTGCCTGTCTCGGATACCCCATCCGTTTCTTCTTTTTTACTTTGTGAAGCGCCACATCCTGCCATAGATACAACCATCATCCCTGCCAATAATAAACTCCATACTTTTTTTGCTTTCATACCTTTTCTCCTTTACTACTATTTTTCCATTCTTCTCAACGGAAATTGTTTACTGGTTTCTTCTGCATTGACATAAACCCCTTCTGTCAACTCACCATTCATTTTTTCCAACGCCATAAAAACTGCTCCCATTACCGGCTCATACTGTGCCGCTATAATATTGGCGTTAGGTATCTTTTTCAATATTTCTTCCTTCACAATTTTCTGAAATTGCTGTAATTTACATTTGAAAATACTTCCCGACAAGACAATATCCATCTTTTCTTTTTCGATTCCCATTTTTTCCACCCGGGCAGTCAGAAACCTTACTATTGTCTTTCCATAATCCAGCCAAATTTTCATAGAAGCAGAATCTCCCACCTGCGCTTCTTCTTCCAAAATTCTTGGGAGATACAGATACTGTTCCCCTGTTATTTTTTCTTTTACGTGCATAAACAGTAATTCATCTACTGTATCCACCTGAAAATACTCCAACAGTCGATCTGTCAATGTTGTTTCCTCTGCCAGTCCCATATAAGAATCAAATACTGTTTGGACAGTTTTCTTTCCCAGACTCCATCCACCCTGATATTCATCCGGTATGTAAAATCCATATACAAAGCATTCTGTTCCATTTTGAACGGCACAGTTTAATCCTGAACCAGCACATAAAATTCCGCATCGTTTCTCTTTTGTGGCTGCCCGCATAGCAATAATGCTGTCATTTACTATTTTAATATCTGCCATAGGAAATTTTTCTTTTATCGCATTTTTTAATAATTCTGCTTCATAGTCCCAGTCAATTCCTGTTAATCCACCTGCTACGCATCCTATATCTTCTATGCGCAATCCACAGGAACCAAGAGCTTGACCTGCTGCTTCCACAATAGCCTGCACCGCATATTCCACGCTTGTACTGGAATGACATGCTCCATAACTTTGCCCCATTCCAAGGATTTTCCCCGTCTCATCTGCTACTATTACATGAGTTTTACTTCCTCCCTGATCTACTCCTAAAACATATCTCATAAATAACTCCCATTTAACCAACTTATAAATAATTGTTCATTTTTTACGCACTTGTTACCTTTTTATTGAAACTGTGGTAAATATTCTTTATTTGCTTCCAATAACTGAGGTACCAGCTTTTCTACATATTCCCATTGACGAACTAATGGATGTGCCAATAATGCAAGTTTCATTTTTCTTACATCACCTTCTACTGCTGCTTCCACCGCTAACTGTTCATAATTTTTAACCGCTGCAATTAATCCCCAACACATTTCCGGTACATGTGCCACGTGCAACGGCTGCATTCCAGTTTTGTTTACCAGACATCCCACTTCCACAACAGCATTATCCGGAAGGAAAGACACAGCGCCCTGGTTCGGCACATTTACTACCATTTTTGTATCTACGTTGTTATATACTGCGTTTACAAATCCCATTGCCACCTCAGAATAACCACCGCCGCCTCGTTTTGCCAAAGCTGTCGGTTTTTCATCATTTTTCTCATCTGCATAGGCTGCAAATACTTCTTTTTCTAAATCCTGTACATATTCTCCACGTGTTTTCGGCGCTGATTTGAATTTTGCTACCTTTTCATTCGTATGGTAATACCACTGAAGATACGGACTGGGAATAACGCCCAGCAATTTAATCAATTCCAGATCTACATCATCATTTTCAGCAGCTATTTTCAAAAATTCTTCCTCTGTGACCGGTCTTCCATCAATGGTTATATTGCTGATAAAATTCATATGATTCAAACCAACATAATCGTACTGAACCTTTTCATAAGGAACACCCAATGCTCTTTTTGCCCACATTTTGGGGAAAATTCCTCCTGAACAAAATCCTGCTATGTTTGCCTTTGTATATCGAGTCACTGCTTCTGTCACCAATCCTGTAGGATTAGTATAATTAATCAACCAACCATTTGGCGATAATTCTTCCATTTTTCTGGCTACATTTAGCATTACCGGAATTGTACGGAACGCTTTCATCATTCCGCCTGCTCCCGTTGTCTCCTGTCCAACAAGGTCATATTGAAGAGGAATTTTTTCATCTTTCACTCTCTGCTTATTCCCACCTACTCGAATCTGAGTATCTACAAAATCTGCTCCGTATAATGCCGTTTCCAGATTTGTTGTACTTTGAATATTCACATCCAGTTTCAATTTTTTTGAAAATCTCTTACAAAAACCTTCCATAATACTCAGACGTTTTTCATCAATGTCATAGAGCATTATCTCCTTTACCGGAAGCTGTTCTTTTCTCATTGCCATCTCATCCAACAATTCCGGTGTGTACGAACTTCCAGCTCCTACAATTGTAAATTTCATTCCTTGCATTATAATGTCCTCCTTATTTTTATGTGTATCGCTACACATTTTCTTTCATAAAAAACACACGAAGTTCTCTGATAACTCCTGTGTGTATCGTTACACATTTCGTTTAAAGAACAAACAAGGTTTCCCTTGCCGTTCTTTTTCTTCTTTATGTTGTTTCTCTGATAACCAATTCTGGTTTAATAACTATCTTCTGTCTCGGTGTCTCTGGATCGTGTATCTGCTGAAGCAATATCTCCACCGCTTTTGCTCCTACCTGATACAATGGCTGCCGAATCGTTGTAAGTTTTTTTACTTTTCTTTCCAGGTTCTGTGGCTTATCATCATCAAATCCCACAATCCTGATGTCTTCAGGAATTCTAAATCCTGCATCTGCCAAAGCAACCATACCGCCAAAAGCCGTGTTATCTGCTCCAAAATATATAGCTTCCGGAACATCTTCTCTTCTATGCTTCTGAAGAAATGCTTTTACTGCCTGATAACCTTCTTTCTCACCAAAATCCTCACACTCTATCACTGAAATATACTGACTTAAATTCTGCTGCTCCATAGCTGCAAGATATCCTTGCCATCTGCGCAAAGAAGCTTTATGTCTTCTGGCTCCTGTTATGTGCATAATATTCTTACAGCCACGATCCACCAAATGGTCTATAGCTAATTGGGATCCATACATATCGTCAATAAGTACATTATTAACATTTGCACCTTCCACCTCATTCTCTACAACCACAAATGGAAAACTCATCTCTGCCCGTTTCCGAATCAGATCAGCATCGTCCAGATCACTTCCATAAATAATAGCCCCGTCTGTTACACCATTACTGAAAAAATCAATATACGTCTCCTTTTCTCTCCTGTCATACCGTCCACTGCAAAATATAACACGGAACTGATTCTCTTTTACCTTATCTTCCAATCCTTTGATCACATCAAAGAAATACGGTTCTGTAAGTGAATCCAGAATCACACCGATTACATTTGTTCTTTGAAGTACAAGAGATCTGGCTAAAGCATTCGGTTTATACTGAAGTTCCTGCATAGCAGCCATAATCCTTTTTTTCGATTCTGGACCAACGCCAGACTGATTATTCAGCACTCTGGAAACTAATGTTTTGGAAACACCTGCTCTTTTAGCTACATCGTATATCGTTGCCATTTAATTTTCCTTTCTATATGTCTAATATTACCATGTGTATCGATACACGTCAAGCTGTTTTTGTATTTTTTTATTCTTCCACTATCCTATTTAACAATTCCTCATGCAATCCCTTCCTCACCTTGTTAAAATCTCCCCATTCCGGACACTGTACCGCTACCACCAGTCCACTTTCCGGCAAAACAGTGCTGATCTGTCCATATGCCCCGTCTGCCCGATATGCTCCCGGATAAGGAGACATCCAGAACTGATATCCATATCCGCACGTCCATTCATTCTGTTCCTGACTCTCTGTATTGGTTTCTACATGCTTTGTTGTTGCTGCTTTTACCCATTCGCTGCTTATAATCCGTTCATGTTTCCATTTTCCGTTGGCAAGAAATACCTGTCCTAATTTCATCATTTCTGTAAGGCGCATAAACATACTTCCACCGCCTATAGGGTGTCCCTGAGGATCATTTTCCCACTGTGGCCATCCCTGGTCCAGCCTGGAAAACACATGACGATATAAATATTCTCCCAGTCTTTGCCCTGTAGCCTGCTCGATCATCCTTCCCGCCAATATACTATCGGCAGTAGAATAGCAAAACTCTTCCCCCGGATTTCTTAAAATCGGTCTTGTCATCATATATTCCATATAATCCGGAAATCCGATTCCTGCTCTACGGTCTGCCCCCATTAAATATGCCCTGTGGAATCCGCTGGTCATAGTCAGAAGATTCTCCATGGTAATTTCCAGCAAGCGAGGATCTGCATTTTCCGGTACATATTGAGGAAACAGATCTGCCAGCTTATCGGAAAGAGAAAGCTTTCCCTCTTCAATAGCGATTCCCGCTGCCATAGACATATAACTTTTCGTATGGGAATAAATGTTTCTCTCCTGATCCGGTGTAAAACGATGTTCCAAAATAACTCTGTCTGTATCTGCAATAGCAATACTCTCTATCTTTAGTTCATTACACTGGGCAAAATGTATAAAATCTTTAAAAATCTTTTCAAGAGCCATAGAAATTCCTCCTCACCTTTTTTCTATATATTCAGTTGGACTGATTCCTGTAACCGATCTGAATATTCTGCTGAAATAAAACTGATCGCTGAATCCCACCTTGGACGCAATATCTTTAATATATAGTTCCGGTCTCTCTTCCATTATTTTTTTTGCTTTTTCAATCCTTAAAAGAGTTACTTTTTTATTAAAATTGATAGAGCTGTATTTTTTGAATAATCTGCTCAAATATGCCTGAGAGATTCCAAATACATTACATACTTTCTGAGCAGATAAATTTTCTTCCAAGTGTTCTTTTATGTATTCGTCTATCTTCTGGAAAAATTCCGGTGTGTCTATTTTCCCTTTTCTATCTTCTTCTTTCTTTATCCCACATAATATTTGTTGGATATTTTCCGCTAATTTGCCCACACTATCCGCATAGTAAAAAGCGTCCTCTATAAAATATTCACTGTTTTCTACGGTTTCTTCCAATAAATTTTCGTTCCGTAAAATAAAAAATATTTCTCTGACTTTTTCTTCCATCCATAATTGTGTACACTTCTTCCTTTCCCACTCAGCAAAACATTTTGAAATTTCTGCTGATATTTTTTCATAGTTATGCTCAGATGCTAAAAATCGAATTCTTTGCAGGCTATCCTTACTGTCATAAATTTCTTTTTCTGTTTCTCCAGATTGCCATTCAATGATCTGAGTTTCTCCAATAATCAACCTGTGATCCAATATATGGTATAATCGTCGAATAATTTCCGGTAATTCATTTCTTTTAACTGCATCTGTCCGCAAAACTAATGTACAAAAATATGCTGTTCTTTTTTCTTTTTGCAAAGCATGTACCATAATCTGATAAAAGCTATTATGGAATAGCAGATTTTTTGGACAAATATATAATGCTTCCATCTCATCCCTTCCATATACCATCATCTGCTCTTCTCTTGTGGAAAATATCTCTATGCCCTGCGATTCTAGAAATCTTCTGGGTAAACTGTTTTTCCTTAATAAGGCTATATAATATTCCTCTTCCGGAAATACACGATGAAATTGCGGCGATTCATTATTATTACCTGTACACATGTTTTTAATTATCTGGTTTTTCAGTTTATAATAATATTCGTCCAATCTTCCCTGAATAATACGCATTCTTTCCTGAAACACAGATGGTTTAATTGGCTTCAATATATAATCACATACTCCGAATCGTATTGCTGACTGAGCATATTCAAATTCTTGATAGCCACTTACAATAACCGAAAACATTTCTGGATACTTTTCTCTCACCATCTGTACTAATTTTATTCCATCCATAACAGGCATTCGAACATCTGTAATCAATACATCTACCGAAATATGTTCCAACTGCTCTAATGCATCTTTTCCATTTTCCGCTATTCCTGCCACTTCGAAATCCGGACATTTCATCTCCAACATTCTGCATAAGTGCTGTCTCGCCGCCGGCTCATCTTCAACAACTAATACCCGATACATGCTTTTCTCCTGCCTTTTCATTGTAATTTTGCTCCAAAAACAATTTCTGCTCCACCTTCCCGGCTGTTTTTTATTTCAAAATACAGATTATCTCCATATAATAAAAAAAGACGAGCAAAAGTATTTAGAATTCCCATTCCGCCAATTTCCAATTCTATATTTTGATTCTTTCTGGCAAGCTCTTCTTTCAACCGACTGAGTTTTGCTTCTAAATTATTCTGGATATTTTCCTGAAAACCTTCTCCATTATCTTTTACACTTATATACCAACAATCTGCTTTACAATCTGCTTCCACTACTATTTTCATCGCTTTATTACTATTTTGAAAACCATGATTTACACTGTTTTCTACTAATTGTTGTACAACCATTTTAGGAATCAGCTGTTCTGAAATACAACTTGCATATTTAATCTCATATTCTAATTTGTGTTCATATCGATATTTCAATAAAGAAAAATATAATTCCAGATATGTCATTTCTGCACGAATCGATGCATACTTTTCCTTAGTATTTGTGGAATATCTAAGCATTCCCGCCAAATCATCACACATATCGCAGATAATCTCATCATCATTTATCATACCTCTACCTGAAATAACATTAAGAACATTATAGATAAAATGAGGATTTACCTGTACCTGCAACATATCAAATTGTGCCTGTGTCTGTAAATCAGATAACTGTTTTTCCCTGATAATAGCTTTATATAGTCTTTCTCTCATATCATCATAAGCCTGAGACATTCTTTGAAATTCATTTCCACTATTACTAAAATCCAATTCTACTCTCTGAGGCAGATTCTCCAAACTGGTTTGATTCATGACTTCCTGAAGCTGGCGCAATGGTCTTGTTAATTGTCCTGTTGAAATCATAACATATATCAACGAGACTATCATGACTACTCCCACAAGAAATATACTCATATAAAATACAGACGCCACATCTGTTTCCAGAACGGAAGCATCTTTATATACAAGAATCGTTGTTTTTGTTTCTTCATTATATCCTCCTGCCGCCAAATAATCAATTCCATTCCCTGATAAAATCTTTTGGGCATGAAGGTCTTTTTTTTCAAAAAAATCTTTACAGAAATCCTCATCAAGCTCTTTATTTCTATACATAATCTGACCGTCTTTATCCATCACACAAACTGCCAGACTACTATCCGCTGTTCGGAGTTTGTTACTGACTTCCTGTAAAGTTTGCTGCACTTCTATATATCCCATATCCTTCCCCTGAATATGGCAAATCACAGAAAAAACTTCTTCTTGTTGTTCTTCTTCCCATGTATCCGGGTGAATTCCCATATATGTAAATGGATTCGAACTTTTTTCTGCTTTTTTATACCATGGCATTTTCGTGTAGTCTGTTTGAGTGATCCCTCTGTTAGAAATCGGAGTGCAATTTTTATTACAAAAAACCACACGGTAAAATCTCTTTTTTATATAATCATTATTTTCCTGCTCTAAGATAGTATTTTCTGCTTCCAAAAAATAATTTTTTGTGTTTTGTGAGCGAATCATATTAGAAATCGATGTAATTGCCGCCAGGGTTTCTTTATCACTGAGAAGATAGTAGCTGACCTCTTTCATAGACACGATCATTTCATTATATTGCTGCTCCAGCTGTTCCGCATCAATAGCTATATTTCTTAATTCTCTTTCATTGATTTTTTCTACACTGGCCGAATAATAAATACTCCCTGCGATTACTGCTGCCACAACTCCCAATAATGCATATACTACTATCATCTTTATCTGAAACTTCATTGCAAATCCCTCATTTACACTAATTTCTTCACTTCTATATTAAAACCATAACCCAAGCTGTAATGCTGTCTTTTTACAATCTTCATCATAGGCAGCTGCCGCTTCTTTGGAAGATAGTTGTCCGCTTCCCAATTTGTTGCATATTTCCTGACAATTTATTCCTTTTATCGGCGTCATGTATTCTAATGCAGAAATACTTTTTCCCTCTTTGTAATATTGTTCCACTTCTAAAAACAATGCGCTGTCCCGCCCTTTTGGTTGATATCCTGTGTGGAATATACCTGCCGGATGATAAAATGATGTGAGTACATCTAATCCCTCATCCGATACATACCAGGACATAAACGCCTCTATAGCTTTTGTATTTTTACTGTTTTTACTTCCATAAATACCATTTGCCGGCCATGTAGTCATTCCCGTATATTCAGGTTTATCGCCAGGCAGTGCAAAAAAACCTATTTTCTCAATTTTATCTCCATATTCTTCCTCCCACTTGGGAATCATATTAGTAAAATAAATCATATGACCTATCTTATTTTCAAATAATCGTTTTTGAATTTTATCATTCGTAACTGATACACAATCTTCATTAAAATATGGAACAAGCTCTTCGTATTTTTCCCAACTACGCAAACCTTCCTTCGAGTCAGAAAAATTTACACTTCCCTCTGTAAATTTTTCCGCAAATTTCGGGTTCTGATACATAATCTGGTAATTACCTGCCAGAAAAGGAAGCTGTACAGACACCAGATCCCGCAATGCAATTCCGAAACCAGTTATATCATGCTCCTTCAATATGTCCATATTTTCTTTAAATTGAGACCATGTTTCAGGAACATCTAAATTATATTCTTCGTATAATTCTTTATTATAATAAACACCGCATCCCATGTTGTCACATTGAGGAATTCCGTATAATACCCCATCCACACTGGCAGCCTGAAAAAAATCCTTATCAAACTTTTGCGTAAAATTCTTTTCTGTTATATCCATAAAAAATTCTTCCGGATGTAATGTGGAAAGGAGGCTTCCCGTATTATAAACCAGCAAATCCGGACATTGCCCCGTTGCCAGGCGGGTTTTCACAATACTGTCCGAACTGCAAGCTTCCACTTTTATATCAAATCCAAATTTTTTCTCTGCCTCTTCACAAACTTTTTCCAACACACCATCTGGTGTGGCTGAAGAATGATTTAAAATTGTCAATGTAGTTCCAGAAAATTCTTTCTCCGTTTCTTCTGTTTCAATTCTATCTTTAGAGGTTACTATATCCTCTTTATTCTGTTTATTTTCCATTGTTATACATCCGGTTAAATTTGATATCAGTATAATAAATCCAATTAAACCTGGCAATTTTCTCTTCATTTTACCTGCTCCATTCTGAAATCCTTTTTAATATTTTAACAAAAAATGAGCTTATTTTCTATTTCAAAAAGTCCCTCTCGAAAATCAAGAGGAACTTTTTGTTTATTCTTTTCAGGGGGTATAAATTATTCTATTATTTTACGCTTACAAAGCGATCATAAGCAGCTTGCTCAATTTCCATCAACTCAGTCAGATTCATTTGTTCCAAAGTGGCTACATAAGTATCCCAATCTGCATCTATATCCAGTTCTCCCGTAATAAACTGTGCTTTTGCCTGAGTCAGATAAACAGACAGATCTTTCTGAATAGAATTTCTTTTCTCAACTTCTTCTGTTGTGTAAGATACAACCGGATATGCCTGTACTCCTGTAATACCTTCTGTTTTAAACGCATCTATTACTCTTGCCGCCCATCCGTATTTCTCAACAAATTCCGGTTTTTTCAATACTTCTTTATCACAGTCAAACATAGCCTGCCGATCAAGGTTTCTTTCTACCAGATTCAACGCTTCATTGATAATGGAGCCTTTATAACGAAATTCTTCTCCTGAAGTATATCCTTCCGGAACATACATTTCAGGTACTTTTACTCCCAGAAGTTCATCTTCTACCATATCAAAAGAAACGCCCTCATATCCTCTGTTTCCTGCCAGAATTCCTTCATCTGTATAAAAATAATCCAGGAATCGTGCAAGAGCTTCCGGGTACTGTGTATTTCCATTAACAGCTACCATGATACCATTCTGAACCGGACTTGCAATGCTTGCTTCCCTTTCCGGATGAACCTCTGAAGATAATCCACTCATCCCAAGCCAATTTGCATCGTAACTGATATCTTTATTCGCCATAACAAACGGAGCTGAACCACATCCAAAAGAACCATATACGTCACCCTGCTGTTTTGTTGTAATTTCCTCTCCTGTAATGGTAAATGCTTCCTGTTCCATAAGGCCTTCCTGATAAAGTTTATGCATGAATCTTAAGTATTCTTTATATTCATCACTGATATTTGCCAATTCTACTTTATTATTTTCATCTGCCTGAAGGATATAGTTTGTATCGCCTGTAAATATTCCATATGCATCCAATAAGGTTTTTTCGATTGCTGTGTAACCACCCGCATCAGAGGTAAAAAGTAACGGAATTTCATCGTTTGGATCTCCGTTTCCATTAGCATCCTGTTCTTTGAATGCTTTCAAAACCTCATAATATTCTTCAATGGATGTAGGAGCTTCCAGATTCAGATTTTCCAGCCACTGTTTATTAATAAAACTTCTGGTCAGGCGGTCTGTCATATCCACACGTAATCTGGGAAGACCATAAATATTTCCCTCTGAGTTTGTACAGAATGCCTTCATCTCCGGATACTCTTCAAAATAAGCCTGTAAATTAGGCATTATATCTAAGTATTCACTTAAATCCAGAAAATATCCTTCACTTCCCCATTCATTGACATCACTGATATTCATATTGGTTCCAATTAACAGATCCGGCAACTCGTCTCCTGCAACCTTCAATGTTAATTGCGTTTCCCAATCTGTTTCAAAAAATTCACAATCCAGTCGTATTCCCAAACGTTTAGAAAATTCCTCTATCGCTTTTAACTGTGTCCAATCTTCACATCCCGATGGCATAGGACCAGATGCTGTCACTGTAATTTCCTCACTGGTAATCGGATAACCCGTTGTGTTTACTTCTGTTTTGCTTTCCACTTTTTCGGTATTTTCCTTCTTTGCACCTTCAGTTTCATTCCCTCCGCATGCTGTGAGACCAAATGCCATACTTGCCGCTAAAGCAAAAGCTGTTGTCCTCTGAAATTTCTTTCTCATAAATAATTCCTCCTTAAGTTTTTTATTGTTACATCTTTCTGATGTATCATCCTTTTACTGATCCTATCATTACACCCTGTTCAAAATATTTTTGCAAGAAAGGATAAATAATTAACATTGGCAATGTTGAAAGAATAATAACCCCATATTTAAGCATATTGGCAGTATCTGCCTGCTTGATCAAAGCCATCATCTCTTCAGCCGAAAACACCCTGCCATCAGCCATCGCTGTTTTTGCAAATGTACTTTTCGTAAGAATTTCTCTCAAAAATAACTGCAACGGAAATTTAACTCTGTCTTTCAGATAAATCATCTCTGTAAAATATGAATTCCATCTTCCTATTCCATAATACAAAACCATAACAACCGTAATTGCCTTTGATAAGGGGAAAACAATTTTTCCAAAAATCTGAAAATCATTACATCCATCAATTACTGCAGCTTCTTGAATTTCCCAGGGAATTGCTGTCATAAAATAAGTTCGTGCTACAATCAGATTAAAAGTGGACACCAAACCATTTACTAAAATCACACTTCTTGTATCCAATAATCCTAAACTTTTAATATTCAAATATCCCGGTATCATACCTCCGCTAAAATACATAGTGATCATAAAAAAGATCATCAGATATTTTCTTCCCTTAAGATCTTTTCTTGACATGGCATAGGCACATGGTAATGTGGCTAAAAGATTTAAAACAGTTCCCACCACCGCATAGAATATAGTATTTGCATACCCCACCCAAATCTCTTCATATTGCATTAAATAGCGATATCCATCTAAAGACGGTTTGACCGGAAAAAGAAGCATTTCCCCTCCTGCGACTGCTTTAGGATCACTAAAAGATGCACTCAACACAAAAATCAGTGGATATAACATCAAAATCCCTAAAATCAATAAAATTGTATAAATAACCACATTAAAAATTGTGTTATTTACTTTTGTCTTGTTCCATTTCTTTCTCACTGTATATCCCTCCCATCAGAACAAACTTGTTTTCGTCGTTCGTTTGGAAATCATGTTTGCTGTCAGCAAAACAATTGTATTCACCACGGAATTAAATAAATCCGCTGCTGCTCCAAACGAAAAATCTGCTTTTTCAAGACCTGACTTATACACAAATGTTGAAATTACTTCTGAAGCGCTTAAGTTTGTTGGATTCTGAAGAAGAAAGACTTTCTCATATCCCACACTGAGAAGAGAACCACAATTTAAAATCAAAAGTATCAAAATAGTCGGTACCAATACCGGAAGATTGATGTACCATATTTTCTGCAATCTTGTAGCTCCATCAATATCCGCTGCCTCAAGAAGCGCTCGATCCACACCAGATAATGTTGCAAAATAAATTATGCTGCCCCAACCCATTTCCTGCCAGACGCCACTTAATACATATACCCATTTAAATAGCTCCGGCTTTTGTAGAAAGTTAATCGCTTCTCCGCCAAACAATTCAATAATCTTATTAATAACACCTGAAGACGGACTCAAAAACAATGTCAACATACCACACAAAACAACTGTGGAAATAAAATGCGGCGCATAAGAAATTGTTTGAAATCCTTTCCTTAAACGAGTATTCTGTACTTCATTCAATATAAGAGCGAGAATAATCGGAATTGGAAAACCCAAAATCAAAGTTAAAATACTCAATGTCAATGTGTTTTTTAAAATGATTGGAAACCAATAAGAACTAAACAGACGCTCAAAGTTTTCAAATCCTATCCAGGGACTTCCTATAATACCTTTTCTCATACTATAATCTTTAAACGCAATAAGAATTCCATACATAGGCTTATATGCAAACATCAGAAAATAAATCACAGCCGGAAGGCACATTAAATATAACCGCCAACTCTTCCATACACTTTTTTTCTTTTCTGTATAATTCCTCTGAACCGATCTTTTCATCTCTGCTTTCCCCCTTCTTTTGTTTGAATTTATCCTAGCATGAACTTTTTAATATTTACATGGAGTATTACATCATCTTTATATATAAAAATAGAGAAATTTGATTTTCTTTTCAAAATAATCTTTTTTCTCCATTGTTTTTACAAAATTTTACATGAGATTCTTTTTTCCTCACAAAAAAAGTTCCGAAGAATGATATGTTTTTATATCAATTCTTCGGAACTTTTGAAGTGTTTCCCTATTATCTTTTCATTTTTATTTAATAGTTACCTTATCCAGATGCCAGATTTCATCTACATACTGCTGAATAGTTCTGTCAGATGTAAATTTACCGGAACATGCTGTATTCAGAAGCGCCATCTTAGCCCATCTGTCGGTATCTCTGTATGCTTCTTCTACTCGTTTCTGAGCTTCTGCATAGGATTTGAAGTCAGCCAGGATAAAGTAGGTATCTGCACGATTGCTGCTGTTTGT
The DNA here is from genome assembly GCA_034114925.1 of Oliverpabstia sp. Lineage (GTDB taxonomy): Bacteria > Bacillota > Clostridia > Lachnospirales > Lachnospiraceae > Oliverpabstia. The sequence continues at coordinate 95,167 of JAXEUM010000109.1, forward strand.
GTTCAACAGAGAATCATAGATTTCACGGAACATATTGAAATCTCCATGAGAGTATGTTCCATTGATCAACTGCATCAGTACGTTACGGATATCTGGATCGTTGTTGAAGTACTGCATTGGATCGTATCCGCCATTGTTTTCGTAGTTGATAACTTCATCAGAGGACAGACCAAAGATGAATGCGTTTTCTTTTCCTACTTCTTCTACGATTTCCACGTTTGCACCATCCATAGTTCCCAGAGTAGGCGCACCGTTCAACATGAACTTCATGTTTCCTGTACCGGATGCCTCTTTACTTGCAGTAGAAATCTGCTCGGATACATCTGCTGCTGCAAAGATCATCTCTGCATTAGATACACGGTAGTTTTCAATAAATACAACTTTCAGTTTGCCGTTAATAGAAGCGTCGTTGTTGATTACGTCTGCCACAGCATTGATCAGCTTGATTGTCTGTTTTGCGCGACGATATCCTGCTGCTGCTTTTGCGCCGAAAATAAATGTTCTTGGGTAGAAATCCATCTCCGGATGTTCTTTGATCTGGTTATACAGATACATAACGTGGAGAATATTCATCAACTGACGTTTGTATTCATGAAGTCTCTTAACCTGAACATCAAAAATAGAATGTGGATTGATTTCAATACCATTATGCTCCTGGATGTATTTTGCCAGACGCACTTTATTCTGGTATTTGATATTCATGAATTCCTGCAGAGCTTTCTTATCATCTGCATATACTTTCAGTTTTGACAATTCTGACAGGTTGGTGATCCAGCCATCGCCAATGTGATCGGTAATCCAGTCAGCCAGCAACTGATTTCCATGAAGAAGGAAACGTCTCTGTGTGATACCATTTGTTTTATTGTTGAATTTCTCCGGATACATCTCGTAGAAATCTCTTAATTCTTCTTTTTTCAGAATTTCTGTATGCAGTCTTGCAACACCGTTTACAGAGAAACCACCTGCGATTGCCAGATGAGCCATCTTAACCTGACCATCATAAATGATTGCCATTTTTTTGATTTTTTCCTGATTTCCCGGATATTTGCTCTGGATTTCCAGAATAAATCTGCGGTTAATCTCTTCCACGATCTGATATACACGAGGAAGCAGTTTGGAGAACAGCTCGATAGGCCATTTTTCAAGAGCTTCCGCCATAATCGTATGATTTGTATACGCACAGGTATGAGTTGTGATTTCCCATGCTTCTTCCCATGTCATGCCTTCTTCATCCAACAGGATACGCATCAATTCTGCTACTGTCAGAGTTGGGTGGGTATCATTTAACTGGAATACTACTTTCTTTGGCAGATCATGAAGATCGCTGTGAGTTTTCTTAAATTTCTCAATAGCTGCCTGAATACTTGCAGACACAAAGAAATACTGCTGTTTCAGACGCAGTTCCTTTCCTGCATAGTGATCGTCACAAGGATAAAGAACTTCTACGATTGTTTTTGCCAGATTTTCCTGCTCTACTGCTTTGTGGTATTCCCCTTTATCAAACAGATCCAGACGGAAATCTGTAATCGGTTCTGCATCCCAGATTCTCAGGGTATTAACAATTTTATTATTATATCCTACGATAGGCATATCATAAGGAATTGCCATTACAGACTGATATCCTTCCTGCACGAAATGGTTTCTTCCTGTTGCAGGATCATACACTACTTTTACATATCCGCCGAATTTTACTTCTTTTGCATATTCCGGACGGCGCAGTTCAAATGGATAGCCATTTTTCAGCCAGTTATCCGGTACTTCTACCTGATAACCATTTTCAATTTTCTGTTTAAACAGACCATAGCGATAACGGATACCGCATCCATATGCACAATATCCCAGTGTTGCCAGAGAATCCAGAAAACAAGCTGCAAGTCTTCCCAGACCACCGTTACCTAAAGCTGGATCTGGCTCCTGATCTTCAATCACATTCAGATCAAATCCCAGTTCTACCAAAGCTTCTTTTACTTCTTTGTATGCTGTCAGGTTGATCAGGTTGTTGCCCAATGCACGACCCATCAAAAATTCCATGGACAGATAGTAGACGATCTTCGGATCATCTTTCTCATACTGTTTCTGGCTCAGTAACCAGTTGTCAATTACCACATCTTTTACTGCCAAAGATACAGCCTGAAATACCTGCTCCTGGGTAGCTTCATCAATTGTCTTACGATAAAGCATTTTTACATTTTCTTTTACGCTGTTTTTAAATTCTTCCTTTTTGAAATGACTGTCTAACATCGTTACCTCCTCATTCAATCGCACGGAAAAGAGGGTACAGGGCATTTTGTGCTCTATCCCCTCTTTTTTCTCTTTATTGATTTATTTTTTCTACTGCAAGAGTTACTTCCTGAGAATTGATATTCCAGGATTTTTCATAACCCTGCACGGTATCAAACAGAATATCCTCTGCCAATACCTCTGATTGAATCTCTTCGGCATGTGTTTTCATCACGTCTTTAATAACCTGGTTGTCTTTCACAAACACATGAATCTTATCCATAACCTCAAATCCGGCTTCTTTTCTCATCGTCTGGATTTTACTGATGATTTCTCTTACGAAACCTTCTTCGATCAGCTCCGGAGTAAGATTTGTATCCAATACAACTGCGATCTCATTATCAGACTCAGTTACATATCCTTCCATCTGAGCTGTTTCGATCAGCAGGTCACTTTCTGATAATACAACTTCATTACCGTTAATGTCAAGTTTTAATTCCCCTTCAGCTCTCAGTTCGGCCATTGCCTGGTTTCCATTCAGTTCGCTAAGAGCCTGACGGATACCATTCAATAATTTGCCGTATTTTGGTCCCACTGTCTTAAGCTGTGGTTTGAAATTATAAGAAATAAAGTTCTCAATATTATCAGTAAATTCTACTGCTTTCACATTTAATTCATCCGCAATGATCGTTGTGTAGAATTCAGAAAGTTCGTAGGGAGCCTTTACAAACATTTTTGCAATCGGCTGGCGGTTTTTAATATTGGCGTTGTTTCTGCATGCACGACCCATAACAACAATATCCAGTAGATGATCCATATTTTCTTCCAGTTCTTTATCGATCCACTCCTGTTTTGCCACTGGGAAATCACACAGATGAACACTTTCCGGTGCATTCTTATCCAGACTGCAAACCAGATTTCTGTAGATATCTTCTGTCATGAACGGAATCATAGGCGCTGCAACTTTGGAGATTGTAACTAATGCGGTATATAATGTCATATATGCATTGATTTTATCCTGCTCCATTCCTTTTGCCCAGAAACGCTCGCGGCTTCTTCTTACATACCAGTTACTCATATCATCCACAAATTCCTGAAGCGCTCTTGCTGCCTCCGGAATCCGGTAATTACCCAGATGATCGTCTACTGTCTGAATCACTGTATTCAGCTTCGACAGCAGCCATTTGTCCATAACGGATAATTTATCATAATCCAAGGTATATTTTGTCGCATCAAATTCATCAATATTGGCATACAGTACAAAGAATGCATACGTATTCCACAGCGTACTCATGAATTTTCTCTGACCTTCCTGTACTGCTTTTCCATGAAAACGATTAGGCAGCCAGGGAGCGCTGTTGATGTAGAAATACCAACGGATTGCATCTGCTCCGTAAGTTTCCAGTGCATCAAAAGGATCCACTGCATTTCCTTTGGATTTACTCATCTTCTGTCCGTTTTCATCCTGCACATGTCCCAAAACGATAACATTTTCATAAGGCGCTTTATTAAACAGAAGTGTAGATTCTGCCAACAGAGAATAGAACCATCCACGAGTCTGGTCAACTGCCTCGGAAATAAACTGTGCCGGGAACTGCTGCTCAAACAATTCTTTATTTTCAAACGGATAATGATGCTGTGCGAAAGGCATTGCTCCTGAATCAAACCAGCAGTCAATAACTTCCGGTACACGATGCATTGGTTTTCCGCAAACCGGACACTTGATCGTGATCTCATCGATATATGGACGATGGAGTTCTACTGTTTTTGCTCTCTCATCACCACTCATTTCAAATAATTCCTGACGGCTTCCGATAGAATGCATATGACCACATTCACATTCCCAGATATTTAATGGTGTTCCCCAGTAACGGTTTCTGGAAATACCCCAATCCTGAACATTTTCCAGCCAGTCTCCAAAACGTCCTTTACCAATGCTTTCCGGAATCCAGTTGATGGTATTGTTGTTGCGAATCAGGTCTTCTTTTACTGCGGTCATTTTAATGAACCAGGATTCTCTCGCATAATAGATCAGTGGAGTATCACATCTCCAACAATGGGGATAACTATGCTCAAACTTCGGCGCGGAGAACAGAAGTTTTCTGGAATCCAGATCTTTTAATACTTCCGGGTCTGCTTTCTTACAGAAAGTTCCTGCCCATGGAGTTTCTTCTGTCATTTCACCTTTTTCATCTACTAACTGTAAAAACGGCAGATCGTATTTACGTCCTACTTTACTGTCATCTTCACCAAATGCCGGTGCAATATGAACTACGCCAGTACCGTCTGTAAGTGTTACATAGGTATCGCATACTACATAATACGCTTTTTTATTTAATTTTTTGAAATTATATAACGGCTCATACTCTTTATATTCCAGATCTTTACCGGTATAAGTTTCCAGTACTTCATACGCTGGTGTTCCTTCTTCTCTCTCCAAAGAACCTAAAACAGTGTCCAGAAGCGCTTCTGCCATATAGTAGGTATATCCGTCACAGGCTTTTACTTTTGCGTATGTTTCTTCCGGATTCACACAGAGAGCCACATTAGAAGGCAGTGTCCACGGCGTTGTGGTCCATGCCAGAATATAAGCGTCTTCTCCTACCACCTTAAAGCGTGCTACTGCAGAACGTTCTTTTACATCTTTATAGCCCTGTGCAACTTCCTGAGCAGACAGAGGCGTTCCACATCGAGGACAATACGGTACAATCTTAAATCCTTTATACAGCAGTCCTTTATCCCAGATCTGCTTTAATGCCCACCATTCAGATTCAATATAATCGTCATGATATGTTACATAAGGATCATCCATATCTGCCCAGAAACCAACAGTAGAAGAAAAATCTTCCCACATACCTTTATATTTCCAGACACTTTCTTTACATTTATCGATAAATGGAATCAGACCGTATTCTTCAATCTGTTCTTTTCCATCCAGTCCCAACAGTTTCTCTACTTCCAACTCTACCGGAAGTCCATGTGTATCCCATCCTGCTTTTCTGGGAACCATATAGCCTTTCATGGTACGATAACGGGGAATCATGTCTTTGATTACACGAGTCAATACATGACCAATGTGTGGTTTACCATTTGCTGTCGGAGGACCATCATAAAATGTATATGTCTCTCCCTGTTTACGCTGTTCCATACTTTTTTCAAAAATATGGTTTTCTTTCCAGAATTGTTCTGTGTTTTTTTCTCTCTCCACGAAATTCAGATTGGTTGACACTTTCTGATACATGGCAGAAAACCTCCTTTAATAATAATATTCAAAAAAACCCTCGTCCTGTAACAGGACGAGGGCAAAATACCATCGTTATACCACCTCTTACAGCATACAGGTTTTTACACCGATACACCTTCCTTTTAACGGAGGAAATCCGGCATCTCCTACTGAACTTCCCTTTTTCTCTTCCATTTATTCTGTCATGATCCGGGAATCCTTCAGATAGCAACTCGGGAGTGATCTTCATCTGCTTCTACTCGTACCAGGCTTCCACCTTCCCCGGCTCGCTGAACCTTTAAAATCCAGATTACTGTCTCCGTCTTCGTTTTTATAGAGAACATTATAATGATATTTCAGTAACATTGTCAAGGCTTCCCCGGCGAATTATTACAAAATATCGATATATTCTCCGCTTAAAGCCTTGTTCATACTTCTCACTGCACAGAATTTTCCGCACATGGAACAACTATCCTCTATTTCCGGTTTTCTTTCATCACGAATTCTCTTAGCCGTTTCCGGATCCATAGAACATTCCCACTGCTGCTCCCAGTCAAATGTCCTTCTGGCGTCTGCCATTTTGTCATCCATATCCTGTGCATGAGGAACTTTCTTAGCTATATCTGCCGCATGCGCCGCTATTTTCGATGCAATAATTCCCTGTTTTACATCATCCACATTGGGAAGAGCCAAATGTTCTGCTGGCGTTACATAACACAGAAAAGCTGCTCCTGCTGATGCGGCAACTGCACCTCCAATCGCTGCAGTGATATGATCATATCCCGGTGCAATATCAGTAACAATAGGTCCCAGTACATAAAAAGGAGCTCCCATACAAATCGTCTGCTGTAATTTCATATTTGCAGCAATCTGATCTAAGGGCATATGTCCCGGTCCTTCCACCATAACCTGTACATCCTTTTCCCAAGCTCTCTTTGTCAGTTCGCCTAACCGAACCAGTTCTTCAATCTGACATACATCGCTAGCATCCGCAAGACACCCGGGACGACAGGCATCTCCCAGAGAAATAGTTACGTCATGCTCTCGGCAGATTTCCAGAATTTCATCATAATATTCATAAAACGGATTTTCTTCTCCTGTCATACTCATCCAAGCAAATACCAGAGAACCTCCTCGGGATACAATGTTCATTTTTCTCTTGTGTTGTTTGATCTGCTCAATAGTTTTTCTTGTAATTCCACAGTGAAGAGTCACAAAATCCACCCCATCTTCTGCATGAAGACGAATAACATCGATAAAATCTTTTGCCGTCAGAGTGGCAAGGTCTCTCTGATAATGTATCACACTGTCATACACCGGAACAGTTCCAATCATTGCCGGACATTCGCTGGTCAATTTCTTTCTGAACGGCTGCGTATTCCCATGAGAAGAAAGATCCATGATAGCTTCTGCTCCCATATCCACTGCTGCCATAACTTTTTTCATCTCAATATCATAATCCTTACAATCTCTGGAAACTCCCAGATTCACATTGATTTTTGTCCGCAGCATAGAACCTACTCCATTGGGATCCAAACATTTGTGATGCTTATTGGCGCAAATCGCCACCTGTCCCTTTGCTACCCATTCTCTGATTTCTTCTTCTGTGCGATATTCTTTTTTTGCCACGATTTTCATTTCCTCTGTAATAATTCCCTTTTTCGCAGCTTCCATCTGTGTATGATACATTATAATAATTCCTCCTTTGCAAATTTTCCCTGTAAACAAAATCCATGATTCATTGGACCACTGCCCTTGCCCAGATCCAGCATAGCTTCCAGCGCTCCGGAAATATATTCCTTTGCCCGTTCCACCGAGTTCTCCATAGAAAATCCTTTTGCCAGATTCGCAGCAATAGCGCTTGATAAAGTACATCCCGTTCCATGAGTATTCGGGTTATTGATCCGCTTTCCTTCAAACCACCGATACGTCCCTTTTTGATACAACAGATCGTTGGCATCGTTCAGACTGTGTCCTCCCTTTACCAATACGGCACATCCATGGGCGTCACCGATAATCTTTGCAGCTCTTTTCATATCCTCCACATTTTTTATGGAAATCCCCGCCAGAATCTCCGCTTCCGGGATATTCGGTGTTACCAGATCTGCCAGAGGAAAAATCTCTTTCTGCAAAATTGCGATAGCCTCTGTTTTCATTAATTTAGAACCACTGGTAGCCACCATCACCGGATCTGCCACTATATTCTTGGCTCCATACTTTTTAAGACATTCTCCAATTACACGAATCAATTCCCCATTAGAAACCATTCCGATTTTCACCGCATCCGGAAAAATATCTTCAAACACCGCTTCTAGCTGCTGTTTTAAAAATTCTGGAGTTACCTCCATAATGCCTGTTACACCGGTTGTATTTTGAGCTGTCAATGCAGTAACTGCACTCATCCCAAAAACCCCATTCATGGTCATTGTTTTCAAATCTGCCTGGATACCGGCGCCTCCGCTGGAATCACTTCCGGCGATTGATAATGCTGTTCTCATATTGTTCTCCTTTTCACATATTTTGACTCCAACATCATTTTATTGAGCGACAGAAAGTGGTGCCCCCAACCTGCCGCTTCTGAAATCCTTTTCAGGATTTACAGACAATTTGTTCAGAAATATTTCTCAATTTTCGACATTCTTCTTCAATATCCTGTGCGGAAAAAATAGCAGACACCAAAGCTGCTCCTGCCACTCCTGTTCCCGCCAATTCTGGAAAGTTGTCCTTTTGAATTCCTCCGATGGCTACTACAGGTATTTTTACCGCCTGACAAATATCCTTTAATCTCTCCAGAGAAATCTTTTCCGCATCCATTTTGGTAGATGTTCCGAAAACGGCTCCCACACCCAGGTAATCGGCTCCCGCCTGTTCTGCCTGGATTGCCTGCTCTACCGTCCGCGCCGAAACACCAATAATCATCTTTTCTCCCACTAATTTTCGCACTTCTTTTGCTTCCATATCTTTCTGCCCCACATGCACGCCATCTGCTCCACACCGAACAGCAATATCCACATGATCGTTTATGATAAGGGGAACATGATATTTCTCACATAACAATTTCATTTTCTTTGCTTCTTGTAAAAAAGCGTCATTTTCCAGTTGCTTATCCCGAAACTGTATACAAGTGACCCCGCCTTTCAACGCCTGCTCCACCTGTTCTAACAAAGTAAAGCGCCCTGTCCAACTTGCATCTGTCACTCCATAAACCCGCAGCATTTCTGGTTTGATCTTCATTTTTCCTCTTTTTCCCTTCTCAAGATTTCCATTTTCTGTATCTGGCATATCGTTCCAGTTCTTCTCCGTTTAACTGATACATTCCATCCATCAGATACATTCTGTAGGAACCACTGCCATCTTCCGGTCTCATGCGACCATATGCTTTTTCTCCCGCAACCCCCATAGCACAGACTGCTGCAAGAGCCGCTTCCAGAGGTTTATCGGGACAGACAGACACATACGCTGCGGTGAGTGCAGAAAGCTGGCAGCCTGTACCGGTAACTTTTTTCATCATAGGATGACCGTTTAAAACGAGAAAACTTTCTTCCTGATTCGTTACCACATCTATAGTACCTGTGAGGATCACAACGGAATTCATCTTCTTTGAACATTCCCTGGCAATTTCCACCATTTGTCCCACATTTTCTTCTGTTACCCGATCATCAGAAGCTGCATCCACTCCCTTACCATTTTCTGTATTTCCCGATAAAGCCCTGATTTCTGAAGCATTTCCCCGGATCACCGAAAAATGTATGACTTCTTTCATCTTCTCCACAGTTTCTCTGCGAAAAGAGGAAATTCCGGCTCCCACCGGATCTAAAATCACCGGAATCCCCCTTTCATTCCCTTTGATTCCTGCTTTCATCATAGCCGGAATCACACGCCGACTGAGCATTCCCATATTTAACACCAACCCGGCGCTGGAAGCAGTGATTTCTTCCACCTCCCCCTCCTCATCCGCCATGATAGGAGAGGCTCCGCAGGCAAGTAAAAGATTGGCACAGTCATTTATCGATACCCGATTCATTATATTGTGGATTAACGGCTCCTTTTTTCTCACCTCTTCCAGAATTTCCTTCAACATTGCAACATCCTCCTGACCCACTTACTGTACAGAAGCCTGAAAACTTTCCAAAATCCCAGTTTTTCTCAGCGCTCCGATTAAAATTGCGGATAACAAGGCTCCGCCCACCGTGGATACAAGAAATGGAATCACATAAGCATAAAATGCAACTTCTCCCGCAGATACTCCCATCAAGGCGATGGCTACCGGATAAGCACAAAGACCTCCCAGAATTCCTGTTCCAAACACTTCCGCAAACAATGTTACAGGGATATTTTTAAACTTCCAGTAAGCCATACCACAAAGAAGTGCGCCAAACATACTTCCCGGGAAAGCCAATAAACTTCCCAATCCCATCAGATTTCGGATCAGACTGGCGCCAAATGCCACCGCCACCCCATACCAGGGTCCCAGAAGAACTGCACACAGAATATTTACCATATGCTGTACCGGCGCACACTTACTGCCAAATACAGGAATGGAAAACATACTCCCCACCACTGCCACTGCACACAAAATACCTGCCACACACAATTTTTTTGTTCGATTCTCTTTCACTTTCAAACACTCCTATCCTTTTTGATTTTAGGGAAACATCCTAGCTATGGCACCCCCAAAACCGACAAAAAGGTACAAAAAAGGAGATACCATATACGGCATCTCCGAAATCTCGAAAAAAATCAACAACTATGACTTCCTACGACGGCATTATCCGTATCAGGTAAAGGGTCGAAGTTGATGACTTCCTCTCAGCCTGCCATTACAAGCTCCCCTGTTTTTACCTTCTCAGTATAACACCGGAAAAAAATCGTGTCAACAAAGTAACTTACAGATTTCATTTTCCTCTGGCAATACGGTTACTGTTCACTCCGTTCACAGCAACAAGCCAAAATTCATCCCCGATTGCCTACGGCAATATTTACAAATCCTATGTTCAAAATATGAACATAGTTCCAATTGTATCTTTCTGTCGAATCGTGATATAATGGGCATTAGTATGTGGTCGATTCTTTTGACCTTAATACCTTATTTTAACAAGAACTCAAGGAGCTCATTATGTATAACAAATTTTTTTCAAGATTACTTCGACATTTATCCTGTCTGGTTATCCTGTGTCTTCTGATTCCTACAGTTGTTTCTGCAACTGAAGAAAATGTTGTATCTCAGGAACAGGAATCTTCTTCTGAAGTTTCCGATGAGAATACCGCAGGAGAAGAAACCCCACCGGAACGTCTGGAACCGGACGCTTACTTTGAACCGATTCAGACAAACGATATTCCTGACTGGCCACAGGGACCGGCTGTGTGGGCAGAATCCGCTGTAGTTATGGATCTTGACAGTGGGACTTTCCTGTATTCTAAAAATATGGATGTTACAAAATATCCTGCCAGCATTACCAAGATTCTCACAACTTTGGTGGCTATCGAAAATTCCCGCCTGGATGAGAGGGTTCATTTCTCAGAAAACGCTATCTTTGGTATTGAACGCAACAGTTCCCATATCGGTATTCGAGTAGGTGAAATTTTATCCATGGAAAATTGCCTGTATGGTATGATGCTGGAATCTGCCAATGAGGTTTGTCTTGCTGTAGCAGAACATATCAGCGGCAGTGTAGAGGCTTTTGTAGAACTTATGAATCAAAAAGCTGCTCAACTGGGATGTACCAACACGCATTTTACCAATCCCAACGGTTTGCCGGATGAAAACCATTACACCACCGCCCATGATATGGCTTTGATTGCCAAGGCTGCTTATGCCAACCCTACTTTCCGTAAGGTCTGCCAGACCAATATTTACTGCATTCCTACCACAAACGTCTGTGGAGAACAGCGCTGGCTTAGCAATCATCATAAAATGCTCCCGGAAAAAGATTATTTTTATGAAGGCTGTACAGGAGGAAAAACAGGATTTACACAGGCAGCTTTGAATACACTGGTTACTTATGCCGAACGGGACAATCGAAAACTTGTATGTGTCTCTCTTAGAACGAATGGTCCTCAGATTTATGCGGATACTGCTGCCATGTTGGATTACGGATTTCAAAACTTTCAGAATATCTCTATCCACTCCCGCAGCTCCTGTGCCGATGCAAAGTTTTTATATCCTTCCATTTACTTTGGCGAACCGTGTACTGTAGATAATCTTCGATTAAGCTGCTCTGCCACCATACCTATGACGGCAACAGCAGAACAGATACAGACAGTTCCTGCCCTCACTGAAGGCGCCATTACCAGAACTTATCTGTATAACCAATATCAGGTAGGACAAGAATCCATATCTGATACAGCCATTCGGAAACTTTTATCTCCTGTTTCAGATGCTTCCGGCAAAGAAAGTTCTTCTGTCGATTCATCTGAAGCGATAAAATTTCCCAATATAGCAACTACAACAAACCTGTTTAAACAAATTCCTGTTTATGTTTATCTTCTCATTTTGCTTCTAGTCGTAGTAATTATTATGGAAATCATACTGTTACACAAAAGAAGGAAACGGAAAAGAAGAAAAAAAAGCAGATGATCTTACTTTAAAAGGAGGCCGCAGCTCAAAACGAGTTGCAGCCTCCTTTATTAAATTCTTCATGTAAAATATTTCTCATCCAATTCCACCAAAGAAAATGCCCAGCACGTAAACCACTAAGGTAATCCCCACAAAAACATATCTGGTTACCGGCTCAAACCATTTTCCCAGTGACTTTTCTCTTCCCATTTCCACCTGTTCTCTGGCATAACCTTTCGGACATACCCAAAAGAACATAATTCCTGCCAGCAACGCTCCCAGAGGAATAATATAAATAGATACTGCATCCATCCAGGCACCTACAGAATCTCCGCTTTCAATAAAAATCCCAATCACAGCAGAAATCAGTGCAATTATCGCCACTGCTGCTCCTCTGGATATCTTCAGTTGATTTTCCAGCGCTTCAATCGGTGTTTCAAAAAGATTCATCAAAGAAGTGATCGCCGCAAATAAAACTGCCACAAAGAAAATCACTGCAAATACACCGCCAAAGGGCATCTGCTGAAATACTGCCGGAAGAGTAATAAACATCAGCGGCGGACCGCTGGAAACATCCAGTCCAAAAGCAAATACTGCCGGAATAACTACCATTCCTGCCAACAGCGCTGCACAGGTATCGAAAAACGCCACATTTTTAGCACAACTGACCACATCTGCATCTTTCTTCAGATAACTTCCGTATACAATGGTTCCTGAACCTGCCAGCGACAGAGAAAAGAAAGCCTGCCCCAATGCATAGACCCAGGTTTTTACATTTCCCAGTTGTTCCCACTGTGGTACAAACATATACTGAAAGCCTTCTATTGCTCCCGGCAAAGTAACCACTCTCACCAAAAGGATCACAAAGAAGAGAAAAAATACGGGCATCATCACCTTATTCATCTTTTCAATTCCTCTGGTTACTCCCAGAATCATAATGATAAATGTGATACCCAGTCCAAGAAGCTGCCAGCCTACACTTCCAAAATCTACAGCCAGTTCACCAAAGTATGCTCCCATATCCTCCACTTTTATAAGAGTTCCCGTCACTGCTGCAAACAAATACTTTAAAAACCATCCTACAACCACAGAATAGCCAATGGCAATTCCCAAAGAGCCGATCACCGGAACAGCGCCAATCAATTTACCTGGAACCCTTCCTTTTTTTCCAAACCGAAGTTCCATCGCCCGGGTAAATGCTCCCATAGGTCCTGTTTTCATTCCTCTTCCAAAAGCCATCTCTCCGATCACACCGGAGAATCCTAAAAGCACCACAAAAATAAAATATGGTATCAAAAAGGCAGCTCCACCAAAGGTCCCTGTACGATAGGGAAACATCCATATATTTCCCATTCCTACAGCCGAACCAATACAGGCAATGATAAATCCCAGCCTGCTTCGAAACTGATCCCGTCCGTTGCTGCTTTGTTTTTTCATATTTTCCCCCTTCTCTTTTTCTCAGGCTCAGCCTGAATTTTTCTTTTCCTGTTTCCTTTTTTCCTTCCTCTTTCTTTTAATCTCTTCCTTTTTTTCTTTAATCTGTAAAGCCTCCGCTTCATCTGTCAGCTTCATGGTCTTCACCGCAAACACATCTCCCTTTTCGGTCTTTTTCATGCGGATCTTCCCTTTCAGCCATCCATGTCTGGGACAATACGCCAGACAATAATAGTTTTTCTGTCCACTGGCAAACCAGCGGATTTTCTTTCTCACATTCTTTCCACAAAGGAAACATCTGCTGCTGGTAATTTCTTTATCCAGCATAGCGTCTTCCTTACTGGGAAATTCTCTGGATATATATTTTTCATATCCGGGATAGATAACATGGATTTCTTCTTCTTTTTTCTTCGGATTCTGATAACAGTCAATAGAATAAAACTGATCCGCTATCTCCTGATCGATCTTCATAAATACCTGGGCAGTATACCAGGCGTCTGCCAATGCTCTGTGAAAATCCTGTTTCTTCTCCAAATGCAAAAAGTCCACCGCATATTCCAAAGACTTTCTGCTCTCACCGTCTTCATAATCCAGACTAAACAACTTCTGCACATCAAGAAAAGCCAAAGGACCCTTTAACAACTGCAAAACTCCGTAATACTTCATATTTCTCTGAAGTTCCAAAAGGTCAGAATTTCCCCAGGTACAAAAACGGTACTCTTCTCCACACCACTTCAGAAACTCCCGGACAGCCTTATAAAAAGCCACTCCATTTTCCAGATCTTTCATCTCCAGTTGAATAATCTCTTTTGTACGAAAATGAAGCTTTTTGTACACTCTCGGCTGAATCAATACATGATATTGATCTATGATCTGCTTCTCATTATTTAATTTTACTGCGCCTATTTCAATAATTTCAAAGGGAATTCTCTCATTCTCCTGTCCTTTTCCATATGGACACTGATTCCATTCCAGATCAAAGACTATATAATTCATACCGTTTCCGTTCCTCTCTCACATTTCAATACAAAGTATAAAACATTGTATTCATTCAGTCAACAAAAGAAACAACGGCAATATTTCTCAGAATTTTTTCAAAGAATCCATGCTCAGAGTAAACATCGTTACTCCTCCCACCTGTTTTTCAACCGGAATGGTCACTCCCGCATTGATTCCTCTGACCTCTGCTCCGGAAGATGTCATCGTATATGTGGTAATCTTACGTTTTCCCGCATATTTTTCCAAAATTGCTGTTACTTCAGGAAGTCTCTCCTCTTCTACACCAATCATGATAGTAACATTTTTCTTTTTCAAAAAACCGCCGCTGGAACTGAGCTTCGTAACAAAGAAGTTTTTCTCATTTAGCATCTCCACGGTCTGATCATAATCTTCTTCCTGTAAAATTGCCAGAATTAATTTATTATCTCTGCTGGTATCCACTGTATTATTTTCCATGATGATTACCTCCCATAGTATGATGTTTGTGGCAATTATACTACTGATGAAATAAAAAAGGAATAAAAAAATACGTCGTTTTCATTAAAATATTCTTACATTTTATTTCTTTCTGCTCTTTAATTTCTTCAATTATATTTTATTTCTTTCTTCCGTTTGAAATGACAAAAAGCTCCAATCATGCCCGCATGATTTTCATGATAGGCAAACTCCCATCGGGTATGTTTTGCTACTGTAGGAAGGAGATATCGACGGATACTTTTTTCTAACGGTTCTCTAAGATACTCTTTTTGCGCCATGATCCCCCCGCCTAAAACTACCACTTCCGGATTGATCACATAACAAATATTCGCAATGCCCATGCCCAGAATATCGCACATTTCCTCAATTGCTTTTATACAATCCCTGTCTCCTTGTTTCGCCTGTTCAAAAACATATTTCCCATCTATTTTTTCTAAAGATATCCCTTTATAGGATGCAACTTTTTTTACCAGAATACTGCTGGCGCCCAAATCCTGAAAATCTCCTCCCGGAAGATGCATATATCCCACTTCGCAGGCGCTTCCGGAAAATCCGTGAAACACTTGATGATCGATAATGACAGCGCCGCCGATTCCTGTTCCCACAGTCAGACATACACTGATTCTGCTTCCTTTTGCAGCTCCTGAAAAATCCTCTGCCAATCCTGCACAATTTACATCATTTTCCACTTCGCAGGGTAAATGAAATCTTTCTTCTATGATTTTCTTTATTTCTGTTCCTGTATAATCCGGAATCAAAGGCGCCGCATAGAGGATTTTTCCTTCCTTCCAATCCACCATTCCGGCTGTGGAAATACAGATTCCCTCCGGCTGATAATCTTTCAGAAACTCTTCTATGATATGCTCTGTTTTTTTCATAATACCGGGACCGCCGTATTTCATGGCTTCGGAAGGTATACTTCCCGTGGTAAGAAATATACCGTCTTCCTGTATCAATCCGTACTTCACAGACGTGCCCCCAATATCAATACAAATATAGGTTTTCATACATAACTCCTGTTCATTCCTGATTTTTGCAGTACCTGTCTGCTTTTTTCATTTCCTCCGTAAATGATTTTGTGATCAGTTGTGGACGGGTAATAATAGAACCGACCACCACACTATAACATCCCAATTCAATAACACGCCTTGCTTTCTCCGGTGTGTTAATATTTCCTTCAGCAATAACCGGATGATGTACAGCCTGTAAAATTTTCCGAATGATTTCAAAATCATTCTCTTCTATCCTGTCTCCCTTACTTTGTTCCGTATATCCTACCAGTGTGGTTCCAATAAAATCAAATCCCAACGCATCTGCGTGGAGCGCCTCCTCCACAGTAGAACAGTCTGCCATTAAAAGCTGCCTAGGATATTTTTTTCTTATTTCAAAATAAAAATCATCTAAAGATCTTCCCTCCGGTCTTAAAGATATTGTGGCGTCTATTGCTATGATCTCCGGTTTTACCTCCAGCAGTTCATCCACTTCTTTCATAGTTGGTGTAATATACACCTGACTGTCCGGATAGTCTCTCTTTACAATTCCTATAATGGGAAGTTCCACATTCTTCTTAATCTCCGTAATGTCTTCTTTTGTATTGGCACGTATCCCCATCGCGCCTCCCTCTTTTGCCGCTTTCGCCATTCTTCCCATAATAAAAGAAGAATGTAGCGGTTCGTGAGGAAGCGCCTGACAGGATACTATCAAATGTCCTCTTAACTGTTCCAATTTATTTTCCATTTTTATCTACCTGTACCTTTCTTTATTTTCTATAGCGCTGTTTTATCTTCTTCATGATCCCTGCGATTCCCAAAACAAGTAACCATATTCCTGAACCGAAGAATAAAAAGACGGCAACCAGAACACCTCCGTCGGTATTCCCTGTTAATATTCCATACAAATCTGTAAATAAAACAATCACCTGTGTAACCAATATGATTCCGGCAATCACACTCTGAGAAAAAATATTGGAATGATTTTCATACAATTTTCTATATAATTTTACGAGCATAAAAATTATTACAAAGGAAACTAACAATACCGTTGCCACAACACTAAAACGCCCCGCACTTTTTAATCCACTGCGTAATCCGGCAACGATACCCGCCGGAATCCCCACATACCAGATTCCTTTATTATGCGATTTCATTCCACATTTTTCATCCAAAACATGATAAAGAGCTGCTTCTTGCGGAGTCAGTGTTTTCGGATCTTTTCCTCTCAACCGGTAAACATTAATAATGTACTTATAAATGCTTTTTTTCAGGGATGTCTCACGCAGCATCCTTGAAAATTCCTGCAAAAACTCTGGTGTTTCCACCACATCCTGATACTCCTGATTTTGAAAGAAGGATTGAAAAAGTTTACTCTTTTCACAATATTCCGGTCTTAAAAGAATCTGCATCTCATACAGGGCTTTTATTGTCAGCTCATGAAGTTTTTCCTGCTCTCTCTCAGCTTCCTCTTCCAGTACTCCCTCAAAATCATATGCTTTTTGCTCTTCCTGTTGTCCTTCCTGTTCTTCTTCCTTCACGCTTCTAAAATCGTATTTTTTCTGCGTTTCCTGATGATCCGGCTGTCTCTCCGGTGCATTTGTATAAACAGGCTCAGTATTTTCGGAGTATCTGCCTTCCCTTCTTCCCCTCGTTAAAATTCTGTATGCTTCATTCAATTGTTGAAATTCTCTTGGATAATCCTCCGGATGGTATTTTTTAGAAAGTTCTGCATATGCTTTTTTTATGCTTTCTCTGGAAGCCCCCGGCTGTAATCCAAGTATTTCATATGCAATTAACTGATCCATTTTGTCCCTCCCTCTTCTTCATCCTCTTCTTCCAGCCAGTCCTCCCACTCTTCCTCATCATATTCCGTTATTTCCGTCATTTCACCAAAAGGATCAAGGCTTTCAACCTCTGTAATAAACTCTTCCAGATATTTGCGATATTTCCTGATGGAACGGGGATTCTGCTGATTCAGAAGATATTCAAAATAGCGAATCGCTCCCTGAATCTGTTCCCTCATATGGATGGGAGCTTCTTCATACAGCACATTCATTTTCTCCAGAATATATTTATTTTCGGAAATATCCTTGGGATGAATTTTCAGTTTTTCTAATTCTTTTATTCTCTTTTGTAGTTCTTTTTCATCCATAGATTCCGATATGACTTTTGAAATCTTCTGACCTGTAGAAACTACTGTTATATCCGCCATAAGAATTCCATTAATATCATACGTAAAACGAACATCTACAGACTCTTCTCCTTTTCTATTTTTCGGCACTCGGATATTCATCTTTGCCAGAGAAATGTTATCCTCCGCATACGGATGTTCTCCCTGCAGAATATTCATTTCAATTTTTGTCTGATTATCAAAGGCTGTACAAAAACGTCGTACTCTGGAACATGGTAATGTTGTATTTCTTTCTACAATAGGACTCATATAAGGATGGTCCGGATCGGCATAATTACAAATATCCGTTCCCAAAGTAAATGGACAAATATCCGTAAGAATATAATCCTTCATTTCCTCTTCTCGTTCCTTTACCCCACAGACCAGACCGACACCACGGGCAATCATCTCATCACAATTTTCTGTTACCAATGGCGCCTGCCGAAAAAGATGCTGTACATACGATTGAATTAGAGGCATTTTACTGGAACCGCCTACCATAACTACCTGATGAATGTCACGAATATGTAAATTGCCGTCTCGCAGCGCGTGAGACAGTACCTTTTTTATTCTTGCCAAAATCGAAGAACTTTCTTCCATTAATCTTTCATTCGTATATATACTTTGATAAACCGTCCCTTGAAGCATTACTCTCATTTTCGCTTCATCCTGAGTGGTAAGCTCCTGTTTACAGATTTCTGCCTGCTTTACCAAAACTGCTTTCTCTGTTGGCGAAATCATTTTTTCCGGAATATTATGCTCTTTAAGGAAATTTTCTGCCATGATTTCATTAAAATTGTCTCCTCCCAGATGGTTATCACCCGAAACAGAAAGAATCTCTACCATCGTATCAAAACATTCAACGATAGAAACATCCAAAGTTCCGCCTCCAAAATCAAACACAAGAAAGATTTGTTCCTCCTTGGTGTCATAGTAAGAAGCCAATGCTGCCGCACTTGGTTCATTGATAATTCTCTGCACCTGAATCCCAGCCAGCATTCCTGCCCGTTTTGTGGCTACTCTCTGGCGATCATGGAAATAAGCCGGAACAGAAATCACCGCTTCTTCCACTTTTTCTCCCAGATAGCTTTCTGCATCCTCTACAATAGATCGAATCACAAAACTACTTAATTCTTCCGGCAAAAACTTTCTATTTTTCAATTCTATTTTCTTATCACTTCCCATTTCCTTTTTAAAAGAAGATACCGTAGATTCCGGATGGGTAATCAAACGTTCTTTTGCAATTTTTCCTACAATAACACTCCCATCTTCCAACACACTGACTACACTGGGTGTTAAAAAAGACCCAAACCGATTTGGTATCAGTTCTACCGTCTTATCCCTGAAAACTGTTCCCAGTGAATTTGTAGTTCCCAAATCAATTCCAATCACCGCCATACTACTACCTCCCACGCAACTGCATCAGCTTCATCCATACCAAATATTATAAATCTATGATAACAAATCTTGTACTATTGTTCCATGCTTTTCTCTTGTAAAATTAAAAAGCTCCTGTCATTTCTATAGACAAAAGCCAAAAAAGTTCTATAATAAATTTATCAAGAAATGGATGGAATTGCGTATGTACAATTATGAGGAATTAAAAGAATTTGTAGATCATTGCCACCGGTGCAGCCTTTGCCAGACAAGAAATCATTCTGTTATGGGAAAGGGAAATTTACATGGACAAATACTCTTTATTGCAGAAGCGCCCGGAAGAAACGAAGATCGGGATGGGGTTCCTTTTACAGGAAAATCAGGAGAATTATTTGACCGCTTATTAGCGGATATCGGTATGAAACGAGATGAAATCTATCTGACAAATATTGTGAAATGCCATCCTCCGGGAAACAGAGATCCCTATCCTGAAGAACAGGAAGCCTGTATCCCCTATCTGAAATACGAAACCGCCCTCCTGCGCCCCAAAATCATTGTCTGTCTTGGTCGCATTGCCGCACAGAGAATTATCCGTCCGGATTACCGGATCACCAGAGAACACGGTACTTTTCTGGAGCGAAAAAACACATGGCTCACCGCTGTTTACCACCCTTCCGCTGTGTTGCGAGATCCATCTAAACTGTCACAGATGCAGGAAGATTTTCGCAAAATAAAAATTTTGCAAGATCAATTACGATCTGACTTTTCCTCTCCATAATCCTGAAAGATTTTATATTAAGACTCTTGCGGGCAGGTAACCTCAATTACCTGCTCGATCATTTTATGCAGAAGTCTGCTTTGCTCCGTATCTGCCGCCTGGTAATAAACCTCTTTTCCTTCCCGCCGACACACGATCAAGCCGCTGCTTCGAAGAAGACGCAAGTGATGAGACACCGCAGGACTGGACATATTCAACATAGCTGAAATATTGATCACACACTCCTCACAATGACACAAAAGCCAAAACAGACGAACCCGTGTCATATCTCCCAATTGTTTAAAAATATCTGCAACCAACTGAAATTTTTCAATATTCCCTAATTCTTTCTGTATTCCTTCCGAAGCAGCCTGTGTACCATGTTCATGGGGCAATCTATTTTTTTCCATAACCTCTATCTCCTTTTCTTAGTCCTGAAAATTTTATTCTTTTTTATCAAAAAATATTTTTATTGTATTGACTTCTCTTTGTAATTGCATTATACTTCAATCATAACAATTAAACAAGTGCTTAATCGTTAATTTAAAAAAATTACAGGAGGATTTTTTACTATGAAAAAAACTTACAAAATCGAAGTTGATTGCGCAAACTGTGCAAACTTAATGGAAGAAGTAACTTGCAAAACAGCTGGAGTGGCAAACGCAACCGTAAACTTTATGACACAGAAAATGATCGTGGAATTTGCAGAGGGAGAAAAACCACAGGACGTTATGGAAAAAGTTCTCGCCGCCTGTAAAAAAGTAGAACCGGATTGTGAGATTTTTCTGTAAATATCAATTTTGAAAGGACTGTTTAATATGCAAGAAACAATTGTAAATATACTGCTTATCGCAGTTGTCTTAACAGCAACAGGATTTCTTATAGCAGCCCGCAAACCTAAAAATAATATGACAAAAAAGCAAAAGAACATGCTGATGCGTATTTTAATCGCATCAGCAATACTTTTGGGACTGCAATTTATTTCAGCCAAAATGTTCCTGCAGCTCGATCAATATTTATTCCCATCCGCAGGACGTTTGGTACGCTTTTTACTCTACTTCCTGGATTATCTTGTCATCGGTTATGACATACTGAGAAAAGCTTTCCTTGGAATAAAGAATCGACGGATTTTTGACGAAAACTTTCTTATGGCAGTTGCAACCGTTGGCGCTATGATATTGGCTGTTTCTTCCAACGGAGATTATTTCGAAGCTATCGCTGTTATGCTCTTCTATCAGGTAGGTGAATGGTTCCAGGGTTATGCTGTTGGCAGAAGCCGCCGCAATATCAGTGAACTTATGGATATTCGCCCGGACTATGCAAATATAGAACAAAACGGCGTATTAGAGCAGGTAGATCCAGACGAAGTTACTATAGGCAGCGTAATTGTTGTCCAGCCTGGTGAAAAAGTACCCATTGACGGCATTATTCTTGAAGGTACTTCTACCTTAAATACCAGCGCTTTGACAGGAGAAAGTCTTCCACGGGACGCCAAAGTGGGAGATGAAATAATCAGTGGTTGTATCAATATGTCAGGCGTACTCAAAATTCAAACAACAAAAGAATTTGGCGAATCCACAGTTTCCAAAATTCTTGATCTGGTAGAAAATGCCAGTTCCAAAAAATCAAGATCTGAAAACTTTATTTCCCGATTTGCAAAAGTTTATACGCCTTTTGTATGTTATAGCGCTCTTGCACTGGCGCTCCTTCCACCCCTTATACGAATAATTGCTTTGGGACTTTCCGGCGATTGGAGTACCTGGATCTACAGAGCTTTGACTTTTCTCATTATCAGTTGCCCCTGTGCGCTGGTTATCAGTATTCCTCTCAGTTTCTTTGCTGGAATCGGAGGAGCAAGTCAGGCTGGTGTTCTGGTGAAAGGCTCCAATTACCTTGAAACACTTTCTAAAGTAAAAACCGTTGTTTTCGACAAAACGGGGACTCTTACACAAGGTGTGTTTGAAGTAAACGGCATCCATCATAATGAACTAGAAAATCAAAAGCTCATTGAATATGCCGCTTTAGCAGAAAGTGCATCTTCACACCCTATCAGTAAAAGCTTACAACGAGCTTATGGAAAAGAGCTTGACCGTTCCCGTGTCAAGGATATTCAGGAAATCAGCGGCAATGGCGTAATTGCCAAAGTTGATGGCAAAGAAGTTGCTGCGGGAAATGATAAATTAATGCGGCACCTTCATATCGAGTACAAAGACTGTCACAGTACAGGAACAATCATTCATATGGCTATAGATGGAAAATATGCGGGACATATTGTTATTTCTGATATGTTAAAGCCGAATGCCAAAGAAGCCATTTCTGCTTTGAAAAAATCAGGAATTGATAAAACTGTAATGTTAACAGGTGATGCAAGAAAAGTAGCAGAACAAGTTTCCGCTTCCTTAGGAATTGATAAAGTTTACAGCGAACTCCTCCCCGCCGATAAAGTATCAAAGGTTGAAGAATTATTATCTCAAAAAAATGGAAAATCAATGTTAGCTTTTGTGGGAGATGGTATCAATGATGCGCCTGTTTTAACCAGAGCAGATATCGGTATTGCCATGGGAGCCATGGGTTCTGACGCTGCTATTGAAGCTGCAGATATTGTCCTAATGGATGATGACCCTATAAAAATCTCAAAGGCAATAAAAATTTCAAGGAAATGTCTGGGAATTGTATACCAGAATATTATTTTAGCCTTAGGGATTAAATTTGCCTGCCTCATATTAGGCGCCTTCGGAGAAGTTAATATGTATATGGCTATTTTTGCCGACGTAGGCGTAATGATCATTGCGGTACTCAATGCCATCCGCTGTCTGTTTGTAAAGAAACTCTGAGAATTTTTTTCTTTTCTCAACATACTTTTATGCACAACCCAAAACAACCATTAAGGAATGTTTTCCACATCTCTTAATGGTTGTTTTTTCATAACTTCTTATTTTTTCTCTGCTTCTTTACAGTCTGTGCAGGAACAGTTTCCGCATCCTCCACAGCAGCCTTTCGATTTTCGAATCTTTATTATGGCAGCTCCCACTCCCACTGCAATGATTATCACAACAAGAAACGTACTCATCTTCTACCTCTCTTTTCCCATATTCTTGAATTCCCTTACAATAAAGAAAATACAAAGTACCGCAGCAATGCCATCTGCTATAGGAGCTGAAAACATTACCCCGTCAATTCCCATAAACAGGGGAAGGATAATCAGCATTGGCAACAGAAAGATGATTTGTCTTGTAAGGGACAGAAAAACACCTTTTCCTGCTTTTCCAATAGATGTAAATGTGTTTGCACTGATAGGCTGAATACCATTGATAAAGGTAAAAAACATATTGATCCTAAAAAACTTCTCTGCGAAAAGAAAATATTCTTCACTTCCCGAACCAAAAATTCCAATAATCTGCCGTGGCATCAACTGGAATAATAAAAACGCCACAATAGAAATTCCTATAGCCGCTGTTACCGCTTTTTTATAAGCAAGTTTTACACGATCATATTTTCTCGCTCCATAGTTATAGCTGATAATAGGCTGAATTCCTTGGGAAATTCCGATAACAATGGCAAAGAAGATCATTCCCACCTTGGAAATAATACCCGCGCAGGCTAGGGGGATGTCACTGCCATAAGAAGACTTCGCTCCGTAATGTGTCAGTGTATTATTCATAACAATCTGAACCACCATCATAGCAATCTGATTTAAAAAAGGAGCAATTCCCAACGAAAGAACAGGGAACCATGCTTCTCTTGATGGAATCAAAGTCTTTAACGGAATATGGACTGTTTTGAATCTGGATAAATATCCCAATACCATCACACCGGATACAACCTGTCCTATAACGGTTGCCCAGGCTGCTCCTGCCATCCCCATATCAAATACAAAAATAAACAAGGGATCCAATACCGTATTGATAATTGCTCCTACCAGCGTACACATCATGGAAAACTTCGGACTGCCATCAGCTCTGATCAGATTACTTCCACCTGTAGTAACAATCAAAAACGGAAATCCCACCGCGGTAATTCCCGTGTATACCAGAGCATGATCCAGCACTTGATCGGTTGCCCCGAATATTCTCATCAAAGGTTCCAGAAAAAGTTCTGCTGCAATACAAAGGATAACGCCTAAAATAAGCATCATACCGATTGCACCGCCGGCAAATTTCACAGCTTTTTCCTTTTCTTTTCGCCCCATAGAAAGATTAAAGTTTGCTGCTCCCCCAATTCCGCATAACAGAGAAATTGCCGTACACGTAATAGAAAGCGGAAATGCCACATTGGTAGCTGCATTTCCCAGCATCCCCACACTTCTGCCTATAAAAAACTGATCTACGATATTGTACAATGAACTTACCAACATGGCAATAATACTGGGAATTGCAAATCTGGCAAGCAAACTTCCTAAGGGTTCTGTACCCAAAGCGTTATTCTGATTATTTTCCATAATTTTCCTCCTGCTGTTCTTTTATATTTTGAAGCGCCTCCCCCGAATAGGATGCCATTTTTTCCAATCCTCCGATCAAAGTCTGTTGTTCTTCCTCTGACAATACGGATAACACCTGTGACCACCATACTGTAAGCGCCTTCCTCATTTGAGGAATGGTTTTTTCTCCCTTTTCTGTGAGATAAATGGCATAGGATCTTCCATGTTCTTCTGATTTTTTTCTCTCAACAAATCCCTGCTCCTGAAGTTTCTTCATAGTTCTTACTGCAAGAGCTTCATCTACTGCCATATTCTCACACATTTCCTTCTGACTGCTACCTGGATTTGCGGATAAATAAAATAAAAAATTATAATCCGAATATCCTAGCCCATACTCTTTCATCATTTGTGTCATATATTTCTGTTCTTTTCTATGTAAAATGGCAATACTTTTTCCTAATATACGATTTTCCATAATACCTCCTATTCTTGACAAGTCAAGTATTATTATAGAAGCATATAGTTGACTTGTCAAGAATGGGCTTATACTATAAAATTCTTTATAAAAATTTCACAAAATAAACAACAAAAAAGGTTGCGTTAAAAAATTAACAACGTTATAATAATATCGTCAACGTTTTAACATATTTTATATACTACTTACTATAAAGGAGAGATGGGATATGGCAAGATTTACATTACCAAGAGACATTTATCATGGAAAGGGATGTCTGGAAGAATTAAAGAATTTAAAAGGAAAAAGAGCCGTTCTTGTTGTTGGCGGTGGTTCTATGAAACGCCAGGGTTTCCTGGATAAAGCTGTAAACTATCTGAAAGAAGGCGGTATGGAAGTTGAGCTTTTTGAAGGTGTTGAACCTGATCCGTCTGTTGAAACAGTCATGAGAGGCGCTAAAGTTATGCAGGACTTCCAGCCGGATTGGATTGTTTCCATGGGTGGTGGTTCCCCTATTGATGCTGCCAAGGCAATGTGGGCATTTTATGAATATCCAGAAACAAAATTTGAAGACTTAATCATACCTTTTGGTTTTCCTGAACTTAGAAAAAAAGCAAGATTTGCAGCAATCCCCACAACTTCCGGTACTGCTACTGAAGTTACTGCCTTTTCTGTTATCACAGATTACGAAAAAGGAATTAAATATCCTCTGGCAGACTTTAACATTACCCCAGATGTTGCCATTGTTGATCCAGAATTGGTAGAGGCTCTCCCTGCAAAACAGGTTGCTTATACCGGAATGGATGCTCTCACTCATGCTATTGAAGCATATGTATCTACACTTCACTGTGCATTTACAGATCCTCTTGCACTTCAGGCCATTGAAATGGTTCTTGACTATCTTCCAGCTTCTTATGCTGGAAATCAAACTGCAAGAGAACAGATGCATTACGCACAGTGCCTTGCCGGAATGTCCTTCTCTAATGCATTACTTGGTATCGTACACTCTATGGCACACAAAACAGGTGCTGCTTTTTCAACAGGTCATATTCCACATGGCTGCGCAAATGCTATCTATCTTCCTTACGTTATTCGCTATAATGCAAAAAATCAGGAAGCTGCAAGCCGCTATGCCCAGATTGCTCGCAGAATGGGATTGACCGGTACTTCTGATCAAGCTCTTATTAACAGCCTTTGCGAAAAAATTGATGAGTTTAATGCAAAATTAAACATACCAAAAACATTAAAAGATTTTGGTATAGATGAAAATGAATTTAAAGAAAAAATCGGAAAAATCTCTGAACTGGCTGTAGGCGATGCTTGTACAGGTTCCAATCCAAGAGCGATCACTCCTGCTGAAATGGAAAAACTCTTCACCTGCGTATACTACGGAACAGAAGTTGATTTCTAAATAAATTAAATAGCAGGTAAATGTAAATCCGCAGAAATATAAGAAAATCATCTTATATTCCTGCGGATTTATCTATACAATTATCTTTCCCGGTAAACTGCTTCAAACCTATCTAAATCCTAATCTTGAATTTCTTTTAAAACATATTTATAAAATTCTACCGCCCGAACCACTGCATCTGTACCTATATTTTCGTCAATATTATGGACAGAACCATACTGCTGATTATTAATATCAATCGGTGCAAAACGAATGACTGCATCACTTAAATCACTAAAATGTCTTGCATCTGTGCCTGCCGGTAAAACAAACGGTGCGCAGGCCGCATAAGGAAACTGATGCTCTACACATTTTCTAATAAATGCGTAACCTTCACTTTTCAGATCTGCCGGACAATGATATTCATCCTGTATAACCCCATCAATTTCCACTCCGCATTCCTTAGCAAACTTTTCAAAGGTATCCAAATCAATTTTTAAATCTTCTTCCTTGACACATCTGAAAAAAACCTCTGCAGTACAATCTCCCTCTTGGGTTGTCTGTAAATTTCTAAAACTACAGGTTGTTCCAAGCATAGAACCTGCCTGAGCATTCAAAGTCGGTATCAGTCTTTTTAAAAGTCCGCTAAAACACCACATATTTGCAAAAATCATACGCATAGGAAGATTCATATAGGGCGCCAGACTCTCAAACATAGCCAGCACTTCCGGATGCATTTTCCGTAAAAACGGCTGTTTCTGTTCTATTTTTGTTATAAATTCTGCGATTCTGACTGCAGGTGTTTTTACTGTTTTTGCAAGGCTTCCATGTCCTGCCTGCTGAATCGCCTTGATTTTCAAAGTATATCTGCCTTTTTCATGGACTGCAAGCATTGCACATTTACACTTGATTCCACTCATCGGAGCATCGATCACCGCACCACCTTCGTCTAAAATCCAGTCAAATTTAAGGTGTTTTTCCTCCAGATACTTCAACACCTTTTCTACTCCATCTCCTGCAATTTCCTCATTATGAGAAGAGACAAGATATATATTACAAGGTGGGTTCCAACCTTCCTTTAAAAGTTCCTCTAATGCAGAAAATTCTGCAAACAAAGGTGTTTTTGTATCTACAGTACCTCGTCCCCAGATACAGTCCTCTGCTATTTTTCCGGCAAATGGAGGATATTTCCATTCTCCTTCTGCAGCCACAACATCATGATGTGACATTAGCATTACATTCCTTTTCTCATCTGCACCTGACAGTTTATAAAAGTAACAATCATCGCTAAAATACTTAATTTCTGCCTTTTTTGATACGGTTGGAAAGAGTTCTCTTATCACATTTCGAAGCTTTAAAAACTCTTCCGGTTCAAATTTATCTTTCCTGGAAACAGTCTCACAGGCAATCATTTTAGAAAGTCTTTCACAATAATAATCCTTTCTATCCTGAGCATACGTGTCTGTCTTTTTGATTAATTTTCGTCCTTTCCATTTACACCATTCTGCCCGGACAAAAAGAATCAGCAAAAAAGCAATGACTGCCCCTGCCAAAATAATCCACAGTTTCATGCTTCCTCCTCCCGGATATATGTAAGTACATCCTTCTCTCTATGTCAAAACTCCTGCATCATCCAATTTTTACATTTCATTTATTTTTTATGATATCTTAAT
Source organism: Oliverpabstia sp. (assembly GCA_034114925.1). Taxonomy (GTDB): domain Bacteria; phylum Bacillota; class Clostridia; order Lachnospirales; family Lachnospiraceae; genus Oliverpabstia. Next base: position 123,306 of record JAXEUM010000109.1, read on the forward strand.
GCACATATATCATCGCCCTTCGCAATACATTTCGGAAGCTCCAAAACACTTCCATAGCGTTCACCAATCCCATGATCTCCGCACATTGCAATATCACATAACTGAGCAATTTCCTCATCGGAACAACCAGCTTTTTGCCATGCTTTTACCAGTGGACAATAATGGAAATCCAGAGATAATTTATCATCCGTACTCTCCAGAACATCCATCTCAAATACCCACTGTGCAGGCTTGGTAAATAAAGTTTTTTTCAATCCCTTCAGGCTGTCTGTCCTGCCTTTTTTTACCAGATTCTTCCCCTGAATCAACCCACATCTTCGAATAGCCGCACTGGAAAATTCATTTGGATCCAACCCACGCTTTCTTGCCTCATCTCTTAAAAGATGCAACCATAAAGCTCGATGTTCCAGTTGTTCTCTCACCGCCACAATAATTTTGTTTTTAATTTTTGCCTCATTTTTGATTTTGCTCATAAAAACTCTCCTCCATTTTATAGTTTTTAATAAATCATCTGTTTCTTTTTTTCGCTTTATTTTTCTTCAGATTTCAAAGCTTCCTTCGGAACACCAAATAAATATGTAAAAATAAAACACACTACCACTGAAAACACCGATATAGCCAAATACCAAAACAACTGTCTCCCATCATAGATATACATCAAATAGGATGGAATACCGGATAATCCATATGAGTTTGACTGAATATTAAAAATTGACACTAATGCAGCTCCTAATCCCGACGCTCCGAGCATAATAATTAACGGTTTCAAATTATAGCGTAAATGCAATCCAAACAAAACAGGTTCACTTATTCCAAAAAACTGCGAAAGCATTGCGCCTATTGCCGTTTGACGCACATTTTTATTCTTTGATTTTGCCAAAAAGGCTAAACATGTGCCAATGTTCGCAAATCCATACATTGCATACAGCGTAAGAATCGGATCAAATCCTGTATTTGCTAACAGAGAAATTTCAATCATGGTATATGTATGGTGCAGACCGGCAATAACTAAAAGCGGATAAGTTGCCCCGATTAAAAAGCCTCCTATTCCAAACGGCAAACGAATCAATAATTCTACAATTTCTCCCAACTTCAATTCTACACTATGCATAATCGGACCAATCCCAAGAATAATCACAAGAAAAGTTACCAGCATTACAATAAATGGCGTCAGTATTAAATCTAATGCATTAGGCATAATTTTCCGTAATTTTTTCTCTAATTTAGCGCCAATAAAAGCGGTAAGTACTGCGGTAAGAACACTTCCCTGGCATCCAACAATAGGTATCTGTCCAAAAAGCATAACTGCTTCTACACTACTCTTTGGATCTGCCACGTCATATGCATTTGGCAGGCTTGGCGAGATTAACATTAACCCTAAAACAATCCCAATTACCGGCAAACCGCCAAACACTTTATAAGCAGACCAGCAAATAATTGCTGGGAGAAAATCAAATGCTGTCTCAGTCAAAACATTTACTAATGTAACAATGTAATCGGGGATCATCGCTGTACTTGCTCCAAACAAAGAAAGTACATCATCATTAAAAATACATCCTTTTAATCCCAAAAATAATCCCGTTGCTGCGATCACAGGAATAATCGGTACAAAAATATTCCCCAGAATATTCATCAATCTTTTTATACCTTTTTGCTGTTCGTTCCCTATCGCATCTTGCGTATTCTTCTTCATAATTTTTTCTGCTGTTGCTTTATACGACTTGTCTCCCATCATTTTCTCCATCTATTTCTTAACTATTTAACAGGTGCAACAATTTCCTGTTTTCCATTTCGAATTGTATTGTTTTTCGTTCCATAACCTGTCCTCCTTTTATAAATAATACCACATTTTTCATCTTGTACATAGATTTTAATTCTTTTAATCTCACACGTTGATTGATCCATAGTTCATGTTTTACAACAGCAAAATATATTGACCATATTTGAAACAGAATTTATATTTCTTTTACCACATTGGAAATTATGTTAGGCATATATTTTTCAGAGACGTATAGCGGTGACGCTGAGTTTTTATTTTGGCTGTTGCCGATTCTCCTGATCATGATACCTTGTTATAGAATAATTAAGAAGAATTGGAGACCAAATAACTAGTTCTTATGTAAAAAAGCGTTCGATAATTTGCATCTTCGCAAACCATCGAACGCTTTTTATTGGAAGATTATTTGTATCAGCTAACATTGGGAAAACACCTGGTTGTCTACGGTGTTTTGACTACTAAATTTGAATCTTCTACGATTATCTTTTCTGGCTCTAGTGGAAATTTTTCCTCTATTGAATAAATATGATACATTTGTTGATAAACTTTTCTTGTATCATGATATTTCCCAGACTCATGTAATCCATATATCTCGTCTACACTATAAGGTAAATTATAAAGATTTTCCCTTGTTATCAGTACAAAATAATTATCAGATTCCTTAACCATAGAAGCAAATTCTTCTGTGTTTATAAATGAATTTTCTTCATCTATAAAGAAAATATTTCCTGATGAATTTCTCAAAATAATTTTCCAGTTACTTCCTTCTAATATTTTGCATGGAACATCTGAAATCACGTCAACTCCACTGGATTCCCCTAGATTTTCTGCCTGACGCAGCATATTAATTAAAGTTGTTTTCCCTTCATTTATTCCACCTACACATACTCTCCTGCAATATTAACAAACTCCAACATATTATGAACAATATCACCTGTATTGAGAATTTCTATTTCAAAATCTTCTTCTCCAAAATCCATAATATGTCTTAAATTTATTGTTAATTCTTTTGATTCACCTATAGAAAGAATCCATTTTGCACAATTATCTCCACATACAGATGCATTAAACACTTTCCCTGATTGTTCAAATGCCATTAACATTAATGTCTTTACCCCACCTGATAATTCTTTTGTAGAAATTGGTCCTAATACTGGACTTTGTATCAGATGAGAACTTATCACTTCTGACTTATCCACATCTTTAATCATTCTGATTGATAATTCATTTGTAATTCATTTGTAATCCATTCATCTTCATATTGATTATCAAAATAAGTCGGAGGATGATAAATCGCTTTCTCCATATTCCCTAAATATATTTTTAACATAGTAGCCTCCTGCTATTTATAATTTTTGTGTATTTCAAATCACTTATTCATACCATATATCCGATAAAATTCATAGTAACTCTGCTTCAATATTCCATCTTTTTCTGACATATGATAAATCCTCTTTATAAAAAATGCGTATCTACAAAACCAGTATAGGTTCTGTAAATACGCATTACTATGCGCTATGAAATTATCGTTAGCAGAACAGGTCTTATTTTCGTATGAAAAAGAAAACGCGGAGTGATTTAGAGTGATTTCTAATCATCCGCGTTCACACGTTTCCTGCGGGAATCGAACCCACAACTAGCGCTTAGGAGAGCGAATAGGTAGTGTCAATTCCAGACAAGAACTATCATTATAAGCCCTTTAAAGTCACGGCTTTTTTCTACTTCCGAGTCAAATCAAGTCAATTCCTGTACCCCACATATATGCCTTAGATAAGACCTGTTTATTAGCAGAATATTTGCATCAGCTAATACTTGGGGAATACCTTCGTGTCACCACCATTATGAAAAATATGGCTACCATCGTTCAAGCATTCGAGAATGATAAACAATATGAAATTGAATTGATTTCTACATATATAATACCGTACTTTAGACTGGTTGTCTACGGTGTTTTGACTACTGATAATGTAAATTTTTTATGCCAACATTTTTCCTTCTAAATAGGAACATCGCAAGTAATCCGGATTCGTATAATATACATTAGAATTAAAATCAGAAATTTCATCCGTAATAAATGATGAAAAAATATCATCTTTCTGTTTGTCCGTCATGAATAGATTCACGCTTTTCAAATGTAACTCCCATGATATATTACTTGTAGTGACATCCAAAACATTAGTAAAGTTATATTTTTCAGGCATTTACCTGATCTAAACATACTCTCCTGCAATATCAACATATTCCAACATATTATGAACAATATCACCTGTATTGAGAATTTCTATTTCAAAATCTTCTTCTCCAAAATCCATAATATGTCTTAAATTTATTGTCAAGTCTTTTGATTTACCTATAGAAAGAATCCATTTTGCACAATCATCTCCACATACAGACGCATTAAACACTTTTCCAGATTGGTCAAATGCCATCAGCATCAATGTCTTTACAGAACCTGACAGTTCTTTTGTGGAAATCGTTCCTAATACTGGACTTTGTATCAGATGAGAACTTATCACTTCTGACTTATCTACAGCTTTAATTATTCTGATTGATAATTCGTTTGTAATCCATTCATCCTCATATCGATTATCGAAATAAGTCGGAGGATGATAAATCGCATTCTCCATATTTCCTAAATATATTTTTAACATAGTGATCTCCTGCTACTTATAGTCCATGCATATTCTCCAAGCTACTCATTTGTCCCATATATCCGATATAATTCATGGTAACTTTGCTTCAATGTTCCATACTTCCCGGATGTCCGGATCCCATAAATTTCTTCCACACTATATGGTAAAGCTGGCAAGGATTCTCTCGTTACAATCACATAATAATTATCTGTTTTCTGAATTTCTCTAGCAAACTCCTCAGTCTTGATAAAATCATTTCCCTCATCAATAAATACGATACTGTCCGTAATCTCCGCCAGTTGTCCTTTCCACAAAGCACCTTCCAGCACATAACATTTCTTATCGCATGTCAAATCTACCGGACTTCCTGTTGGATTGTTCACATATTCCTGAATTATATCTACAAGAGTAGTTTTTCCCGTAGCGCTGTCCCCGCGAATGATCGTTAAATTTTTCCGAATTTCAAAATCATATTTTAAGCGTTTTGTTGATACAATAACTCTATGTTTCCCTCTCATCGTACCACCCCTCCATTAGACAAATTCTCCTGCAATCGGTACCAGTTCTTTCATAGAATGAACAATTTCATTAGTATTCAAAATACGAATTTCAAAAGGTTCCTTACCGAAATCCATCAGATGCCTCAGATTTACAGTCCTGTCTTCCGATTCTGCAATTTTAAGCAGCCATTTCGCACAGTTATCTCCACAGGTTGATACGTTGAAAATTTTATCTTTATTAAACTTAAAAAGGATTAACGTTTTTACTCCTCCGGATAACCCGGTTGGCGGAATCTTTCCTAAAACCGGACTATCTATTACTCCACTATCCAAAACTGTTGACTTATCTACATCTTGAATCATTTCTTTCACAAAAGGATCTACAATCCAACTATCTTCATAATCATATTTAAAATAAGCCGATGTATTATATACAGCTTCTTTCATATCACCATAATAAATATTCAGCATTAAAATCCCTTCCTTTTTTTCGTATATTGTGATTTTCATTAAGACTTTTCGGGCATTTACCTGATTTAAACATACTCTCCAGCAATATCAACATATTCCAACATATTATGAATAATATCACCTCTATTGGGGAAGGTTCTCATTTTCCATAGCATCTTTCCGTACATAGAACGTTCCCCTCCCTGAACCGCACTTTACAATTATCTCTTCTTTTGTAAGCTTATTCAATGCATTTAAAACAGCTGATCGACTACCAATCGGGCATGCTGCGATAACCTCCGCACCAGTAAATTTACCTATTTTTTCAGTTACATAATTTTTAACAACATCATATACCGTACTTCTATTTTTTTCTGACATCAATCCAACTCGCTCTTCAAATTCTTTGTAACAAGCGAGAATTACCTGAAGCATATACTTAATAAAAGGAGTTGGATCATTCTCTTCCTCGTGCCATCCATAATCAATTCGTTCCAATACATCGTAATACGCATCTTTGGTTTTTTCAATCTGCTTCTCTATACTGATATACTTTCCAACTTCATATCCATTTTGATACAGAAGCAATAAAGTCAGTAATCTGCTCATTCTTCCGTTTCCATCATTGAATGGATGGATACAAAGGAAGTCAGAAATAAATGTTGGAATTAAAATCAACGGATCAACCGTTTCCATTGCCAATGTTCTTCTATAACTTTCACAAATTGCCTCTATTGCCTGTTCCGTTTCATACGGTGACAACGGAATAAATCTTGTTACTACTGTTCCATCAGCCTTTGTCTCATTGATATAATTCTGTGTATTCTTAAATTGACCTCCATAGGAAAGACCTGCATGTTTTAACAAATCACGATGTAATTGTAAAATATATGCTGTTCTAATTGGTATGAAATCATGACTCTCATGAATGGTATTAAGTACATCACGATATCCAACAATTTCACTTTCATCTCGTGATTTAGGTGTTGTTTTCTCATTCATAAGCTGTTTAATACGTGTACTTGTTGTAACAATACCTTCTATTTTATTTGATGCCTCTGTACTCTGTACACGTGCAATTTCTATCAAACGCTCCAGTTCAACCGGCTTCTGCCTTGTAAATAATTCCTGACGCCCTTTACATTCATGAATTTTTGCAATATATGACACGACTTCTCCATCCCACAATCTATCTGCTAATTTCATATAATCAAACTTTCTCACCTCTACACCTACCTTCCTTAGGTTTATCATCCATTCCTTTGTTCTTTCGTCCATATTATACCCCATTTTGGATGAAACTTTCAATAGTTGGATAAAAACTGCTGTTTTATATTTTAACTTGCTGAAAATTCTGCACATCGAATTTTCCACTAAAATTTCACTATTTTTCATTACTTCATCGCCTTTGCCAACGAAGCCAATAGTGCTTTCATTTCCGGATTTGCCAATACTTTTGCAAGCAGCTCTGCATCCACATCATCCGGCACATCTACTGTCTGAGTTGTGGTTTCCTCTCGCATCTTTGGATCCAGGTTTTTCTTCTCATAGAACGCTTCCTCGAATAATTCTGCATTTCGTCTTCGATCCTCATCAATAATATGGGAATACACATCTGTTACCATATCCACTTGTGAATGCCCGGAATCCCCTTGAACCGCTTTGATATCTCCGCCATTCAGTTTTAATTTATATGTCACGCTGCTATGTCTCAAACTATGAAAGACAACCGGCGGAAGATTATATTCTTCGATCAGTTTATTTAATTGTCCCCGGATTGCTCCGGTACCAATGGGATTTCCAAATGTCGTTGCCATCACCAAATTATAATCTATATATTCCTCACCTAAGACTTCTTTTACTTCGTCCTGCTCCGCTTTCCACTCAACCAACATATTAGCAACGCTTTTGGGAAGAAATACCTTACGGATACTGCTTTCTGTTTTTGGTGTTTTTAAAATCTGAACAGTTTTGTTGGTTTTATGTTGCGAAGGAAATACCAGCAACACATCTTTCCCTTCCAGATTTTTCAGAGTTTCCTTTGTTACCCGTTGTGTTTCTTTATTGATATAAACGTATGCACGATTCTCTTCGATTGCTTCCGGAGAAATATCTACACAATCCCAGGTCAAACCAAGCACTTCCCCTAATCGTAGGGAACAGGAAAATGACAGATTGATTGCCAGCTTCAGCCGTTCGTCTTCACAGACATCCATTGCATACATCAAGGTTTCTGCTGTCCAGATTTCCCGTTTCTGTGATTTATGTTTCGGCACCGTTGCATAGGTGCACGGATTTTTTTCTATCATCTCCCATTTGATTGCCTGCTCAAAACAATTACGGAGCAGCTTGTGGATTTCTCTGACAGTACTCGCAGAAACAAATTCATTTTTCTTATTCCCCTTCACCGGATTTCCGACTGCTTTTGTCTGTAGCAATCCCTGATAATATTTTTCCATAAAGCGGGTGTTAATCTCCGAAAGTTTCACAGAGCCAACCATAGGCTCAATATAATTTCTGATCAGCCCTACATTCCCTTCATAAGTGGATAATGCCCATTTTTCTTTTCCATACAAAGAAACGTATTCCGTGAGCAGATCCGACAATGTATTGCACTTTCTCACAACAAGTGCGCCCATTTCCTGTTTATATTCGATTTCTCTTTTTCGCTTCTTTGCTTCTGCTTTTGTATCATATGTTTCCCACTTCTGTCTCCGTTTACCGGAATCATCCTTATAGTTATAGATCACATTAAATTTTCCGTTTCGTTCTCTGATCGATGCCATGCTAATTCCCTTTCCTTTCTTCCAACCAAGCTTCAAATTCATCTCTTTTTACTCTGGATATGTTTCCAATCTTCACTGCTGAAAATTTCCCATCATCCATCCATTTGTAAATCATCCCTCTACTGACCTTTGCAAGAAACGCTGCCTCATCAAATGTCAGATAACTCAGATTTCCATTCTTACTACGATCTCCGGTTTTGGCTAATTTCTTTCGCCTGTAATTTGCCAAACTAAAATTTTGTTCCATTGACAACTCTTCATAATCGTTGGCCGGATCCAATTTATAATGATCTTGTCCATCTAAAAATTTCTGAAAGCTCTCTTTTGTAATTCTTTTCTTCTCTGCAATTTCAATCGTTTCAAAAAAATGGCTGTATTTAGAATTCTTCAAAATCTCATATACCTGACGTCTTGGAATTCCCAGAAGCCTTGCCATTTCTGGCATGGTAATTGTTGCTCCTTCCAGCTCCTTGTCCTTTTCCCTGTCTTTCTGTGTGCGATATTTCGATTGCTTCTCATACCATTCCTGAAAAGATTTTTTCGGAATCCTGATCCAGTAATCAACAGTAACTGTTTTTATACCGTCACGTCTAATCAGATCATAAACCGTAGTTTCACTAATCCCCAACATCTTGGCAACTTCTGATATGGAATAAGACCATTTTTTTAGGTTTTTCCCCGGTTCTTCCCCGTTCACTTTATGATACTTCACCTGGTTTGCATACCATTTCTCAAAGCTCGCAATATTCACTCGCATCTGTCCTGCGATTTCTCTGCATTCAAAATAATTTTTCTGAACCAGCCAGTATCTGCCTGTCTTCTTTAGTCCCAAAAGATTTCCAATCTCTGGAACTGTCATCCAGGTTTTTTCCTTTGGAGGAAGTCGTTTGTATTTACTGTTCTCCTCTATTTCTGAAAGCACTTCTTCAAACGAAGTTTCTTCTATAACAACTTGATTCATCTGATCAACTCTCCTTTCTTTTCTGCATCATACATCATTTTCAAATAAAAAATTAGGATGTCGATTGCGACTTTTTCTCTCAACCAACATCCCAGATTTTTTACTCCGGCTGTTTATCAAGCCAGTCATCAAAACTCTTTTTTGAAATTCTATACTTTCCTCCATCCAACTGGATCCATCGGAACTCTTTTTTCTTTAATAATGCATAGACTGTCGGGCGGCTTACATCTAAAATTTCCTGAATCTCTTTTACGGTATAACATCTTTTTTCTGACATATAAAAAACCCTCTTTCTTCTTTCATACATATAGGAAGGAAAAAGATCCTTCTATATAACGAAAGGAAAAAGAGGATTTTTACAGGGTGACTAAAAAAATTTATAATCCATTTCTATAAATCTCATTTATAACAGCCTGCGACTGCTCCATTTCTTTTTTCTTTATGATTTCTTCCCGGTCACTTAGGATTGCAATCATTTCATCTATCACATCTTCCAATCTGGGCTCTGTGTAACGATACAAGTATCCCAACATCCTGGTCGCTGTATAATCTGTATTCAGATTCTTATAGGCTATTTCTGCACAAAGTTCTTTCGGATATCCTTTGGTAAGTAAAACCTTATATAATTCATCTGTTCTTTCCGTTCCCATAAAGTATCACTCCTGTAAATTTCTCTCGGCTTAAATCAGTATGCCCTCCAAATGATCCAGCTCATGCTGACAAATCTGTGCAGTCCAACCATCAAGTTTCAATTTCTGTTTCTTCCAATTCATATCCAGATATTCAACTTCTATCATCTGATATCTCGTTGTCTTACGCACTCCTGTAAGAGATAAGCATCCTTCTTCAGTTTCATAAGGTGATTCTTTTCTTACCAATACAGGATTAAACATTACCACATCTACGAATCCCATATTTACAATAATGACACTTTTTTTCACACCGATCATATTCGCTGCCATTCCAACACATCCCTCACGGTTCGCAGCTAACGTATCCATTAAATCTTTTCCAACTTGAAGATCGGCTTTTGTTGCCGGTTCAGATTTTTGTCCCAGAAAAAATATATCTTTCATAATTGGTTTTACCATTTTCTTCATACCTCTATTCTCAAAATCGTTTTTTTTGCTTTGTTCTGAATTGTAGTATAGCAGTTTTTTTACTTTTTTTCTATCTCACCCTGTATTTTCTGCCCTGAGCCTTTCGTTATATGAGAGGGTTAATCTTTCAAGAGCAAGATCCACCCGGGTAATACCGTATCCTCATTTTATGAGAACGGTCTTATCCCCGGGTTAGGTATCTTGATGGGGATTACGTTTCCCCATACCCTCGCTTTTGCATCAAAGATGCAGTCAGTATCCACAAAAATGGATACTGCACTAATTCTCTATCGGAAGGGACAGCCGATAAAAATTAGTGAACTGTAACACTATTCGATGTCACAGTTTAGAAAGGAAGGAGGAGTATGCCACCAAAAGAAAAATCAAAGGAATTGAAGCATCGAAACATAATCTGTCTGAAACTTACAGACATTGAATTGGAAATATTAAATCAGGCCGCAAGCTCTGTGGGAATCTCTCGTTCAGAATATCTACGAAGATTGTTCCTAAATAGACCAATTCAAATTCATTATGAAGTTGTCGCAGACATCAAAGTACTTCGGGAGCTGGTCGGGCAATACGGTAAAATCGGTTCCAATCTGAACCAGATCGCCAAGTATTTTAATACCGGTGGAACTCATTCCCAGGCTATGGAAAATGAAATCCATCAATGTATCTCCGACCTCTTCCTCTTGCGAAAAAAAGTGTTAGAAATGGCAGGTGATTTTCATGGCAATACTAAAACACATCAAAAGTAGAAATGCCAACTATTCAAATGCCATTGATTATCTGCTTTTCCAACATGATGAGAGCACTGGAAAAAAGATAAAAGATGAAATGGGGCGAAGTCTTTTAAGAGATGAGTTCTACATGGATGGTCTCAACTGTGATCCGATGTCTTTTGACAAGGAGTGTAGTCTGACAAATGCGAAATTTCATAAAAACAAAAAATCATCTGAAATCAAAAGTCATCACTATATCATCAGTTATGATCCTGCTGATGCTATTGAATGTGATCTGACGGGAGAAAAAGCACAGGCTCTATCTTTAGACCTTGCCAAAAAAATATTTCCGGGATATCAGGCTCTTATCGTGACACATACCGATGGTCACAATGGTTCCGGCAATATCCATACGCATATTGTGATCAACAGCGTCCGTAAGGAAGCTGTCAGAAGGCAACGTTACATGGATAAGCCCCATGAAGAAATTGCCGGATACAAACACCGATCCACAAATAAATTCCTGAATTATTTCAAAAAGGAAATTATGGATATGTGCATCCAGGAGGGACTTCATCAGGTTGATCTTCTCTCTCCGGCTGAAACAAAGATCACACAGGCTGAATATATGGCCCAAAAATCCGGGCAGAAAAAATTAGAAGAGACCAACAAAAAAATCATTGCAGATGGATTGAAACCAAATGCCACAATGTTTCAGACGCAGAAGCAGGAACTCCGAAATGCCATCGAAGAATGCAGCTCGCATTCTAAAAGCTTTCAAGAATTTCAATCTCTTCTTTTTGAAAAATATCAGATTTCCGTCATTGAAGAAAGAGGAAGATATCGTTATCTCCATCCGGATCGGAACAAACGGATTACAGAGAAGGCTTTGGGAACTCAATACGGCAAAGAACATTTAGAACAGCTCTTCTTACGAAAAGATCCGATAACCATTCTTTATGTCAGATCGCATTTACGGTTGGTAGTAGATCTTCAGAAAAATGTGAAAGCAATGCAAAGTCCCGGATATGCTCATCGGGTAAAAATATCCAATCTTCAAGAAATGGCAAATACCATTATCTATGTGCAAGAACATGGATACAATACCCAAATCGAATTAAAAAATGCCTTTTCCGAATCTCAAAAACAGTTAGATCAGGCAACAGATCAGCTAATGAAAATGAATGCAGATTTGAAAAACATCAACCGTCAGATCCATTACACCGGACAATATTTTTCACAGAAAGCAATCTATACCGAATTTTTAAAGGCGAAAAACAAAGGCAGATTCCGAAAGGAACACACCGCTGAAATTCAGGCATATGAAGAAGCCCGTGACTGGCTGAAATCTTTTTATCCCGATGGAAAGATGCTTCCTATCAAAACATTGAAGGAACAAAAAAACAGCTTGCAGGAACAGATCGACCAGCAAAAATCATCCATCCGATCTCTAAAGGATCTGACACAAGATTTAAGAACCGTAGACAAAAATGTGGAAGCAATTCTCCACAACCAGGTTCCGAAAAAGCAAAAGACACAGGAACCCGAATTATAAATCATTTTACGAAGGAGGAATTACAATATGACACAAAATGAATTTAATGTTGTCCTTGAACAACAATATCGAAAATGTGCCGATGTCCTGGCACACAAGAAGAAAGAATACACCGGAGACCGCATTGACCGCCTGAGTGCGTTTAAAATCGCTGCCTCATTACAGGGATGCACACCTAAGGCTGCTCTGGCCGGAATGATGTCGAAGCATGTCGTATCTCTCTATGACATGTGTTACTCTTCGCTGCTCCAATTTGACTTAGAACAATGGGATGAGAAGATCACAGACTGCATCAACTATCTCATTCTACTGAAAGCATTGATAAAGGAGGAACAAGCCTATGGATCACATTGAGACAAAGATTTTAAATAGTTATACCATTCAAGAAGCAGCTCAGAACATGGTATTCGCAGCAAGGCTTACCCAACAGGGGCATTCCATTCAAAACATGGATGATCTTATGGCTCTTTATCAGAAATCTTTTACAGATAAAACCGTAGATCGGATTGCCAGTCTTCCTCATCCAACCGTACAGAAATTTACGGTGATCACTGTTGCGATTGTGGGGGCAAGCAGACGTTTTCTTGCACAGATTACTCGTCATCAAAACGAAGTAAAATTCATGAGTGCATCTCTGCAATATAGCAACTATTCAGAAAAAGCTGCATTTACGATCCCATATGAAATCCTTTTTTCCGAACAGAGATACATTGATCTCTATCTGAAAAGCTGCTTATCGGATCTCAGATGTTATCAGGAATTGTGCTCTGTGGGATTTCATCATGATTCTGCAGGATATGCCCTCCCTCATGCTTTAAGAAATATTCTGATTATCTGCGCTACACCTTATGAGTGGAAACATATGATCAGTCAGCGAATCTGCAGGAGAAATACCGACGAAACAAGAATTGTAATGTTGGACATCTGGCAGAAATTATATGAATTTGATCCGGTGTTATTTTCACCGAAGCTGACCGGTCCTTTCTGCCAGAGGGGATGTTGTGAAGAAGGTGCTATGTCCTGTGGAATTCCTATCCCAAAAGAATGGTCTCCATTAGAAATAATGAGAGCAGATTATCCTCTGCTCGTAGAAGGGAGGGAAACTGTTTATGAAAATTAAATTGATCGACTTTGGGTTAGAGAAAGATCATTATCCTTTCCGACCTCATGAAAACGATGCCGGGGCCGATGTATATATGCCTTATGACTACACATTAAAACCAGGAGAGATTGCAAGAATCCCATTAGGATTTGGTCTCATGATTCCAGATGGATATGCCGGTTATGTTTTTCCAAGAAGCAGCATGGCAGCAAAAGGGTTGGTCTGCGAACTTCCGCCTATTGATTCCGGATATCGAGGAGAAATTCATGCCATCATCAGTAATGTTAGTTCAGAATCCCAAATACTCCGCAAAGATACCCGTGTAGGGCAACTGGTTATCACTCCGGTTCTAATCGCCGACTTTGTTCTGGATCTCGGAGAAGCAAGAGATATCGGGGCTTTTGGAAGTACCGGGGAATAAAGATCATAAAACCAGAGGTGCCGAATAATTTATGATTCGACACCTCACACACTCAAAATAACTTGCAGAAAGGAATAACTACTATGATTACATTTGGAAGAAAATTAAATCATTTGAGACAGAAAAATCATCTCACACAAAAAGAACTTGGTATCGCACTTGGCTTCCCCGAAGATTCTACTGATATCAGAATTACACAATATGAAGCAACTACAAGAAAGCCTCTCGATGAAATCCTTGTTAAATTGGATAAAATACTTGGAGTATTATCACTTTACGACAAAATTAACTAACCTTAACATTTGTTCCACTACCACTATAAATTTCTAATAATCCTAAGGTTAACTGCTTTGTGTGTAGATATAAAATTGTCAAACTGGAATTTTATTTTCGCTTACTACTCTATATCATCATCATGTTTATTAGTAAAAAGACTCCCAACAAACATTCCCACTCCCAGTCCTATAGCTAATCCTAATATAGTATGATTGAATACCACGCCTAATGCAGTTCCTACACCTACACCGATGCACATCCCATATATCATTCCATTATATTTATTAGTTTTTTTCATAACTGGTCTCCTTTGCAAATTCAAGATTTATTATTCTTTCCCATTCAATAGTTTATTTACTCTTTCAACCGGAAATCGGTCTTCAATGTCAATTATTTCAAAAAAATTTAGGGGCAATTCTTTTTCTCCAATCAGAGTAAGATATTCATTAACAGCTCTGCGATCAATCATTATTTGAGGAACTGGGCGGCAAATACGAAAGGCAAGGGGATTATTTGATACC
>JAXEUM010000110.1:0-16517 GCA_034114925.1 Oliverpabstia sp.
TGACAGGAAAAACAGTAAAGTTCAATGAAACCTTAAATTTTCTTATTGGAGAAAATAATATAGGAAAAACTAATATTTTGGAATTGATATATATATTTTTATCTGTCGGAAAGTTTACAGAATCCGATTTTACAGATGTTATGCAACCAATCAGAATTAAATTGAGAATAAAGTATTCGGATGAAGAGATTGGATATTTTGAGGATAATTTCGATGTGGATGATAGCAGAACAATTACATTGATTGCAGTACAGGATTCTGTTGATGAACGAATAAATTATTACCATGATACGCCAAATCAAACTAGAATAAGTTCAGCTACTATAAAAAGAATGAACATATTGTATTATTATGCACAAAGAATGCCATCGAAAGAAGTTGATTTTAGGAAAACGAGTGGTTCTGGAAAGGTGTTGAATTATCTTATTCAGCACAGCATGGAACATTCTGGTATGCAAGAAAAGGATATTCTTAAGAAAACAAAACTTAAAAGTATTGTGAAGGATGTAAATAAGCAGATAAAGAGTTTGAATACGATTACAGGGGATAATGTAAGCGCATATGTTGATACTGGTGTAGATAAACTCGTATGTAGGTTGTTGGGGTTGGGGGATGAAAATGGACGGGAATTGAGTTCCTTGGGAGAAGGAATTCAATATGCATTTAATATTCTTCTTCAAATAATTGAAATAATTCATAATGTTAAAATGACAAGAAAGCAAGAAGACTTTGAAGAACGATTAGTAAATAAAAATAATAAGAAATTGTTTCCGTTATTTTTAGTGTTAGATGAACCAGAGATACATCAGCACCCATATAGACAAAGAAGCTTGATAAAAAAAATTGAAGCACTTATAAATAATGAAAATTTTGAGTTCGTAAATTTATTAGAGGAATTATTTGACATTGATGGTTTAACTGGTCAAATATTTATAGCTACGCATTCTCCCAATGTTTTGTTAAATGATTATCGGCAATTTATAAGAATTTATAAAAATCCTGAAAACAGTAATCGGTTGGAAATCGTATCAGGTATGGATGTTGTGATTGATGACAAGTTGTATAAGCACATGCTTCATAATTTTATTTATTTGAAAGAAGCAATGTTTAGTAAATACATTGTTTTTGTAGAGGGTGATACTGAAAATGGAGCTATTCCTGTATTTGCTGAACGTATGGGGATTGATATGGACGAGAAAGGAGTTGGGGTAATTAAGCTTGATGGAGCAGATAGTGTAAAAAGATGTATGGAACTTTATAAAGAGTTCGGAATAAAATCTATTGCAATAATAGATAAGGATAAGAAAGCGAACTATGCTTCAGAGATAGGAATATACTTTACGAAAGCTAATGATTATGAGGAGGATGTTTATGACAACTTTAAATTAAAAGACTATTTAAAATGTTGTAAAGAACTGTCAGGAGTTAATCATTTTATACCTATTTTGACGAGGGAAGGCTTGACGTTTAATCCAGCGGATTTTGTTGCAGATCCTACAATTATTGAAATTGATGATGTTATACAAGAAAAAATTATGACAGAAAATAAGGACAGAGAACTTGAAATATTAAAACAATCTAAAAATGCAGCTAAAGGTGCAATATTAGCACAATATGTTACATTTATTCCGCCGGCTTTTGAAAAAATTATTAAAAAGCTTGCAAAAGAGGTAAAATAATGCGGGTAGAAGATATTATTGAAGCAAAACATATGGGGGATGTAGAACAGTTGAGTTTTATTTTCTCAGACAATAAAAAGATTATTGTTACAGCACCAGCTGGATGTGGAAAAACAACAGCAATGGTAAGTAAAATTGCCAGAGAACTAAGTAATGGAAGTATATCGTCAAACAAAAAGGTTTTGGCGATGACATTTAGTGTGAATGCTGCAATGAAAATCAAGGATTCATTAAAAAAGTTATTGCCTGATTTAGTAAATAATGTACAACAATACATATCGAAGGTAGATGTTGCAAATTACCATAATTTTGCAATGAGAATTTTATTTAAGCATGGGTACAGTCTTAATCCAGAATTTGTCCATTTATCGGAATTTAAAATTGTGGATGAGGATAGTCGCTCATTAGACTTCTTTATTACAAGTTCTGATAGTGATAAACTGAGGGTGGTTAATGAAGCTGTTAAAAATTCAGATATGGATAGATTGCTTGCATCATTAGATGATTATTGGGATGTCCTGAATAGAAAGTTAATAACTAATCACATTATTACGTATAATGGTATTTTAGTATCGGCAATCAAACTATTACGTAAGAGGCAAGTATCATCTTTTTATAAAGAGTATTATCAAATGATTATTATAGATGAGTTTCAAGATACGAATCTATTAGGTTATCTACTTATTCGAAAACTAATAGGGGATAATATTGTTATTTTCTTAGGTGATGATGTTCAAAAAATATATGGTTTCTTGGGAGCCGTAAATGGAATTTTTAACCTGATTATTGAATCGTATCCGGCTATTGAAATTAAATTTCGTAATAATTATAGATTTAAAGATAATGAACGGATGAAAGCACTAGATTTGCTTATAAGGGATTATGCTGAAAATTATAAACCTTCCAGCTTGAAAGCATCAGTTCTTTTGAAACATTTGTCAAATGATGCTGAGGAAGATAAGTTTATTATACAAGGAATAGAACAAATTGTTTCAAATAGGGATAATAAGGTTGCTGTCCTAGTCCGAGCTGGGTGGCAGTGAAATTCAATTGCTTAAATGTTAGATCAAAAAGGAATTCTGTATTTTAATGCTTTTTTCAGAGAAAACGATTCGGAATATTTATCGTTTTATAATGTAGCACTGGAGGAATTTCATAATGCTACATCAGGAAAAGCTGTTCAACGCGATTTGCAAAGATGCTTACGAGCTGTCGAAGCCAGAAAAGGAGAAATTTATCAACGGGATGATAAAAAGTATATTTTTGATTCGATGTATAAATTGTTAGAGATTTTATTTATAGAATCAAGAAAAGTGGATGGTACTTCGAAAGATAAATATGAATATATTGATTTTACATTAGGAAACAAAGGATTAAAGCACATGATGGAGTTTATAGATGAGCAAGTAGTCCTGACTACCATACACGCTGCAAAAGGTCTTGAATGGGAGTATGTAATTATACCTAAATTAAATGGTTTTGCTTTTCCGAGTTCTTATATGTGCAATCCTTGTCAGGATGCAGGTAGTTGTAATAGAGGACTTGATTATTGCGAGTTTACATATGCAGAAGAAATGAAAAAAGCATTCAAAGAAGAAATTAGTATTTTATATGTTGCAATTACAAGAGCAAAAAAGGATGTTTTTTTAACTGTTAATACAGGACTGAACAGATGGAATCACATGAAGACTACAAGCTGCCTACTTAATCTTGAAGGACTTGCCCTAGTAGATTATGAGTGGAAAAGTATAATTAAATGAAAAATGGTTATAAAAGTCCTTACTTGACATTAGAAGACGAAGTTACGCCCTACCTGCATATAGACTTTATACCTTATATGAATAGATTGAACTTGTAGGATATCGAATTGGAAAGTGCTTGTAAAGGCGGTTAACGTCCCGCTAATGCGGATTTGGTCTTGACAAGCACTGTTCTGCTGACAGATAAGTGATAATCAAGCAAAATCAGAGTGGCTTTATGCCACCGGAATACTACCTCTGAATTGATTGGACCGGCGGCTCTGCCGCACCGTAATATTCAATCATCATATCAATGCTTTTTCAATCGTAATAAATTTGTAGTAACATGGGTATTTTTATGCTTTTAATTGGAGCAAGGATTTCGGGATGACATATTTCCAGAGGAAGTACAGATTGAATAGAAAAAGGGGGACTTGATTTCTCTCATCCCCCAGTGTATAATCTACTTAAAGAAGGTAATCAGATGCAAGATCTGATGTCCTCAGTAAAATTTAATTTATTTCTATGTTAAGACATAGCATCCATCAAACTTTCCTAGGGTTATCGTGGATGCTATTTCGGATAATCAAACTTCTTGAGGGTTTGCCAAACTTTTTGAGGGTCTCTCGTGAGGGTTTCATTGATTTCTAGAATGAGTTAATGAGGGTTTTTCGTGAGGGGCTGGTTTGAGGGTCTTTTTTGAGGGGCTGATGTTGAGGAAACATCAGCCCTTATTTGATGAATATGAATTAAATAAAATCGTCTGGGATATCAATTCCAGCTTCTCTGAGTGCAGCCTCTAATATATCAATTCTGGAATAGAGTCTTTGGATTTCGATCCAGTTTCCATGACAAGTTTCATCTGCTTCTGCCAGTTCGAATCGTGTGAGCTGATAATCCATCCATTTAAGACATTTATGATTTTTGCTAAAAGCACAATAGTTTTCCATATGTAATCCTCCTAAAATTAGTTGTCATCGTTATCAAAATATAAGACAGGGTTATAATTAGATGTTCCGTTTAAGATGGGTTCTCGTCTTGCGGCATAGAGAAAACGGTTACGGAAGTGTTCAAAGTTACGAAAGCCTCTGCCTAAACGTTTTAAATCTTTGACTTTACGGTTGATGGATTCTATTGGACCATTTGAAAGTCTGCTTTCATATACTTTCCCATGACCATGTTTTTCGACCATGATAAACGAATTGATAATATAATCCTGATATTTTTCTAACAAATCTCCGAAATTTCGAAAAATCTCGTATTCAGATGCTTGATACATAGGAATTAATTCATCAAGTTCTTTTCTTGCTTCGATAGGTTTTCCAGCATTTCGATTATTAAATTGAATATATTTTTCCTTGAGATTACGAAACTCTTTTAACTTGGGATCGAGTCTGAATAATGCATCTTCATAATCGTAGGTATTCATTAGACAGCGAAAGTGTGAATCCATTCTTGGATCAGAGTGGTAGGTGATATTGGAACGATTAGATAAAATAAGCCAACGATACTTTTGAAGCAGATAAACTTCATCAGATTGAGGTAAAGAAATCGACCTTTGTTCCTCGAGAGAAAGCTTTTCTTGCAGTTCACGGTCTCGTTGTCGATATTTTTTCAGAAGCTGGCGTATGTAATTGTCAATCATCCGTATAATCCATTGGATAACATGAAAAGAATCTATAACAGATACAGCATTAGGAAAATATTTATCTACATAAGAAATATATTGGTTGTACATATCAGAGATAAGATATTTTACAGAATTTTTTTCATCTGTCGGAAGAGAAACAAAGTAAGGTTCTGTTACATTAACACGTCGGCTGCGAAGTAGGTCAATAGGATCACCTGTATGGAAATCTTGAATAACAAGAGTATACTTGCAGTGTTCATCCATATCTAAAAATACTTCATCAATACAGATAGCATCAGTTAATGGAAGCCTGTCCATTTTGACATATCGATCAAAGACTTCATGTACGTATGTATCCGATACATGAAAGCGAGCAGCAATAGATGCAGATGTTTCCATAAGGTCACGATAAGCATAAACAATGAGCATATCGATAGCATTGGTTGTTCGCCTACGTTTGTTGACGAATTTAAAAGTGTCGCTGATGTCATAACGACATTCAGGATTTGTGCATTTCCAACGACGTTGTTTGAGAATTAGTATAAGTTCATAATTATCCTGTAAAATAGGATGTTTAACTATACGTTTCTTAATTCCCCTGGAATGCATTTTGAAACCACACGATGGGCAATGATGTGCGCATAGTTTGGTTTCGAGAGTGAGAAATTTTGTTGTACCTTGAATGGTAATATCAGAAATAAAAACATCTGAGTCTTCAAGGTCGAGTAATTCTGTGATACGATTCATGTGTATCCTCCTTTTCTAAATTTTGTGTGCAAGATAATAATACGAAAAGAAGAGGATAGGAACAATTATGTTCTAAAAAAGAAACCAGGGAAGTCGAATTGACAACCCTGGTTTTTGGCTGTATAAAGTTGTAAATTAAATCAAACCCTCATGAAGTCCCCTCAAACCAGCCCATCATAAGTGCCCCTCACAAAGAACCCTCATGAAAGACCCTCATGAATGTAGACCCTCAAAAAGTTTGATTACCCGCTATTTCTTATTATGTCGGTTATCTATGTAGGTCAAAGCCGCAAAAACTACTAATAGTAAAGTAAGTACTTCCATTGTGTTCATGGGCATCACCCTCTTTCTAAAAACTAGAGGGCGTTTCGAAATTGCATCCGCATTCTTCCTTGTTCAATTATACTTGCTAAGTATAACACAGTCAGATACCAGTGACAATAAGGTTAAAATTTTTGTATATCCTAAATTCTGTAGTACAATCATGTGCTGATTTTATAAGTTTTGTTTAATGATTCTGGTAATGATTCCTACTGCCACATTCCGTTCTTCATCTATATGCGTTACGACAAAGGACACGTTATCTTTCTTCCCAACGGTACGACTGTCATAGCAGGAGTGGGCAATGGCGTTGACTCCGATGGAGAGCCGGACAAATACGGTACCTTTGTGGATGTCTTCTACAGTACCGGCATATTTGCCCTGGACTTTACATTTCTTCATATTTTCTTTGCTGGTATTGCCTTCCACACTTTTTACATCTGCCCGGACGGTGATATGTTCCGGATCTTCTGTATTTACTTCCAGTATGCGTACCAGGATATGGTCACCGACATGAAAGCGTTCCCTGGCGTCGCCGAGCCAGTCGAAAGAAAGGTCACGAGCAAGGATGGATGTTTCCACTCCAAAGATTTCAGCACGTACCACTTTTTCTGCAACTGCAACGACTCTTGCCTGCACGACACGGTCTTCGTGTACCTTTGGGGTACCGTTTGCATCTTTCTCCAGATAGAAAATTTGCCGTTTCTTCAGCATGGCTTCTTTACGGCTTGCTACAATGCTGCGCGTCTTTGCATCCAGTCCTTTTACAATAAAATCAATCTCACAGCCGAGCATATTGTTGAGAATCTTATTCTGGCGAAGGGACAGTTCTCCATAATCATGGGCATCATCCTGTACCAGATTGATCATCATTTCTGTGACTGGAATGACAGTTCGGAAATCTTTATAGTAAATAATTGCGATCAGACTGCCGGTTTCCGTTCTTTCAATTCCGCCGAGCATACCAGTCAGAATCTTTCTGGTACGGTATGCATTCTGGATCTCATGCCAGATCAGGTCCGCCTTTGACTGGGCAGTTTCCAATACGGTATCGGAATCAAGAGTTAATACAGTAGTGTTGGTAATCATTTCGTTTGGCATAAATGTTCTCCTTTCGTTTATGACATGATGGAATTTTTATCTAAAGGAACCATTTCAGACGAATTTGGCCAGTTATCTTTTAATAGATCTTTTGGAAAGTCTTCATAATCTGGTTCCTGATAGACGGGGGCCTGAATCGGGAGGACCGGTTCTTTTGTCTTTTTTGATGTTGTATATGTGCGCCGTTTCTGAGATTTTGCTTGTGGCTTTGGGAGGTAGTCATATTCTTCTGTCAGTCCATTTTCTCGCCATTTTGGAATATGTTCCGATGCTTTCTTTGTGACAAGCTTTTTGGCATCTGGATGCAGGGTATAATCATATTTTTCTACTTTCAAAACTTTTTGCCCGCGTAGAATGACCAGAGCGGTATCCAGTGGAAGACGGAGAATTTCATCCGGAGTTAAAAGTTTGCGTTTCCCAATGGATTGGGTTTTTCTGTATTCTGGAGAATAGTCGGATACCCGCCAAGTATTGAGCTGTTTGGCTTCAGAACTAACCCCTACCGTTACATCTCCGGATCTGGCACTGATGAATTCTGCAGTGACTTCATCTGTACATCCTAAGAATAATTGGGTATCACAGTTCCCGATGATTTCCTGCCATTGGTTATATGGATAACGGTTCTGCATCTGGGGCAGGTTCTGAAAGATACAGGAAATGCTTAGTCCCCTTGATCGGCAGACGCTGATCTTTTTGTTCAGTTCCAGAATAGCACCTGTATTGGCAAGCTCGTCTGCCAGGATATGAACAGGGACCGGCAAACGCCCATTTTTACCATGTTTATCTGCAAATCGTACCAGCTTGATGAATACGAAAGTCATGAACAGGGATGACAGGAAGTCAAAGGCACTGTCCTGATCGGAAGTGATGCAGAAATATGCACATTTTTCTTTCCCCGGAAGTGTCAGGTCGATCTCATCATAAGATGTGATCTGTCGGATCAGTTTATTTTGAAAAACCTGCAGCCTGGCACCCAGACCGATGATAACGCCGGATCTTACCGTATCACTTGCCTGCTTATAGATGCAGTAAGGCACTTTTGCCGGATGGGATACGGGTAACAGGTCAAAAAGACTATTTAGTTCCTTTTCGGAACTCAATGTCAGCAATTTATAAACCTGACCGATATTCTTGGACTCTGGAGGAAATCCCTGTTCCACGTAAAGAACAAGTGCTTTTAAAAGATTTAATTCTGCATTGTCCCAGAAATGATCCCCTTTGGCAGAACCGGTATTTTGAATGACGACATCCGAAAAGACCTGTGCCATGGTTTCTTGCCCATCTATTTCCATCAGACAGTTCCAGGCATCTGAGTTTTCTGGATTGACCAGATTGAAACACCGGACAGTATATCCTTCGTTTTCCAGATATCCTGCCATACTTTCATATAATTCTGATTTTGGATCGGTTATGATCAGGCTTTCTCCACGGGAAACGCATTGAAAAATCATATTTCTTGCATAAGCCCTTGATTTCATGGAACCACTGGCACCATAAACTGCAACATTTCGGTTCATGCGTGTTTCATAAGGAAGGCAAACCGCTTTTCCATTTAGCTTGCCAAGAATTGTTCCCTTATTTTTCTTCACATGATCGGTAAGTTCCAGAACTTTATGCATCTCATCCGGAGTCATGAATCCGGAAGTTCCATAGGTACCCTTGGTGGAGTAGTTTAGATTTCGTTCCTTATCGAAAATTTCGCCATTTCTGTCATATCCCATCCGCATCACTAAGAAGGTTAGAAGACCAAAGGCAAGAAGGCATAAAAAAATCCCATACAGGTTATATGGAAATCGTGTCAGTGCCATAAGGCAGGCATTGGGAGTTAGGGAAGCTGCTTGTGGGTAAGTACCATTGCCAGCAAAGTTTCCGGCATCACTCCAGATTTGGTAATTATAAATAAATTGTGCCACATAGCCTCCAGCATAGAGCGTGCAGAGGCAGATTGGAAGCAGATAGATAAGCTTCCACCATTTACGGTTCATGTAAAAACTCCCTTCTGAATTTGTTAAGGTCAATACTGGAGAATTGAATGTCTGCTGTGAGGTATTCTTTGAGAACTGGGATCTGGAAATCAAAACAGATCAGGTTTCCGTGTAGGCCGTAAACATTCAGTCCGGTATTGAATCGATTGATTCGCTGCATGTCAAAATCATAAGCAAGAAGTGCAGGGTTTCCATCTTTGGTTACTGCATCATGCTCCAGTGGTATTTCTTCCTGGCGAGAGTTCATATCCGATAGTAATAATTCGTTAAGCTGTTTTGTCATTGCCAGGTTTGCTAATAGCTGCATCAATGTTTCCCCCTGAAGATCGTTGGGGAGATAATGGAAATGTTCAAACGAGGTGTCCAGTATAAAGAGGCTTCGCTTGTAGCCACCAGTGCTGGTCAGCAGTTTGAAAGCAGTTTCCATATTGGCACCAAGCATAATTGCACGAATTTTCGGATGTCCGGAGTAAGGATATCCCTGCAGATAATGTTGCAGGAAAGCATTGAGGCGCACTTCAGTTTTATACTCCCACTTGAGGACTCCACTTCCGGTATTGTAGATGACGTAGATGCAATGGGGTGCCATCAGGATTCCCATACTCCGCGAATTTTTGATTTTTGTTGTTGCCGCCCCAAGTTCTTTAATCTCTCTGGAAGAATAAAATAAAGGAAGGCTTCGCATATGGATGGAAGCAGCTTCGCGTTCCACAGAAAAAATATGTGGTTTTCCATCCGGATAAAATGGGATTCCAGCATGGAGTAACGTCAGGTATGTTTGTGCCTTCTGATGAAGACGGATGCGGCGTGACGGTTCGCTTCGGATAACATTAGTCTCAGTATTTCCACTTAGATAGCAGTGGAATCGGTCAGGATAGTAGGAGAGGAGCAGTTCCTTGGAACGTTTGGTCAGTCGGTATCCTCTGAGTTTATCCTTATAGTGGGTGCGGATGAGCTTTTCAGCCTTCAGTTCGGTGATGATTTTTTCAGCATAAGAAGGACTTGTAAAAAGCCGATTCAATTGATCCGCAGGAAATTCCCCACAGATTCCGATAAGTTCCAGCAGCCTGAATTTCTGAGTATCTGGTCTTAGCAAATAAGTATCACCTCAATTCATTTTTTACCGATGTTAGCCTGTACTTGGGTAAAATGGCTTTTGTCAGTTGGTAGAAAAAGTATGGATATATGATGCTTCAATCCTCTTTTTACCTATGTCGGAAAAATAGGTGAGAAAATCAGGAAATTTCCGATATAGTTTCCAATAGCTCTTTATGCGCTTTCACCCAATCCGGAAAGGCAGATTTCTCCATAATGTAGACAACTGTCGAATCTGTATTACCTAATTCTGTTGTATGATAGGAATCACAGTACAATCCGGTATCGTCCAATAAAACGTAAGTTGCTATCGTATCCAGAATCTGCTTGAATTCCAGATTGTCATAGTCACGTACCCTTTGGCTGGAAAGAGAACGATCATAAATCTGGCTGAAGCAGACCACACAGTCTTTATACAGAGCCAAGTCATGGGTTTTTACATATTCCTGCAAAGCATAATTCAAGGGCTCATGAAGAAATGCCATATTAGTGCGGACTTTTCTTTTGGGGAGAAGTCCTGGAAGGGTAATAGACAAAATCTCCTGTTCCTGTGAAATAGCGATTCCCTGTGCGTCTGCAGCAAGTTTTAGATAACTGTTCTTGCCAGAGAAATCATTGATATAGACCAGATTCCTGAGCTGGCAGGTGATACGTTCTGATCGTAAGGCAGCATCGGTGCTTAGTGCTTCATAATTTGCACCATATTTTTCAATGTCTGTAGTTTTCAAAGCAAAAAGGGTGTTTCTGAGCTTTTCTATTTCGCTTTCCACACCCTGTAATCTCTGAAATATGATTCTTGTATTTGTGTTCATGACACCTCTTTCTTTTTGTAGTAGCTGACAGAGCCATCAGGGGTGACCATGCAGTAGGCAACCACACCATCAATTGTAAGTTTTCCCGCTTGTTTTTCCGATTCAATGATGATGATTCGTAATGCTTCCCTTGGAGGAATACTTTCAAATACATGGTTCATCAACGCTTCCTGCCCATTAGCAACATAAATGATTTCATAGGTTTCGTCATGGGAAAAGAAATGTAATTTAACGGGAAAATCACCACTGGTATGGTAGATGAGTGCCTTTTTAAAATCCAGCAGAACCCAGAAGGCAGCAATAGTCCCCATATCAGGTGAATTAGCAGACTCTTCAGTGTCGCATAGCAAATGCTGTTCTTTATCATGGTAAATCCTCCCCTGTTTGGTCAAACTGGTGATGAGAGATTTGATAGAATTTCTGTTTTTATCAAAAAGCTGCAGCACCTGTTCATAATGCAAAGCATGATATGTAGTGAGAATCCGAAGAAGGGCTGCCCCTTCGCCTTTATATATCTGTTCTCGTGTTTTCATAGATGGTCTCCCTTCGTATTTGTAATTGTACGTATAGATATACGTACAGCCTGCGTATAGGATTCAGTGCGTATGGTGTACGTACAGATAGTGGACTGCTGTCAGTACGGTTTTGGGGTACAAAAAAAGCACCGGTCAGGGTGCTGGTAAATAAGAAAACTATAAGCAATACTCATTTTAGCATGGGTATTTTTTCCCTTCAATCGCATTAGCAGGCCAATACTATGCCATTTTCGTGACGATAGCTATTCTGGAAAAAATTGATTCAAAATTTCAATGGTTTCTTTCGCAGTAAAACCCCAGAGAATGGTACTCAGCGCTTCTATTGCTGCGTGACGTTTCCGGTAATAGGTACGGTAAGAGATATTGCTGATATGCGGTTCAAGCTTTTCAAGGATCTCATCCGTGTTTTTCAGTTCCTGTGGAGACAGGAATGCATAATAGAGAATCCAGTAATACTGTTCTCCGTGTTTATGATTGTTACGGAGAAGATCAACGGAAGAATCTAATAGCTTTAACATCTTGTTACTCCGCTCAATGCTTTTTGCCCTTTCTGCTATGTCAGTTCCGGATAATTCTATCCCTGCAGCATAAACGGAATCTAAAAAATCATCCACACTGGTTCCATATTCCATACGGAATTGCGCTTCTAACTGCCGAACCACTACCTTCAAGCTGTATGTTGCATCCCGGTATCTTCGCAGAAACTTGTAAGTGTCGTGGAAGCGGGGATCTTCTTCAGGAGTCGCATAGCTTTGTTTTTTGTTTCTAGCCATTCTATTCACCCCCTTTCGCAGTAGCCATATATGTTTCAGCAGGCAGGATAACGGCAGGTTTTTCTTCTGGCGTGACAGTCAGTTCAAACCGATATGCAGCCTTTCCGTAAGGACAGATAATACTTAGTGTATATTGATTTACTGTATCTATGCAGGCTGATAAAGGAGATAATATATACCTGGTTTTGGAGCATTCGCAACACGGAATCCCCTGTGTTTGCAGTAGTTCTGCGACTTTTTTGATGATAAATTTCATGTGAGAAACCGGAACGCAGGACTCATTTTCTGGAACGGTGATTTGTTCTTCTATAACTGTTTCTGAAACGCAGACTTCTTCTTCGATTTCAGGTACGTGGATTGGCAGTTGCATTTTCATAGCGATTTCCTCCTTGTCTATCATTACATCACTGATGTCAAACATTACAGACAGGTAGTAGTTAAGATAGATCATGCTACCATGTTTGCCTTTGAAACTAACAAGAGTGATGAAGTTTAACTCTTCAAATTTTTTTAAGATACGTGATATAGTGGTTTTTGAATGTCCCCAACGTTCTCCAAGTGACTGGAAGCTGGTCAGGGGATTGCCTGTGTTATTTCGGTAATAAACAACAGGCGCAGAGAATGAGCCTTGTACGGTTGGATCATTGTATATAGCATGAATCCACATATCCAGTAACATATCCATCTCTGAGCATTTCCCCAGGCTGATAAGTTCATGGACTTTTGCAATAGGGAAAAAGAAAAATCCATCATCCTTTTTGCAGGGACAGTTGTATTCCAGAACGGTATTGTCCTTTGCCCAGTCAGTGATCTTAAATTTTACGATTTTCTTATTTCCAAGAAGAGAGTATGTAATGCAATTTTGCTTCACCAGAAAATCTAAAATAGAGATTGCCTGATGCTGGAACCGGCAGCGAAACCATGTTTGAAGATCGGAAAGGGTACAGATCCATTCGCCGGGACCTACCATGTAGGTGATGTGTTCCATTCGCCGATAAGACGAGCGGTAATTGGCATAAGAGCAAAGCACGATATAGTAAAAAAGAAAAGAGCCTCCGTTTGTGCGGATGCTCTTGTCAGCGATAAGTGATTGTATAAAATCTCTGTAGATTCTGCAGCGTGGGAAATCCACGATTTGTTTTAATTCTAATTGATAGTCCATAAAATAACCTCACATTCTAAAAAGGTATTGAAGTACCTCCGGAGACGATTCCTTGATAGTGAATCAGGTGCACCTCATTGCATTTCTATTGCATTTTTGATATCTTTTCATACTATTTCAAACTATCCAATATTGCCTGAAAATGGCTTAAAATCGTTGATTTTGCTTTATATTGCTTACCGTCAAACTGGAGTTTGAATAGGCAATGAGCCATGCAAGGATAAAATGAAAAAGGGTCAGAGGAGAACGTTTATGATGTGACCCCAAAAAGTTAGACTTTTGGGGGGCGGTACATTACGCTCTCAGCTGACTCTTTTTCATTTTAGACTTATACGGCGAAAGCCGTCAGCGAGATGAAGCGGAGCGGAATCGAGCTGAGCATGGCGGAGGAGTGGGGCAAAGGTGATTATCCTGTTTGGGGTAAAAAACGTCAGCCTGTCATAATAATAAGAGAAGGTCTCGAATCTTTAGAGAAATCTAAAGTTCGGGGCTTTTTTGTTGCAGAAAAAAGCTCCACAACCCTAGTAAATACGGTAGTTGTGACGAAAATCGTTACGAGCTTTCGGGACGAGATACACTGGGAGAGGGATGGGGGTAGTAGGGGGAAGGGAGAGGGTGTAGAGGATGATGGAATTTACCAATTAGAGGATAATGGGGGTTACATGGGAACAATGTGTTCTGATGCAACTTCTGTTATCCTGTTAGGGGCAAAAAACATTAGCCTGTCATAATAATAAGAAAAAGGCCTCGAGTCTTTAGAGAATGAACTGCTTCCCGTCAAGTAGACGATTAAAAAAATAAAAATTATTTCTGCCACCAGATGCGAAAAGCTGGTGGCTGTTTTTATGCTGCCCACATATATTGTTCGTGTTTTTCAAAAGGAGTCAATACTCCCAGATTTCTTTGCAATCGTTCGTTATTGTAATACTCGATATAATCGTCAATCATAGTTACAAGAGATTCACGACTATTAAATTTTTTGCCGTAGTAACGTTCTTTCTTTATGATTCCCCAAAAACCTTCCATTGGACCGTTATCAATGCATTTAGCGACTCTGGACATACTTTGAGTCATTCCAGCAGCTTCTAATTTTGCATGAAAAGTACGGCTAGTGTATTGGTAACCTCTATCAGAACGACATAATGGATGAGCATTGGAATTACTTTCAATGGCTTTATCAAAGGTTTCAAACACTAAGGCGTTATTGTTTGAATCACTAATTACATAAGATACAATCCTTCTGTCATAAAGATCTAGAATGGCACTTAAATATACTTTGTGTTTTTCTTGACCGATATAATATTTAAACTCTGTAACGTCAGTAAGCCATTTTTCATTTGGCGCATCGGCGTAAAATTCCCGATTCAATATATTTTCTGCTAGGAACTGTGGATTCGAAGCCTGACGCGTGCATCCGTTGTTCGAGTATTCAATTGTTGATTTAATATTCTTTTTCCTGCAAATACGAAGTACTCGTTTATCATTCACTTGTATATCATGATAGCGTTCCAAGTCATCTCGTATTCTCCGGTAACCCTTATCCGGAGATTCTGCATGTATTTTTTCAATCGTTTCTGCAATACGCTTATTTTCAGTTTCATTGGACGGAGCTTCCCTATGCAGCCACTTATAATAAGCGGCCCTGCTTACATTTCTTAATTTACACAGAGCACGAACAGGATATCCGTATATTTCATTTTCTTCTTTGATAGCCTGGTAAATATGTTTGTGTCGTACCAGGCTTAGCACCGCCTCCTCTCTATTTCGTCGAGTTTTTTAGGAATGATGCCTCCATTTCAGCTTTTTGTCGCTTGGCTCTTTCCAATTTTAATTCAGCGCGAAGTCGTTCTATTTCAGTAAGCGTATCTTCTGGCTTGCGTTTGCCACGATTATCTTGCAACGCATCAATTCCGCCATTTTCATATTTAACGGTATAGTTTCGTGCTTGTTGATAGGAAACAGAAAATTTTTCAGCGGTCTCAGCGTAATTATGATCATGCGAAATACAGTATGAAGCGATTTCTACTCGTTCTTCAAATGTGGTTTTTCTTCCTTTGGTCATGTTGACAGTTCCTCCTGTTCCGGAAGCTTCCAGCTCCTCATGACCATTATACTTCTTAATCCAGTTCCTGAGTTGAACAGTTGAATGAATTTTAAATTTTTCACAGATACTCATAAGAGAACCTTCACCAGCCAAATATGCTGCAACTGCTGGTTCTTTTTCTTCTTTCGTATAATGCTTATTTTGATTTGTAGAAAATGCATCCACACCCATAGCTCTATATTTATTTACCCACAGCCTAAAGGAAGATATCAATTCCAAATCTATTCGCAATGGAATGCATACTATCTTTACCATCTAAATATTCTTGTACAGCATTTATTTTTTCTTCTATGCTGTACTTACCTTTTCTACTCAAAAAATACCCCCTTTCAGGAAACAAGTTTTTATTATTTCACTTGTCTACCTAAAAGGGAGCATATCAAAATCAAGGGGCTCAAGCATTTAACAAATGTCTATTAATTTGCTTGAAAAGGAGAAAAAATTGAGGCATGTAAAATGCTGAATAACAATTGGGATAAGATTAAAAAGAATTTATGTCAGGAATGCATAGATAAAGTGATAGATATGTATCAGGAAGAGGGGATGATTTGACAATTTTTTATGCACCGGAGTGGAAAGAGTATAAATGATGTAATGCGAACGGAGTTTCGTGGCGTTTTTATCACCCACCTGTTTTGCTTAAATTTAATTAGATGTAGTAGTATAACTTTAGATAATAAAGGGGAAACATGCCAGGGTTGTTTCATGAATGATTGTCAGAGTCATTAAAAGCTTAGATTTTATCGAGGGTTATACAAGCTATACATAGGTGCGTATAATCCTCGACTTTTTGTTCGTGTAGCGGTATAATGTCTATATAGTATAGGTATACT
>JAXEUM010000111.1:0-21819 GCA_034114925.1 Oliverpabstia sp.
AGATACCGGGATGCAGCATTTGTGTGATAAGTCTTAGCGTAGCGTTAGGGCTGCAGGCTATTCAGGCAATAACAAAATGTTTTGCAGGAGGCGGAAAGCAGTAACCACAGCTACAGTTCTTATGAACTTAAGTATAGCATCTGGGACCATGACTATAAAGTAACTTATTAATCAATAGACAGAGACGGGATGAACCAGCATTGTGAAGAAGAATCTTCAGAAAAGATGTTTAGAAGTATCCTTCTGTCTAACAAAAAAGAATAAGTCTGTAAGCTGTTTTTCTTGCTTACAAACTTATTATACGAGGAGAATGGGAAAGTGCTATTGAGTTTCCACATTCGTTAGAAAAACTCTATATTATGCAAGATAATAGTATGTCTCAGAGAAATAAGGTACTTTCTTTATCAGATTTTCAGCAAACAGAAACATCATATCAAAATCCAAACCGAAAAGTGTGGGAAGCCTTGTTAAAAGAAGAAAATGAGGAAGATTTACTGAAACATATGGAGAAATATTTGAGGGGGATAGAAGAAGCACAACTAATGACACGAAAGATTCTTAAAGATTTTCGCATGGATGTAATGCAGATTGTATATTCTTGGTTAGAAAAAGAGCAAATCGAAGCTTATTTGTTGTTTTCAACAAAAGAAAATGAGATATATTATCAGAATGCATTGAATAGTGTTCAGGGCGCAGTGGAATATGCTTCAAATTTAGTGAAGAAAGCGATTAGCTATCGGAAATATGTAAATAAAACAGAGTCAGTAACAGAACAAATCTGTAAATATATTGATGTGCATTATCGTGAAGAAATTCGTCGTGAAGAATTGGGGAAAATGGTTTATTTGAATGCGGATTATTTATCAAGAACTTTTAAAAAAGAATTAGGGATTTCTATAAGCACATATATTTTGCAAAAAAGAGTAGATGAGGCGAAGAAACTTTTAAAACAGAGTAATCTTCCAATTAATACAGTTTCTTTGTCGGTGGGATATAGTAATTTTTCTTATTTCACAAAAATGTTTAAAGAAAATACAGGATATGCGCCTCTGGAATACAGAAGGAAGTGCAATAATGAAATGGAGAAGAAAGAATAGTTATGAAAGAACAGTCAATAAAAGAATTATTAGAGAGCTTATCATTAGAAGAAAAAGTGAATCAGATGTTACAGGTGGCAGGAGGTTTTTTTTCCGGCGAATTGTTGGCTATGGGGCCAATGAAGGAGAAAGGATTTACAGAAGATAATATTGCACAGGCTGGTTCGGTGATAGGAACTATGGGCGCTAAAAAAGTGAAAGAAATTCAAAAGGAATTTATGGAAAATCATCCACATAAGATTCCCTTATTATTTATGTTGGATGCAATAAATGGATTTCGGACAATTTTTCCTATCCCATTAGGTCAAGGAGCAACTTTTGATCCTGAACTTTCTGAAAAATGTGCAAATGTAGCAGCAAAAGAGGCTTCGGTTAGTGGTATTCATGTGACATTTGCACCCATGACGGATCTTGTTCGTGATGCTCGTTGGGGAAGAGTTATGGAATCTACGGGAGAAGATCCATATTTAAACAGTCTTTTTGCATCAGCAATGGTAAGAGGATTTCAAGGTGATGACTTGAAAAATCCGTATAGTGTGGCAGCATGCGTGAAACATTTTGCAGGATATGGGGCACCTACAGCAGGTAGAGACTATAATACTGTGGAGTTATCTACACATACTTTGAAAGAATTTTATTTACCGTCATATAAAGCGGGTATCGATGCCGGAGCGGCTTTGGTTATGACTTCTTTTAATACGATAGATGGTGTACCAGCAACAGGAAATAAATGGTTGATGCGTGATATTCTTAGGGATGAGATGGGATTTGATGGAGTTTTAATTTCAGATTGGGCAGCAATTGAAGAAATTATTTATCATGGCTATTGTTCCGACAGAAAAGGAGCAGCAGTAAGAGCAGTCCAGGCAGGTGTAGATATTGATATGATGACAGGAATTTACTCCGAGAATCTTTGCAAACTGGTTCAAGAGGGTGTAATTGAAGAAAAACTTATAGATGAAGCAGTATATCGAATTCTTATATTGAAAAATAAATTAGGTTTGTTTGAAAATCCATATAAAGATGCAGATGAAAAAAGAGAAAAAGAATTGATTCTTTGTAAGGAACATCGAGAATTGGCAAGAGATGTGGCAAGAAAATCTTTTGTGTTATTAAAGAATGATGGAGAAATTCTTCCATTGAGTAAAGAAAAGAAAGTTGCTTATATAGGTCCATATGTAGATAACAGAAATATGAAAGGGGCTTGGTCATTTATTGGAGAGACAGAAGATATTCTTACTTTAAAAGAAGCTGTATTGGAAAAGGTTGGATCAGAAAAGGTTTCTTTTAGTTCAGGCAGCCCTGGATTAGGAAATGATATAAAATTAGAAGGATTTGCTGAACAGGTAGAAGAAAGTATTGATATTTCCAGAGAAGAATTGTTGAATGATGCAGTAGAGAAAGCAGAAAAAGCAGATATTGTTGTTTTGGCTTTGGGAGAACATTACTTACAGTCAGGAGAGGCTACAAGCAATGGGAATATTCAGATTCCACAGATTCAGTTAGAGTTATTTGAAAAAATTTATGAAGTAAATAAAGAAATTGTTGTTGTTCTATTTTCGGGAAGACCATTGGATTTAAGAAAAATAGCACAGAAAGCAAAAGCTGTGCTTGAAGTTTGGATGCCTGGTACAGAAGGTGCGAGAGCAATTGTAGATGTTCTTACAGGAGAATATAATCCAAGCGGAAAACTTCCTATGAGTTTTCCATACTCTGTGGGGCAGGTTCCTGTACATTATAATGAATATTTTACAGGTCGTCCGCATATTCCAGGGAAAGATAAAGATAGATTCCGTTCAAAGTACTTAGACATTCCGAATGCCCCTTTATATCCCTTTGGATATGGATTGAGTTATACAAAGTTTTTAGTATCTGCTGTGGAATTAAGTCAGAAAAAAATGAGTAGGGAAGAAAAAATTCAGGTGAGTGTAACTGTAAAAAATGTGGGAGAACGAAAAGGGACAGAAACTTTGCAAATGTATATTCGTGACTTGGCAGCTAGTGTTGTGCGTCCGGTAAAGGAATTGAAAGGTTTTGAAAAAGTCACTTTAAATCCAGGTGAAGAAAGAAAAGTCCACTTTTTTATTACAGATAAAGAATTACAATTTTTGACGGAACGTAATAAATGGGAAAGTGAAGAAGGTATTTTCGAAGTATTTGTAGGTACAGATAGTACTACGGAGAACGGAACACAATTTGAATTAGTTTAAGATTATTTTTTAGTAGCTGAAGAGGCTGTTGCATTAATTTTTTAGCATTAAAGCAACAGTCTCTTCACATATAGTAGATAAACATATTTCTGAAGAAATAAAGACTAATTTCGGAAGATAGGGTGAGAAATTTATTCCTGTATCACAAATTCACAGGCAGTGGGAAAGGCAGAAAAATTGATGATGAAAGAAGTTAGTAAAGTGAATTTAAATAATAGTAACACAGGCATATTTAATTTGTAGTTTCATAACGTAAAACCATCTTAAAGAATAACCATTTTGCGAGTTGCTGAAGTGTAATTTATTGGTAATACCGCTATTTTTGTTCTGAAAAAAATGATATATCAATATTTCAGTGGAAATACTTACAAAAAAGATATATAATGGTTACTGTTACCCGGCATATTCCGTGGTAAAACAGTTACCTAAGATGGAGGAAAGAAAAAATGTTGGAATTAAAAAATATTTCCTTTCATGTTTCAGAAGATTCGAAAGAAAAGGGAATTTTAAATGATGTAAGTTTTACATTAAAAGATCATAAATTTGTGGCGATCACCGGTCCCAATGGAGGAGGAAAGTCTACGCTTGCAAAAATCATTGCAGGTATTGAAAAACCTACTTCCGGTCAGATTCTCCTGGATGGAGAAGATATTACAAATAAAAGTATCACCGAGAGAGCCAATATGGGAATCAGCTATGCGTTCCAGCAGCCGGTTCGTTTTAAGGGTGTGACTGTACTGGATTTGATTCGTCTGGCAGCAGGAAAACATTTGTCAGCAGCGGGAGCCTGTAAATATCTTTCAGAAGTGGGACTTTGTGCCAAAGACTATATTAATCGTGAAGTGAACGGTAGTCTGTCCGGCGGAGAAATCAAAAGAATTGAAATTGCCACAGTGATGGCAAGAGGAACAAGAATATCTGTGTTTGATGAGCCGGAGGCAGGAATTGATCTTTGGAGTTTTCAGAATCTGATTCAGGTATTTGAAAAAATGCATGAGAAGATGAACGGTTCCATTCTGATCATTTCTCACCAGGAAAGAATTTTGAAAACAGCGGATGAGATTCTTGTGGTGGCAGACGGTAAAGTGGCAGGTTACGGAGAGAGGGATGAGATTCTTCCTTCATTGCTGGGAGGAGAAAACAGCACCAGCGGATGTAAATACTGGCAGAAGGAGGAAAATTAAATGGAAAAATTTGATGCAATTCAGGAAAATTTGTTGGAGGCTGTTGTGGGATTTCATGAAATCCCCACAGGCGCTTATAATATTCGTGCCAATGGAGCTACGGCTTCCCGGCAGTCTACAGAACATATAGAGATTATTCCCAAAGAAGATGGGACAGGAATTGATATCTGGATCAAACCGGGTACAAAAAAAGAAAGCCTTCATATGCCGGTGATTTTAAGCCAGGCGGGAATCAAAGAGGTGGTTTACAATGATTTTCATATCGGAGAGGATGCCGATGTGACAATCATTGCAGGATGTGGAATTCACAATGGCGGAGATGATTCCAGTCAGCACGATGGTATCCATCGCTTCTATGTGGGAAAAAATGCAAAAATAAAATATGTGGAAAAGCATTACGGAAGCGGAGATGGCAAGGGAGAGAGAATTATGAATCCCCAGACTATCGTAGAGATTGAAGAAAATGGTTATATGGAGATGGATACAGCTCAGATTAAGGGTGTAGATTCTACCATAAGAAAAACGGAAGCAAAGCTGGCGGCAGGGGCGAAACTGGTGGTTATGGAACGCCTTATGACTCATGGAACCCAGAGGGCAGAGAGTTATTTTAAAGTGGAAATGGATGGGGAGGATGCAGGTACTAATATTGTTTCCCGATCCGTGGCTAAAGATGAATCTTATCAGTTGTTTGCATCAAATATTGAAGGAAATGCAAAATGCAGCGGTCATACAGAGTGTGATGCGATCATCATCGGAAATGCAAAAATCAGCGCCATTCCGGAAATCACAGCCAATGATTCAGATGCAGCTTTGATCCACGAGGCTGCTATCGGAAAAATTGCAGGAGAGCAGATTATTAAACTGATGACTTTGGGACTTACAGAAGCAGAAGCAGAAGAACAGATTATCAGCGGATTTTTGAAGTAATATTAAGAAATTCTTTCATTGACGGTAAATTTTTCAAAGTTTATAATAATGGTAATGAATCCGTGATGAAAGGGGAGGTAGATCTTATGTTTTGTTCAAATTGTGGAAATAATATTCCGGATAACAGTCAGTTTTGTCCCCACTGTGGAATGCAGTTTGCAGCACAGGGGCAGCCGCAGGTACAGCCTCGTACCCGATTGGGGATTACTGTGGGAATGCTGGGAGCAGTCATCTGGTTTTCTGCTTTGGTGAATCCTATAATTTTAGCATTGCTAACAGTGTATGTTTTATTTGTGGAGAAAGATCGGTGGCTGAAAGGAACTGCAATTAAGGCAGTAGTTGTTTATTTTGCATTTTTCTTCGGTTTCCAGGTGATCGAAGGGATGAATTATGCTCTTGGAAGCTTTACCCGTTTCTTCAATTACTGGTTCCATGCAGGGTGGAGTATGGGATTTCCGGTGATGTTGGTGAATTTACTTCAGCTTGCCCAAATTGTCCTGTTCTTTGTAGGAGGACTGGGAGCGCTGAAGATGAAAGGTATTAAAATTAAGAAAATTGATGAGTTTGTAGAAAACAATATGTAGAAGATGTGGAGGAGAAGAAAGAGATGAAAAAAGCAATTCATGCAAAAAATGCTCCGGCAGCAGTGGGACCATACGTTCATGGGGTAGAAGCAGGGGGACTTATTTTTACCTCTGGTCAGTTGGGATTGAATCCGGAAGACGGTACATTGCCGGAAGGGATTGAAGCTCAGACACATCAGGCTTTGAAGAATTTGGGAGCAGTGCTGGAAGCAGCAGGAGCAGGGTATAACGATGTGGTGAGAACTATGGTGTTCCTGGATAATATGGATGATTTTGCAGCGGTGAATGCAATTTATGGAGAATATTTCCATGAAGAACTGCCGGCAAGATCTTGTGTGGAAGTGGCGCGTCTTCCTAAGGGTGGATTGATTGAGATTGAGGCGATTGCTGCAAAATAGAAACTGAAAAGTAAAAACTGCTGTATCTTCCGGTATGTTGTCGGATGAGGCAGCAGTTTTTTTATGAAACAGGTTATTTAGATCAGATTTAAGTGACGCAAGCCGTTTCGGATTCCGTAATGGAACATATCGTCCGTGATATGATCAGCCAATTTTTTGACTGCCGGGGAAGAATTTCCCATAGCGACCTTGGTGTGGACATATTGAAACATGGGCAGATCATTATTGCTGTCACCGAAGCATACGGTATTTTCCCAGGGAATATCAAGGACTTTACATACAATCTGGATTCCCGCCGCTTTGGAAAAACCTTTGGGTATGAATTCTATGGTGGTTCCTACGAAAGAACCCTCATGGTGAATGGCGTCATACCAGGGAGAAAGTTCCTGACAGGCTTTATCCGGATTGCTGCCGGGGCGAATCTTGGCGCTTATTTTATTAATCTGCATCTGGGATTGAAATCCCTGAATGGGACGCCATTTTTCTCCCAGAGCTTTGGTGATCAAAGGTGCGTACCAGTCCACAGAATCATTATATTCCTCTTTGTCATAATACATATAATCAGCGCCTTCCATAACGGGAACCATACCGCAGGTTCTGAGAATATCCACAGATTTATCTGCGATTTCCGGAGGGATTTCTCTGTTATATAGCCGATTTCCCTGATATTCAATATAAGCGCCACAGGCGGCGATCATACCGGTGAAACCCATATGAGCCAAATCTTCTGTGACAAAAGCCCGGCTTCGTCCGGTACATAAAAAAGCCAGATGCCCATTGGCGGTAAGCTGATGGACAGCTGCAATGGCGCTTTCTGGAATTCCTTTTTTTATATCACAGATAGTACCGTCAGCATCAAAAAAAACTATTTTTCTCATAAGTAGTACTCCATTTCTCAATTCTGTTCCCATTATATACTATACGGGAAGAAAGGTCAAAAGTGAGAGTAACTGTTTCGTACCCACAAAATAAAAATGAATTTATCGTTTGACAAAAGAAAATTTATCTAGTATAACGAATATGATACTTACAGATATGCAGGCAGGAAACAGGTTATGAATTACAAATTGACGATTGAATATGATGGAACACGGTATGACGGCTGGCAGCGACAAGTCAGAACAGAGCAGACGGTTCAGGGAAAAATAGAAAAAGTATTGTCCCGGATGGAAGAGAGAGATGTGCAGATTTTTGGCGCAGGAAGAACAGACGGCGGTGTTCATGCACGGGGACAGATTGCCAATGTACATTTATCGGGCAATAAAAACAAAAAAGAAATATTAGAATATTTAAATACATATTTGCCGGAGGATATCGGAATTCTTCGGGTGGATGGAGTTCCCGAACGATTTCACGCCAGACTGTGGGCTACCGGAAAGTGTTATTCATATAGAATCGGTACAGATAACTGTAAGTTGGTG
Organism: Oliverpabstia sp.; assembly: GCA_034114925.1. Classification (GTDB taxonomy): domain Bacteria; phylum Bacillota; class Clostridia; order Lachnospirales; family Lachnospiraceae; genus Oliverpabstia. The sequence continues at coordinate 7,822 of JAXEUM010000111.1, forward strand.
TTTGACAGGAAATATCGATATGCCCTGGGGAAAGAACTGGATGTGGAAGCTATGAGAAGGGCAGCCAGAGATTTGGTAGGAACACACGATTTTCAATCATTTTGTGGGAATTCCAAGATGAAAAAATCTACAGTGAGGAAAATAACAGAGATTTTGATAGAAGAATTTCCCCATGAAGTAAAACTGACTTTCAGAGGGAATGGATTTCTTCAGTATATGGTGCGGATTCTTACAGGGACATTGATTGAGGTTGGTTTACATCAGAGAGAGGCAGAGAGTATGGGATGGCTTTTAGAACAGAGGAAACGTCAGTTGGCAGGAGGTACGGCGCCGGCACAGGGACTTTGTCTGGAAGAAGTGTATTATCACGGAGAAGAGGAACAATTGACATCATCTTATAATAACAATTAAAAAGGAGCAGAGTATGGAGAAAGATTGGAGTAACTGGCCGCAGGAATACTATGATACCACAGACAGAGAAGAACGGAAGAATCTTCTGCAGCAGCGTCTGGAAACGCCGGCGGCGGATAAGAAAGATGAAATCCGTATGAAATTCTGGGAACTTCGGTACAAAACCAGAGCAAAAATGCCGGTGGGAGTGGATTATTTTATCAGATCCTGGATGGAACTTTATTTTGTTTCCAGAAAACCGGGAAATAAATTTCAGCTTAAACAGCAAGAAGAAGCAATTCGTCAGGCAAAGCATGACATGGGATTTGAACTGGCTGCGGAATACGGAGATGATGGGGAAGAAGTTCTCTATCAGGAACTTTGTCATGGAGTGGCGCTTTATATGCAGCTTTGTCGTGATGACAGCAAGTATAACAGCCAGCTTTTGGGGATTATGAAATTAAAAAAGGACAATCTGGTGGAAAAAATAGGGAATGAATTGTGGAATGTTTCTACAGTGGTTCCCAAAACTTTCAGAGTGGAAAAAGAATTTTCTATGCTGAAGAAAGCGTGTGAAGATACGTTCTGGAAAGAATATCCCAAATATGTAAATGATCAGGAGATAAAACTGGAAAGAATACACGAATAAGAAAATTTATGGAAAAACCTGTCTGACCTTCGTAGTCAGGCAGGTTTTTTGCTGTCATTTGTATCGGTATATTTTATACAGGATAAACCAGACGATCTGGAGTGATATCCTGCAGAACCTGACGGAGGAAACGGTCTGCCAGATAATTGGCCATGGAAAGATTCATATCCAGATAATTGCCGCAGTCTTTGGCAGAAGCGCCGGGAACTTCGTCATGATAATCTCTGATAAAAGTAAACAGTTCTGTCATCAGAGGAACGATCTGTGCAGATTCATAATCACCTGCCAATAACAGATAAAATCCGGTGCGGCATCCCATTGGTCCGAAATAAATAATTTTAGAACCGAATTCCGGATGATTTCTTAAAAAAGTAGCTCCCAGATGTTCTATGGTGTGAACTTCTGCTGTGTTCATAACAGGTTCTTCATTGGGGGAAGTCATACGGATATCAAAGGTTGTGATTACCGATTCTCCAACAGGATCTTTTCTGGAAACATAGATCCCCGGCTGCAATTTTATATGGTCTATGGTGAAACTTGTTATTTTTTTCATGTGATATATCCTTTCTTTTTAAAATGATGTTAAGGTCAAAAGATGCGTAGTGCGAAACAATTTTGCATCATGGAGCTATTGTATCACGGAAATACGGTTTGGAGAAGATAAAAATCCGGTGTTTGTGTAAGATTTCACAGAATAAACATAAATTGATAACAAATTTACCACAAAGGATTTTTATACTATGCTTGTAAAAAAGAAATGGTAATAAAAAAAGGCACTGTCAGATAGGAAACCATCACATATAAAAGGCAGATGCCCTTTCAAATAAGGAGGAATTCAGGATGGAAGATTATGGAAGATACAATTACGAACAGGAAAACAATCAGAATATGAATGGGGAAGCAAGAATGAATGATCAGCCGTCTCCGGGAAGAAAACCGGAAAAGAAAAATAAAGGAAAATGGGCAAAACGGATCGGAGCTGTGGCACTGAGCGCAGTATTGTTTGGCGGAATCGCCGGAGGAACCTTTGTAGGTGTGGTCTATGCGTCAGGAAATGGGGAGCAGTTTTCTTCCACTCAAAACAGTCAAACGGGCAAGATAGACAATAATAAAACAAAACTTCAGACCACATCCACTACAGGAAATGGAACAACAGAGAATCAGTCGCTGGATGTATCGGATATCGTAGAAGGAACAATGCCATCTATCGTGTCCATCACAAATAAATCTGTGCAGGAAGTACAAAGTTATTTTGATATGTTCGGAAGAGGAGGGGGAATGCAGCAGGAAGTGGAAAGCTGCGGCTCCGGAATTATTATCGGACAGAATGATAACGAGCTGCTGATTGCCACAAATAATCATGTGGTAGCAGATGCAGACACGATTTCCGTGGGATTTATTGATAATCAGGCGTATGAGGCTTCTGTGAAAGGTACAGATGCAGATAATGATCTGGCAGTGATCGCAGTAAAGCTTTCTGATATTTCAGATGATACAATGAAGCAGATTAAGGTGGCTTCCATTGGCGATTCTGACAGTCTGAAAGTGGGAGAACAGGTAGTTGCTATCGGTAATGCTCTGGGTTACGGACAGTCTGTAACAACTGGAATTGTGAGTGCGGTGGATCGTCAGGTGGGAGGCTCTGAAGCTGAAAACGGATTTATTCAGACAGATGCGGCAATTAACCCGGGTAACAGCGGCGGCGCTCTTTTAAATATGAAAGGTGAAGTGATAGGGATTAACTCTGCAAAACTTGCTTCTACAGAGGTGGAAGGTATGGGATATGCAATACCTCTTAGTACGGCTTCTCCGATTATTGAAAATTTGATGAATCGTACCACAAGAGAAAAAGTCAGTGAAGAACAGGCGGCGGCTATCGGTATTTCCGGTGAAAATGTGGATAGCAGCATTTCACAGGCTTATGGTATTCCCCAGGGGGTTCTGGTGGCTGAAGTAACTCCGGGAGGCGCTGCAGAACAGGCTGGTGTGATTGCAGGAAGTGTGATTACCAAATTTGATGGAACCAGCGTAAGTACGATAGAAGAACTGAAGAGTCTTCTGACATATTATGCAGCGGGAGAAACTGTAGATTTGGTTGTCAAAATTGCAGATAATGGAGAATATGTAGAAAAAACGATTTCCATTACCCTGGGTAAAGCGCAAAATGTAACAGCAGGCAATGAAAATCAGCAAGGTAATCTTCAGGAAGGAGCTATTTTGCGATAAGGGTTCCGGCAAAATAAAAACAGATTGTTCAGGAAATAAAAAGAGGCTGCACACTAATTACTTAGTGCGACAGCCTCTAAGCTTGTGTGGTGTGCATGGTTCTATGCCTCCTCAAAGATAATCCCCTGCTGTCGGAAGAAACGTTTTACCATATCATCCCACAGATGATCCAGGCTTTTGTCCAGCGTAAAGATTTTCAGAGAAGTCCCGGTGGTACATAACAGATGTTCCCCATCGAACTGACAATTAAGATAAAGACCGAAAACGTCTTCGGAACGAAGAGAAAGACCGGAACGGGACAAAAGCTTTTCCAGATTTTCGGGCGCCAATTGAAATACAATTTTGAAATGAAGGGGAGTCCGTTTTCCTCGGATGATCGAATAACACAGAGGGCGAACCTCTTCCCAGTAACAGTAGGGATGTTCGGGGCGTGTTTCATTATCATAAAATTCTTTTTGTATCGTTCCGTCCAGGGTGTAGGTGATGAAAGTGGTAAAAGATGCCTCCACAAAAGAAAAATGATGAAAGACATCTCCAAGAAACAGTTTTCCGGTAAAATCTTTTAAATCTAAAATACGAAGAGCCAGCATAATATCCTCCTGTTATCTTATCAGTGTTTATTGAGTATCGTGGAAAAATCCAAGGAATACCTGAAAAATAGAATAATTCTTCTGTGTCAATACAGCAGAAACTTAGTTTTCGTTATACTAGTTTCTATTATAGACGAATACCGTAAAAAAGAACATAGAAAATATCTTTTCAAAGACAGAAATGTGTGATATATTAATATGTGGTATTGAATACTACATTTACTGGTACGAATACGGGATAGTACAGAATGATCCCTGGCTATAAAAAGAGTTGGATGGAGGAAAAAACATGAGTTTTAAAGTTATTATGGATAGTTGTGGTGAGATGACCGAAGAAATGAAACAGGATGAGAGATTTGAGGCAGCAGCGCTGACATTGACGGTTGGTGGAGAAGATATTGTAGATGATGAGAGTTTTGACCAGAGTTCTTTTTTGAAAAAAGTAGCTGCTTCACCGGAATGTCCCAAATCAGCCTGTCCTTCACCGGAAAGATACATGAAAGGATTTGAAGTGGATGTGGATCATCTGTATGCGGTTACTTTGTCCTCTGAATTAAGCGGTTCTTACAACAGTGCTGTGCTGGGAAAAGATCTGATTCTGGAAAAATATGAGGATAAGAAAATTCATGTATTTAATTCGAAAAGCGCATCTGTGGGAGAAAGTCTGATCGCCATGAAGATTCAGGAATGTGAAGAAGCCGGGATGGAATTTGAACAGGTTGTGGAAACGGTAGAGGAGTACATTGAATCTCAGCACACATATTTTGTTCTGGAAAATCTGGAAACACTCCGAAAGAATGGACGTCTTAGCAGAGTAAAGGCATTGGTAGCGTCAGCATTGAAGATTAAACCTGTGATGGGTTCCACACCGGAGGGGACTATTTGTCAGTTAGATCAGGCAAGAGGAATCAATAAAGCTCTGGTAAAAATGGTGGATTATATTGTGGCAGATGCGGCAAACAGCAGTGAAAAGGTGTTGGCTATTTCTCATTGTAATTGTCCGGAAAGGGCGCAGATGATAAAAGAAGCCATTTTAGAGAGAATTTCAGTAAAAGATGTGGTGGTTTTAGATACTGCCGGTGTAAGTTCCATGTATGCCAATGACGGCGGAGTGATTGTTGTATTGTAATGGACTACTAAAATAAAAATCCTGACAGAATTGCACAGAAGTTGTGTGAAACTGTCGGGATTTCATTTTTTAAAGTAATCTTTCGATTGGCTTTTAGAAAATATTATGATATAATAGGTGAAAGTGCGAATGGTACACATATGCACACGGAGTAATTATTAAAGGAGTGTAAGGTATGAGTCAGGCGAAAGTTGATAAATATAAACAGGATAAAGCAAATCGCCAGAAAATCATGAAAAAGCAGAAACTGATGCATCGTCTTGAGATGACAGGAATTGCTTTGGTGACAGTTTTGCTGGTAGGCTGGATCGGATTTTCGATTTATGATAAAGTAAGCGGTGATGATGGTTCCAAAGAAACGGTTGTCTTCGACGCAGGTGCTGTTCAGGATTATATGTCAGAGCTGACAGCAGAGTAATTGACACAGTTTTGGGAGAATCATGTGAGAAGATAAATGATAAAGACAGATAAGGAGCGTCATTTTATGAAGCGTGTATTATTAAAATTAAGCGGCGAGGCTCTTGCCGGCGAGAAAAAAACAGGATTTGACGAGGCTACTGTAACAGAAGTGGCAAAGCAGGTAAAAGTTCTTGTGGATGAAGGTCTGGAGATTGGCGTAGTTATTGGCGGCGGAAATTTCTGGAGAGGAAGAAGCAGCGAGACGATTGACCGGACAAAAGCAGATCAGATCGGAATGTTAGCTACAGTTATGAATTGTATTTATGTTTCTGAGATTTTCCGTTCTGTGGGAATGAAAACAGAGATTCTTACTCCCTTTGTATGCGGTGCATTCACAAAACTGTTTTCCAAAGACGAGGCGAATCAGTGTTTTGCTGAGGGCAAGGTAACTTTCTTTGCCGGAGGAACAGGGCATCCTTATTTCTCCACAGATACGACAACTGTTTTAAGAGCGATTGAGATTGAAGCGGAAACAATTTTGCTGGCAAAAGCGGTAGACGGAGTATATGACAGCGATCCGAAAACAAATCCTGATGCAAAGAAATATGACAGCGTTCACATTCAGGAAGTTATTGATAAGAAACTGGCAGTGGTAGACCTGACTGCATCTATTCTTTGTATGGAAAACAAGATGCCCATGATGGTATTCGGATTAAATGAAGAAAACAGCATTATAAAAACAGCACGAGGTGAATTTAACGGAACTCGTGTCATTGTAGATTAAAAGAAACCAGGAGGAAACAAACACATGGATGAGAGAATCGCAAAGTATGAGGACAAGATGACAAAGACACTGGCTAATCTGGAAAGCGAATTTGGTACAATTCGTGCGGGAAGAGCGAATCCCCATGTATTAGACCGCATTACTGTGGATTATTACGGATCACAGACACCTCTTCAGCAGGTGGCTAATATTTCTGTACCTGAGGCAAGAATGATACAGATTCAGCCATGGGAGGCTTCTTTGGTGAAAGCCATTGAAAAAGCAATCAATATGTCAGATCTGGGAATCAATCCTACAAATGATGGTAAAGTGATCCGTCTGGTATTCCCGGAACTTACAGAGGAACGCAGAAAAGATCTGGTGAAAGATGTAAAGAAAAAAGGAGAAGCAGCGAAAGTTGCAGTGCGTAATATCCGTCGTGATGCCAATGATATGCTGAAAAAATTAAGTAAATCTGACGTATCTGAAGACGAAATCGCAGAATTGGAAGAAAATGTACAGAAAATGACAGATAAGTTCATTAAGGAAGTGGACAAATCTGTAGAAGTGAAATCAAAAGAGATTTTAACTGTTTAATGATTATATCAGATTAAAAAGTCATGAGGGAGGCGTCACGCATATGGAATATTACTCCATTGTATGACGCCTTTTTTAAGGAGGGTTTATGAGAGTTCCGAATCATATAGCTATTATTCTTGATGGAAATGGAAGATGGGCGAAGAGTAAAGGAATGCCCCGGGGTTATGGTCATGTAAAGGGTTGCGAAAATCTGGAAGATATTTGTGAGGTTGCAAAAGAATTAGGAGTAAAATATCTCACGGTATATGCTTTTTCTACGGAGAACTGGAAGCGTTCTCGGGAAGAAGTGGAAGGATTGATGAAGCTTTTCAGAAATTATCTGAAGAAATGTATCAAAATATCTCAGAAAAATAATATGCGAGTAAGGGTGATTGGTGATCCCAGCGCTTTTGACCAGGATATTCAGGATAAGATCAAAGAACTGGAAGAATTTTCCAAAGATTTTGATGAACTGCATTTTCAGATTGCGTTGAATTATGGGAGCAGAGATGAAATTACCAGAGCTGTAAACAGAATGTTGGAAGATCAGAAAAAAGGAATTTTAACAGAACCGGTGACGGAAGAAACAATTTCCGATTATTTGGACACGGCAGGAATTCCAGATCCGGATCTGATGATCCGGACCAGTGGGGAACAGAGACTTTCCAATTATCTGTTATGGCAGTTGGCATATACAGAATTTTATTTTACCAATGTGCCGTGGCCGGACTTCAAAAAAGACGAATTAGTAAAAGCTATAGAGAAATATAATGAAAGAGACCGGAGATATGGCGGTGTGAAGGAGGATTAGTATGTTTAAGACGAGACTCTTAAGTGGAATTATTCTGGTGATTATCGCGCTGATCACAATTATATCCGGAGGACCGGTGTTGTTTATGACTTTGTTGTGTGTATCTGTGATTGGGATGCAGGAGTTATACAAGGCGTGTGGAGTGCGGAAAGATAAATTTGAATTATTGGAAATTACCGGTTATGTGGGAATTTTGGCTTATTATCTTTCCATGGCGTTTCTGCCGGAAAAATACCATTTGCTGGCAGTGATTTTTGGACTATTGCTTCTTATGTTTGTGTATGTTTTTACATATCCCAGATACCAGACAAATCAGATCTTTGCAGGATTTTTGGGAATCGTATATGTGGGAGTGATGCTTTCTTATATCTATCAGACCAGAATGCTAGATGGAGGCGTTTATCTGGTATGGCTGATTTTCTTATGTTCCTGGGGATGCGATACCTGTGCCTACTGTGTAGGCGTTTTGATCGGAAAACATAAAATGGCGCCTGTACTCAGTCCGAAAAAATCTATAGAGGGAGCTGTAGGAGGCGTACTGGGAGCTGCTTTGCTGGGCGGACTTTATGCCTGGGCAATTTCCGGATATAATCCAAACTCCGCCCATACTCCACTGATTTATGCGGTGATCTGTGCAGTGGGAGCTTTGGTATCCATGGTGGGAGATCTGGCAGCTTCCGCAATAAAACGTCAGCAAAACATTAAAGATTACGGAAAATTAATTCCCGGTCATGGAGGTATTCTGGATCGTTTTGACAGTGTGATTTTTACGGCTCCTATCATATATTTTCTTGCTGTGACACTGATATAAGAGGATGTCTTTATGACCCTGGCATCATAACCAAGATTGGGAAAGATTGAATAAATATAGAAAAGAAAGGAAATACTATGGAGAAGATTATTGGAATTTTAGGATCAACCGGTTCTATAGGAACACAGACTCTGGAAGTTGTGAGAGAAAATAAAGATCTGAAAGTTGCAGCTTTAAGTGCTGGTTCCAATATTGAACTTCTGGAAAAACAGATCAGAGAATTTCGCCCTTCCATGGCTGCCGTATGGGATAAAGAAAAGGCAAAAGAACTGGAGATCAGGGTGGCTGATCTGGATGTAAAGGTTGTAAGCGGAATGGAGGGACTGTTGGAGCTGGCTGCGCTTCCGGAAATGGAGATTCTGGTAACGGCTATTGTGGGGATGATCGGTATCCGACCTACCATTGCGGCGATTCAGGCGGGAAAAGACATTGCTTTGGCAAATAAAGAGACATTGGTGACGGCAGGGCATCTGATCATGCCTCTGGCAAAAGAAAAAGGTGTGCAGATTCTTCCTGTAGACAGTGAGCACAGCGCTATTTTTCAGGCAATTCATGGGGAAAACAGGAAAAGTATTCATAAGCTGTTGATTACTGCTTCCGGTGGTCCTTTCCGGGGAAGAAAAAGAGAAGAACTGGAATCTGTCCGGGTGGAGGATGCGCTGAAACATCCTAACTGGGCTATGGGACAGAAAATCACCATTGATTCCGCAACGCTGGTTAATAAAGGACTGGAGGTTATGGAAGCAAAATGGCTTTTTGATGTGGAGCTGGATCATATCCAGGTAGTGGTACAGCCTAAGAGTATCATTCATTCTATGGTGGAATTTAAAGACGGCGCTGTGATAGCACAACTGGGAACACCGGATATGAAACTTCCTATACAGTATGCATTGTATTATCCGGAGAGAAGATATCTTCCGGGAGAACGTCTGGATTTTGGAAAATTAAAAGAAATTACTTTCGAAGAACCGGATATGGATACTTTTCTGGGGCTGCCTCTTGCTATGAAGGCTTCCAGGATCGGAGGAAGTATGCCCACCGTATTTAATGCGGCAAATGAACGGGCTGTGGCAAAATTTTTAAAGAGAAAGATTGGATTTCTGGATATTTACAGGATTATTGAAGACGCTATGGAACATCATGAAGCCATTGCCGATCCTGCTCTGGAACAAATCCTTGAGACAGAAGCGAAAACATATGAGTGGATTGAAAGCAGGTGGAAAGATTGAGCATACTTATTGCAGCGTTAATGTTGGGTGTAGTAATCATTGTTCATGAGTTTGGACATTTTATTTTGGCAAAGACGAATGGAATTGTAGTAGAGGAGTTTTCTGTGGGAATGGGTCCCCGTCTGTTATCTACAGTGAAGGGAGGAACCAGATATTCACTGAAGGCAATTCCCTTCGGCGGCTCCTGCATGATGCGGGGAGAAGATGGGGAAGAAACAGGGGAGGGAACCTTCAATAGTAAAGCTGTGTGGAGGAGAATCTCTGTAATTGCAGCAGGTCCTATCTTTAATTTTGTTCTTGCTTTTTTTGGCGCAATGATTATTATCAGTATTATCGGGTATGATCCTCCTCAGGTTCTTCAGGTGGCAGAAGGTTCTCCGGAAGCGGAAGCGGGACTGCGAGAAGGCGATCTGATTACAGAATTTGATGGAGAGAATATATATCTGGGGAGAGATCTGGATACAAAATTAATGCTGGAAGGAATGCCGGATCGGGAGATTACAGTAAAATTTGAGCGAAACGGAAAAGAACAGGCGATTTCTTATACACCGAAAAAGCAATTTCGGTATATGTTGGGATTTACCTACTATGAGACAGAAGAACAGCCGGAGATATCCACACTTACCATGGGAGGCGTGCTGGAAAAAGCAGGCTTGCAGGTAGGAGATTATATTTACGCTATTAATGGACAGAAAATTTCAACAGGAATAGAATTAAAAAAATATTTCGACGAGCATCCTCTGGGAGAAGAAAGTCTTACATTGACCTATCTGAGAGATGGACTGGAATATGATGTGGAAGTGACTCCGGAAGCTACCGATTATGTGGAGAGAGGATTTGTCTATAATTTGGGCAGAGTGAAAACAGGTCCAATAGGAGTTTTGAAATACAGTGGATTGGAAGTACGGTACTGGATCAGAACCACCCTTCAAAGCTTTAAGATGCTGTTTACAGGAAAAATTGGTCTGGATAGTTTGTCAGGTCCTGTAGGAGTGGTGAATGTAATTGGAGATGCTTATGAAGAAAGCAAAAGTGAAGGCAGCTTGATTACCTGGATGACCATGTTAAATCTTCTGATTTTTATTTCAGCCAATCTGGGAGTTATGAATCTGCTTCCCCTTCCGGCTCTGGATGGAGGAAGACTGGTCTTTTTGTTGATAGAAGCAGTGAGAGGAAAGCCAGTCAACAGAGAAGCAGAGGGAATGGTACACTTTGCCGGCCTGCTGTTACTGATGGCTCTTTTACTATTTGTTACTTTCCGAGATATTAAAAATTTATTCTGATTATAGATATCTTTTGACTATCTTTTAATATCTTCTTAAATGCCCGTAAAGCCTTATTTTGGCTCTGCGGGCATTTTTTTCTTATTTGTTTCATATACTGGGATAACGGGAAATCAGAGGTAAAGAAATGTCTCAGATATCATGGAAAGCCATGCAGGAAAATCAGATTGATCGGGGAAAAATGCAGATACAGGTAAAAAGCAGAGTACAGAACCGCCCCATTTCAGGAGCGAAGATTACGATTTCTTACAAAGGGGTACCGCAAGAGGCGTTGGAGAAAGTGGAAACGGATAAAAATGGTCAGACAGAATTTTTGGAACTCCCCGCCCCTCCGGTGGAATATAGTCTTCAGCCTTCCGAAGAACAGCCTTATTCTGAATATAATGTTCGGGTGGATGCTCCTGGATTTGAATCGGTGGAGGTATCAGGAACAGAACTACTTTCCGGGGAGACCAGTATACAGCAAATTGCCATGGAGCCTTCCCAGGAAGGAAAGTATGAAGATATTATAATTCCAGATCATACACTTTTTGGGAATTATCCGGAAAAAATTCCAGAAGACGAGATTAAACCTATTGATGAAAGTGGAGAAATTGTTTTGAGCCGGGTGGTCATACCGGAATATGTGGTGGTTCATGATGGAGCGCCTACAGATTCTACGGCACAAAATTACTATATCCGATACCGGGATTATGTAAAAAATGTTGCCAGCAGTGAAATCTATGCCACCTGGCCGAAAGAAACGATCAAAGCGAATGTATTGGCTATTATGTCGTTTACGCTGAACAGAGTATATACGGAGTGGTATCGGAATAAGGGGTATGACTTTACGATTACATCCTCCACCGCATTTGATCATAAGTGGATATATGGGAGAAATATTTTCGAGAGTATTTCGGAAGTGGTGGATGAAATATTTGAAAATTATCTTTCACGACCTAATGTACGTCAACCTATATTGACACAATACTGCGATGGGCAGAGAGTACAGTGTCCTAATTGGATGTCTCAATGGGGAAGTAAATATTTGGGCGATCAGAATTATACGGCTATAGAAATCATAAGAAATTATTATGGCAACAATATGTATATTAATTTTGCAGAAGAAATTTCAGGTGTTCCCATCTCCTGGCCTGGCTATAGTCTGGATATTGGTTCCAGTGGCAGCAAAGTTCGTCAGATTCAGGAGCAATTAAACACGATTGGAGAAGTGTACACAGCAATTCCTTCTGTGATTCCAGATGGGATTTACGGTGAAGCCACAAAAGAAGCGGTGAGAGAATTTCAGTCAATTTTTGGCCTTCCGGAATCCGGGGTAGTGGATTATCGGACCTGGTATAAGATTCAGGAAGTTTTTGTGGGCGTGACAAGAATTGCAGAATTAAATTAGTAAGAATTTTTTGAAAAATTCGAAAAATAATAATAAAAAAGGTATTGACTTTATGAAAACCTGATGCTATAATAACTCTTGTCTTTTGAGAGAAACGAAAGAGACAGGCGGGAGTGCTGGAATTGGCAGACAGGCAAGACTAAGGATCTTGTGGGTGTATGCTCGTGTGGGTTCAAGTCCCATCTCCCGCAGTGATAAAAAGGGAAGTCCTGGATGAAAGCAGACTTCCCTTTTTGCTTTCTAAATATAAAATGAAACAGAAAGTAGTTTGAAGTGTAACGGTGATCTACATGATCGCCGTTTTTTTCTGAAAAAAACTTGGTTTCATGATTGGGAGATTCAGCTTGCCAAAAGAGGAGATTTGTTATAATATCTCTATAACAGGTGAAAGGCGGTGAGAAGATGCAGATTGATTTGATAGAAATTGATTTTAACAGTGATGAGGCAATCTATATGCAGCTTAGAAACCAGATTATTCTCGGGATTGCAGCTTCCCGTCTCCATGACGGAGATACGCTTCCCTCCGTTCGGCAATTGGCGGATGTGATTGGAATTAACATGCATACGGTCAATAAAGCATATTCTGTATTACGGCAGGAAGGTATTGTATCAATTGATCGGAGGCGCGGAGCCGTTATTTGTATAGATTCTAATAAATTGTTTGCTATGGAAGAATTGCGGGAAGATTTGCAGGTTGCACTTGCAAAAGGGATATGTAAGAATATCAGTCGGGAAGAAGTACATAAACTGATTGACGAGATATACACGGAATATGAAAATTAAGAATTTATTTCAGTTATAATGACATCAAGTAGAAGGAATGGAGGACATACATGAAAACACAGTATACGGATCAGGCCAGGACTGCGATAATGTATGCAGAGAAAACTGCTCGCAGATGCAGGCACAACTATATCGGGACAGAACATCTGTTGGCGGGGCTTATTCATGAAGAACAGGGAACAGCCGGAATGGTTTTAAGAGAATTTGGTGTGGGGGAAGAAAAGCTTATGGAGCTTATTGATAAGCTGATCGCTCCGGCACAGGGAGTTTTGACGGCGGATAAGAGAGGATATACTCCCAGAGCAGAACTTGTTTTGAAAAACAGCCGTCAGGAAGCGATGGATTTAAAAAGCACCCGGGTGGGAACGGAACATCTTTTACTTGCTATGCTGAAGGAAGTGGATTGTGTGGGAACACGACTGCTTCACACGATGGGAGTGAGTATTCAGAAGCTGCAAATGGAAATACTGGTTGCTATGGGAGAAGAAACTTCGGGGAAAGAAGCATATGGAAAGAAAAATTCCCGGGGGAGTATATCCATGGGTACACCGACTTTGGACCAATACAGCCGTGATCTGACAGAACTGGCAAGACAGGGAAAATTAGATCCTGTTGTGGGAAGAGAAGAGGAAATTGCCCGTATTATTCAGATTTTAAGTCGGCGAACAAAGAATAATCCCTGTTTGGTCGGTGAGCCGGGAGTAGGAAAAACAGCGATAGCAGAAGGACTGGCACAAAGGATTGTGCAGGAAATGGTTCCTGACACTATTAAAGGAAAACGAGTGGTGGTATTGGATTTGTCGGGAATGGTGGCAGGTTCCAAATATCGGGGAGAGTTTGAAGAACGTATCAAACGAGTGGTGTCGGAAGTTATGGAACACCAGGGAATTCTTTTATTTATAGACGAACTGCATACCATCATAGGTGCAGGTGGTGCGGAAGGCGCTTTGGATGCATCTAATATTT
>JAXEUM010000112.1:0-14241 GCA_034114925.1 Oliverpabstia sp.
AAATTTGAAAGACCTTTTCTAAGACTCTTTGGTGTGGAATGATGAACCCGCCCAGCTCAAGTTTCTTTACTGCACGATGCATCTCATCTGTATGCGAAACAAGTTCCATAATTTTTTCATGGTTTTGACTTAATGATACAATTTCGCAGCTTGCACTCCATATTTTCTGCATATCACCTGACAGCATATCCTTCAAAATATCCTTTAATGTCCGTTTTGTCTCTCTCATTTACTACCTCCGCATTGCTACTGAAGAAAACTCATGTGCGGATAATTCATAGGAAATCAGTGCGATCACCGAATCAAATTTTAAACAATCCTCTTCATAATCATGTGTACAATAGAATGTGCCACTGTTGCCAATCCAGACACGTGCAGGGTAATAATAGCCAATCTCGCCAACTAAAATTATATTTTCCTTCGCATACTCTTTTACAGCTCTATATTCCTCTGATTCCATCCGATATTCTGAATCATCGTACATAAAATCTACAATCTCCATTTTTTGCCTCTCAGGATAGGGGAATAATAGAAATTCAAAGTCCGGACCCCAGGCTAAGTTTTCAACCTCTATATACCACCTTCCGGCTATTCCGTAATATTCCTCAAAAAAATGGATTACATATTCGTTCAATTCAATATTCCATTTTTTATAATAAGCTAAAACTGAAGAAATTTCTGCTTTACGCCCATCATACCAACCAGCCTTACTCAACGCCTGAGCAATTCTTTCATTTTTATTTCCGCATAAATATGATCGTTCTTCTAACATAAATCCCTCCATGTTTTACTTTACGATATCCGTTTTTTCTATCCTTCCATTTGTAATATTTATAAAATATCTTCTTCCATAAAAATCGGTTGCTGTTAATTCTCCATTATGAAAAAACAGATTTTCATATGGAAGATTATCTCCATCCGGACTTATGATATTTAGACTTTCTACTCTCCAATTGATTTTACAATCTAAGGATACCGCATATATATTATCTATTTCATTCGCATGAAATGGTATGGATAATAAAACAACAACTTGATTATCCATCACCTTAATATCTCTAATATCATAGCCAAATTTCATTATTTTTTTATCAATCCTTAGTTCATCTCTATTAAATTCAATGATATGTTTCATTTCTTCTATTCCCCCCTTTGGGAAAGATGTGCTTACACTAACACCTGCCATATCAAATGCACGATATCAATAACTGATTTTACTTTCACAACGATGTAACTTCCCATTTTCCTGCATTTTTTTCTCCAACCACCAGACAGGAATCGGTTCTATCTCCTCTGGCTGTCTATTATAATTCCATATTTCTTCACAGCATTTTGTTTTGCGATTATATCTGAAATTGCAATGAACATTTACATCCGGCGAAGAAAATTCTGCCTGATAATAATTCTCATCATATTCTATATTATTAAAGAAAAAGTTTATATAATGTATCATGTCATATTCCTACCAATCTTCTACTATAATGCTTGTATCTGCAACAAGATCATTCTGGAATCTTATTTGATATACTTTCCATCCTAAAACCGCATAATACGCAGATGAAGAAAAAACCGTAGACGCAGATCAGTATATTTCTGTTGAAATTTTTTTTCGTATTTTTCATTACTTTTTTCCTTAATCTTCGTATTTATTCAGTGGCTTAAATCCCGGTATTTCATTCCAAAATAACGCTTTCACCTCTGCACCCGACTCAAGTAAATATCGTATCATTTCTTTTTCGCACAAGTTCTTTTCCTCTTTAATTTTGCTATATGTACTCTTTAAAATTGTGGTAATCCGTTCATAATCTTTTGAAAATACTTTAACAGGTATTATCTTATACTCATTCCATAATAGATAATTAAAGGATTGTATAGTAGAAACATTCCACGAATGTCCTGTCTTGACTTCGAGAAATTCTCCTGTCATATAAAATATTTTCACAGGCGTGATATCTCTGTTATTGAGGCTTGCAGCTACCCACGCTCTTCCTATAATTGTCATGTTCTTTGAAATAAATTTCCCATGAATGCAAAACCAATTTTCACTCTCCAACAATTCCGGTCTGTTTAAAGGATTTTCTTTACTTCCTGTCATTTTCTGAAACACTTCGTTTTCAAGCAATTCTTCCAGTTCTTTTTTCGTGAAAATCTCATTAAAAAAAGGCATACAATGATAGCTTGTTAAAACATATTTTTTAATTGGTATGAATGATTTAGCAAGTCCTACACTATCTAAGATAATAATGAATATTGTTCTGAAATCATGGTCTTTGATAAGTGCCACGAAACTTGCATACAATATTAAAACTGCAAATAGCCATACGGATAATAATATTATCTTTTTAATGGGATATAAGTTTTTCCATTCTGTCATCTTAACTATATTTATTTTCACAACAATTATCCTTCTTCCATCATCATCTGATAAAACGAAACCACATTATCTTCTACTCCATTTACCAGCCTATATCGCATATAATCCACCTCTATGTGATTGAATTATTTACTGTTTTCTTTCTCTATATTTTGTTTTTTGCACCATTTTTTTATATGGTACGGTAATATTTCCATATATATTTTCCTATATTTTTCTGGTTCCTTTATCATTTCTATGAGAAGTTCACGATCATCTAAGTTCATCTCTTCTTTCAATACTTGATATTGTTTTGAAAAAATATTTGTTACCTCTTCTTCGGATTTTCCTAAAACCTCAGTTGATACAATCCCCAAATTATGCCAGAAATATTTCCTTAGTAAAGATATTTTTTCTACAGATAAATCCGTCTT
Organism: Oliverpabstia sp.; assembly: GCA_034114925.1. GTDB lineage: Bacteria > Bacillota > Clostridia > Lachnospirales > Lachnospiraceae > Oliverpabstia. Next base: position 2,788 of record JAXEUM010000112.1, read on the forward strand.
TAAATCCACCTTAACAATATCCCCGGTCATATAAATAAATACCATGGGGTTCGTTGCTCTTCCTGATAAGTTAGACGTTACTCTTGGATACCCAATAATAAGAAGATTTTTAGCAATTAGTTTCCCTTTTGCACAAATCCAATGTTCACTTAATTTAATATCACAATTCGTAATATTACTGTCTTTCTTCGATATCTTTTCAAATACTTCTCCTTCAAGTAACTTTTCAAGTTCCACTTTTTGTAACTTGGAATTTAAACCTGGAACACAGTGATATGTTGTAAGCACATATTTTTTAATTGGAGAAAAGAATACGACAACTCCTATTCCAAACAGTATTCCAATCAATAAATTCTTCACATCATTGTCAGAAATAAATATAACGATTCCTGCCACACATAAAAAACATCCGACCAGCCATATCATTACAAGTAGTATTTTTTTAATGGGATACATTCCTTTCCATTCCAATATTTTAATTTGGTTCATATCTAATCTCCATTCTTTCTAGTATATGCTTGATATAATTTTGCCCGTAAAACTGGTCTTGTTGCCGCAGCCATAGCGGATAAAGCAATCATGCTGACTAAAAATAGTACCAAAACCATAACAAAATTCGTCAGGTAAAAGATCCACAATATTACCATGGGAATCAAAGTCCACAGATACATAATCATTTTTTGCGTTTTTAAATCCTTTTGTCCTTTCTGCAGCAATTCATCAGATAGGATATACGGCACTTCTACTCCCTCATTCTTTATCTTTTTTGCTATCTCATTTTCAAAAAATAATAAACCAATGCAACCGATACCAAGACACAAAAAAACAATAACATGCTTCAAATAACTATTTTGAGTCAATACCATATAAACTTTAGCGTTTAATAAATATCCCAAATACAACGTCAACAAAATGCATAATTGATATTTTAAGGAAAATGAAAATTTTTTTCCTGTTTTATATCGTATTATTTTTTCTTCTTTATTGTCATAATATAAAACAGCGTACTCATTTTCCCTGCATACCTGAATATATCTATTTCGTTCCAAAAATAACATCTCCCTCTCTGTCTGAAAACTCATTTCAAACACTACTTGTCCGTAAACATTTTTTTACTTTTGCCACTTCCATAAATTCTCCGTAATGGAAAAAGATAACCCCTATTATTCCACCTAATAAAATCAGAAACATCCCAGTAAGATGAGCTGTCTGTATTATAAGAATCATCCCAATAAGAAAAATAAGCAAACCTATAAAGACAATAAAACCTAACGCCCTTCTGTTCCATTTCCCCAGCGTGTATAGCTTTAATACCTCCTCCTTTTCCATAGGAATTCCCATTGTGTGTTCCTCTATGTATTGATACTTTTCTATGAATGATTTTTTCACTTTTTTATCAATCAAAACTAATATTCCAATTACCAGGAACAACAGCAGCATCCTACCATTTTGAGGTAATAATACACATTGAGATACCTGCTCTAAAAGTATTGCTAATATCCCACCTGAGATGAAAACGAATGGGATACCTCTTGTATTTTGTTTTGCATAATATGTTGAAAGACAGATTTTATATACTTTCTGAGATTGTAAATCAATGAACAAGATCAAAGGGATAATATCTTTGTTCCTTCAAAGCTCCATCTTCCAAATCTAATATCTTAGCTACGGCGCCTGCTTCATAAGCCCAATATCCATAATAAGTATTCTGATCACTAAGATGACTATTGTGCCAGGCTGTCTCATTATGAATCTGGTACCATTTGTTCTCCAAATAATCTTTTAATAAGAAAATTCGTTCTTGGTTATCTTTTGCCTCAATGATAGATTTTACACTTTCATATAGATTGGGAAACACGAATTTTTGTGTTGTCATTTCCCATTCATTATCTATTGCTTTCAAAAGAAAATTTATGAAATAATCATTTAATTTTTCCTGTCTGATCTTATTCTCCAAAGTTTCCATCTGACTTTTATCTATTCTAAGCAGCACACCTAAAGATAAGATTCTGACTAATTCAATATATCCTTGCCCCATATTCCAAACCTGGCTATAATAGATCAGCAGTCGTTCATAACTTTCCTTGACTTTAGAAATTTCTTCACCCAATGAATATTCCAAATTTACTTTTTTTATATAATATACAATCAGTGCATTACAGCCATTTATCACCCTTTGAGACTCGGTTCCATCTTGTTTCATAATTTCCGGAAGTATTTTCTCAAACTCACTGATACACTCATCTGTAAAAAGCAATGATTTTCTGAAAAATTCTTCCTTTTTCAATTTATCACGCATCATGAATCACCTTCTTTACACGACTTTATGATATATGCAACATAATCAATGTACAATTTAACATTGTTTTTCTTGCCTATTACCCTTCTCCTCTCAGTATTCTACTTGCAATTTTCCATCCCTTTATGGGATGATTTCCTATAAAAGCGATTGTCAGTAAAATTGTCACCAAACACATCAATGAATTTAAAAAAGCATATACCAGGACAGATGGGACAACCCATATCATTAGGAAATGAGAGACTGCACATATTCCAACCATGACAAGAATCAGAAAAATGTATGTAAAAAAACATCTGTGATTCTGTTTTGCCATTGCCTGCTTTTCTTCTAGTCCACAGGGATAGATTCTTACATTTTTTTCGATTTTTCTTTTTGCACGTTTTAGCATATATCCAGCGATAAGTACGCCTAACGCAACTCCGATCCCCACAGAAATCCAATACAACAGATTTGCATCAAAAGAAATTGGCTTTTCTATTTTCCTTACAAACGCATATATCACAAGTGAAATTCCGGCAATGATTCCAACAGAAAGCCCGTTTCCACCTTTGCTTTGCTCAAGAATGAACATTTCTCCGGCCTGTTCCTCATAATAATAACTGTTCATTGACTTTGATTCTGTGTAAATCCGTATATATTTCATCTAAATCGTCCCCATTTCTTTATCAATAATTCATAATAGAATTATATATTATAAACTATTTCTTGTATATATTTTTTTACACATGACACCATAAAAATTTTCGTACAAAAAGCAGCCTGACCAACGGCCAGACTGCCCATCCATTTATTCAAATGTAAATTTTAGAAAGATAATGTTACACCATATAATATAAACAAAATTTGAAATAACTCTGAAGAACAAGAAAGGGAATAAACATACTCCATTTTTCCCGTTACAAACACAGAATAAAAAGACATAGATTACGAAAAAATCTATGTGTAATTTTTTTCAAATCATCGGTCATCTATAAAATTCCTTTTTTAAGACTGCATATTGAAAAACAGAGGTTGTAGCCCAATAATATAGCAGATAAATCCCGCCAAATACTGCCAATGTAACGATTCCGTATGTCAAGAATAAATTTTCCTGCAAGATTGCTTCTCCAAATACTTGATTTGCTCCTGCAATCAGAAATATCATCATGATCATTGGAAGAATCGCTGGAATGAAAAACAGAACCCCTACTTCTTTTTTTATAAGGTTTCTTCTTATTTTTTGTGCCACTCCCATTTTATCCAAAATCTGATAATTACATCGATTATAGTCTATTTTTGAAAGTTGCTCAAAAGCTAATATTGTAGAAGATAAAATAATAAAAATAATACTTAAATATAAGCCACAAAAAGAAATTGCTGCAAATCCAGTTAAAGAGTTTTCAATGCCCCATGCCTTTACAGTTACACCCATCGTTACCTGTTCTGGCAAACCTTTTCCATCCTGAAGTACAGGAGTCCATGCATTCGAATCATGCAAAAACTTCTTCAGCGCTTGTTTTAATTCTGGATATCCTCCATTTTCTAATTTCATTACCAAACGAATTTTTTCACCGGAAAGCTGGGTTGCCACTTGATCAGGCACTACCAGAATGTATCCTCTTGTGCCTGCCATTTGATATTGTTCCATCGGTTCTGTATAAATTGCTGTTTCTGCAATTCCAAGAACACTGCCTGCTAACAGAATTTCGCTTTTTTGCTCTAACGCTTTTTTAATTTTCTCTACATAATTCCATGTATCACAATGAATAAAAAATTCATTTGAAGACAGACTTACAGATTTTAACCCAAGCATACAACGTAAATGATTATAATCGGACAACGCTAATGCTTCCACCGGATAAGCATCTGTTGCATAAAGATAATAAATCAGTTCATCTTCTACGCTACATTGCTGCTTCGTAAATTCTACCATTGGCTGTAGGCATTCTTTAGTCAATGGAGCATCTAGAGCAACACCCGCATCATACGGATAATAAGCCTCCATATTCGCCTTATATCCTGCTCCCGTAGAAAGACCTGCAAACATTGTACTCAGGGATACCGTTAAAAGGATTGCGATGACTGCCATAAGTTTTCCGGCAGAATCTACTTTTCTTCCAATCTGTCCCAAATAAAATAGGTTGATGTCCTTATATCTTCTATGTTTACTTTTATTCAAAAGTCTTAACAGCAATACTGGTAAATTACGATACATTTCGTATATTCCTATTGCTGATAAAATTACAGCGCCAATCATCCAAACGTAGAATACATTTGTTTGAACAGACATTCCCTTTGCCAACAGACAGCCTCCCGTAAGGATACATAATACCGACAGAATAATCAGTGTAATATGAAATCTTACAGAATGCTTCTTTCCGTTTTCGTTTTTCTGATGATCATAAAGCATATCTACAATTTTACGTTTACGGATAACCTTTGCTGCACGCAATATTCCGATACTGTACATGAGCATAAAAAGTATAAAAGCTGTTGCAAAAGCCTTTATGGAAAAGGAAATACGATAGGTATGTGGCATCTCAAAAATATGGTTGATAATCTGCACCAGCACTCCGGAAAGTCCAATTCCTGAAAAAGTTCCTATAAAAAATGCTGCCATTCCAATCACACCATTTTCAATAAAAAATAGTTTTTGAATATTTGAGGTTTCCATTCCCAGTAATTCATAGGTGGCGAATTCCTTTTTTCTTTGTTCTAGCATAAAGTGTATCGCATAGCTGATTACAAACGATGCAATCAATGCTACAAGAACAGACATTCCCAATATGCCTGATGTCAACATGGACATATTTTCAGACATAGAGAGAACCTCTTTTGAAAATCCAAGCGCGAGAAAGGAATACATCATGGCAGCAGTCAGAGTAATGGTAACAAAATAGATTACATAATTTTGTATGCTTTTTTTCATATTTTGTATTGCGAGCTTTGTATACATGACATTTTCCCTCCTACCCTTGTGAAATGAACTTTCGGAATAATAGCCAGGTGCTGGTGAAATAACAGATCAATAAAGTTACCAAAATCCCTAATATTGCTCCAATCTGTAACATCAATGTGCCAAACCCAATATAGGCTGAAATTTCTGCTGAAATAGTTTGTATAAAGTAAGTTATTACAACAGTAACTACAATAATTGCTACGATAATTGGCAACCCGAACCAAACGCTTAATTGTTGCAAGATAAGTTTTCCGATATGCTTTTCTTCTACACCTAATTTTCGGAGTACAGAAAAGCGATATTTATATTGTCCTGCGTCTAAAAGCTGTTGCAAAGAAAGTACGGTAAGACATATTACCATCAATACAACAGCACCATAAAGCATTGCAGCCTGCAAAACAAAATTATTTGCTATTGTACTGTTTGTCTGTAATGTACTGAACCGTATTCCATACATAACGCCGCTTTCTGCTTGCTCTGGGTATTCCTCTGTAAAAAGTTTTTCCAGTTCCCTTGCATTTTCATAGGAGATATTTTCCGCTGTTGTGATATAGCGGTTTTTTATTACTGGCAACAGCTCTTCACAAATACTGTCTGGAAGTACATAGAGTATATCTGTATAGGAATTGTACACTGTTTCTCCGATTGCGTCCTCATAATAGGACTGCCCGGAAAGAGTCACTTCTCCTGCGTCTGTCATAATACTGGTATGCTCTTTCAAAAAGCTATCTCGTTCTTCCTCGGTGGCGATTGCTCTCCATTGTGTTGTAAATTCATCTTCCCCCAGAGAAATCTGTTCGTAATCCAGCATTTCTCGTATGGTGTTATAATCACTTAAAGAAATTGCTACAATCGGGAAATCATATTTCTGTCTGTTGTGAAAATCGTCTTTCTCTGGCAGATATAGATTGAAAGTGCAGTCATAGTCTGTATCTATATTATGTTCTGCCAGAAAATCAGTAATGATTTCATAACTGTCCTGTGGCAGATTTTCTTCTTCATAAACATCATTGTATCCTGAATATACCTGCACATCATACATAGAGCGTATATCCAAATAACCAGACGACCAGCCCGTCAAAATAGGCGCAGTAACGAACATGAAAATTGCTAATACCAAAGTGATACAAATGATTGCCATAGTCTTGCTGGTCGTATTCAGCTTTGAGGTAATCTGTCCAAAAAAGAAAAGTGCTTCCCCATGGTATCGGTGTTCCGGTGATTTTTCTTTCCATGCTACAATCAAACTACTGGTAAGATAAATGAAGGCACAAATGAAGAAAAGTAAGTCAATCAAAATGAAAAGCAGATATTGATTGAGCGTTCCACCACCTAAAGGCAGATAAAATTTATTTGTTAATGCTGCAACGCTGGCTGCTGTAAAAGCGTTCCATACAGAACATATCAGCAAACCAGTAATGAAACATTCCCTTTTTTTCTTTCTAATTATGCAAAATATCGACCACAGCAAAGTAAACAGCGGAAAAAGAATATTTCCCAAAAACATAAGCTGCACCGGAAACGCAAATCGGGGATCATAATAAAACCAGACCTTTTGTATTCCTGTCATCAATCCCCATACGGTAAATACTTCAAAGAGAACTATTACAACAGAAATGAAGCGGCTCTTTTTTAGTTCGGGTTCGTTCTCCTTTTCTGCGGAAAGCATATCAATAATTTTTGTTTTTTGAATGGTGCGAGTATTGAAAATTCCTACCACAAAAAAACTTGCCACAAAAAATACCATTGTTAGCAAAACGGTATCTGGGAATAATGTCCATGAGATTTCATAGGGCTTTCCATAAGCAGTAAGGAGCATTGCGGTAATAAATTGAGAGCAGAATACACCGAAAAAAATACCAATCAAAATGGAAAGCATACCCATAATCAGTGTTTCTGCAAAGAAAATTCTACCAATGGTTTTTTGTTCCATTCCCATAATGGACTGGACAGCAAACTCTTTTTGCTTTCGCCGGAGCATATAATGATTGACGAACCGTATCAAAAATAGCAACATCAATGTTATCATGCAGATTGCAACTCTCATTCCGTCGCTTAACAGAGTAAAATCATACTCGCTGCCTATATCCGGACTATAATAACTACTGGAAATAGACAAGAACGCATAAAACAAGGTAACACAGATTGTCATTGTGACAATGTAGACCAAATAGTCTTTTATAGACCGTTTTGCATTTCTGAAAATAAGTTTACCATACATGGCTCTGCCCGCCTCCCATCATGGTAAGAACATTCAGGATTTTATCAAAAAATACCTTACGGGTGTCCCTGCCTTTTAAGATTTCAGTGAAGATTACACCGTCACGTAAAAATAAAATCCGATTGGCATAGCTTGCCGAAAACGCATCATGTGTAACCATCAGAATGGTTGCACCCAGATTCTCATTCATACTCTGCATGGTAGACAGCAGCATCTGAGATGAGTGGCTGTCCAAGGCCCCTGTCGGTTCATCCGTAAACTGTACCCCTATCCCATTATGCCTTGAAAATAGGGGCTTTAACTGTATGTACACCTGTGCACTGTGTACTACCATAAAAGTCGGTACCCAGGCCGACTGTCCAAGTACCGACTTCTATTCAAATCTTAATATTTAAATCCAAAAAATCTATTTGTATCTTCATGCTCACGATCAAATTCTGCAACAACCATTCCTTGTTCTTTTATGCTCTTCAAATCTTCATCATTTATTTCGGATTTATTTAGTGTAATAAAATATTGCCCTCTTTCTTTTTCTTTTAAGTATTCATCAACATAATCTATAATTTTTGCCTTTGCATCAGGATTTGGTTTGCAATATGAACCATCATGTATAAGAATTTTACATCCTGAATCCAAATCTATCCTATTAAGAAAAAGCGCTAAATCAAACATATTAATTTTCATATATAAACGACCATGTGAATTCTCATCAGAAATTTGACAAGTAATTTTTATACGTCCTGTTGCTGCACTCTTTTTCACATTGTTTTCATAAAAATATGTCAAATCCCCTTTTTCTCCATATGCTGCTTCTGTCAATGCAATAAAGTGATTTTCAATATTACTTATATTAGCAACATACTGATTATATTCATGTTCATACTCAAGCGTTTTCTCAAAAATTTCTTTTCCTTTTTTATTTAGTTCTTTTGTTAAGTTATTAATTTCATTGTACTTATCAATCTTCATCTTTACATCAGCTAATTTCTGATATTCTACATTTAATTGCTGATTTATATTGTGAATATCATCTACTAATTGTGTATTTTGGAAAATTTTGGTACTTTCTGAAATTATATTTTGCAATTCTTTTTTTGTAAGCTGCAATTTACTTAGTTCTTCTTCCAGCGTCTCTATTCTGCTTTTAAAATAGTCTCCTCTATTTTCAAGCATATATGAAAAGAAATATTCCATATCTTTATAGTTTTTTTCTAAATCTTCTGGAAAATACTGAAGCATCTGTTTAAAATATGACTGCAAATTTACCAATTCACACATTTTCTTATGGCGTTGCTCAAGCCCCTCTATACTTTGCTCAAACTGCCTTTTACTATATTCTTTTTTGAAAATTTGTGATTCAACAGCTTTTAATTTTTTCTTTGCAAGAATATATTTTTCTTCATCGTAATCAATCTTCTCGCTCACATCTACAGTATTCAGCATTTTCTCCATTTTGAGAATTTCTGATTCTAATTTTATTTTTTCTTCCTTCAACTTACTGATATCTTTAGCAATTGTTTTGATAATTTTGATTTCATTATGTAATGCATCTTGTTCGCTCTTCAGCTTATTTATATCGCTTTCATAATTCAGTGGAAGTAAGGATAAAAAGTTCAAACATTTACTATTCTGAATAGCATTTCTTCTAGCTAATGTTATATCCCCAAACCCTTGTTTTTCATCCCTGATTATGTATTCTCGGATTGCTTGAAGAGAAGGAATATCTTCTCCATTTAAATCTTCAAAAATAATATTCTGCACATACTCTCGGTAACGATCTAATTCGTAAATATTCCAACCTTTTATATCCATTACAACTTGCTCTGCTACATACCCATTAGAATCATCAATGATCTGTCGAGCCAAATATTGAATCTTATCTTTATTTTCAATTTTTAAGACAATTAAAATATCCCTTTTGGCAAGTTCTTCTTTATGCTTAAAATCATTTGGCATTTTTTCTCCAAGTATCATCCGGATTGCATCGATCATTGCCGATTTTCCTACACCATTGGAATCTTTTTTAGCAACCCCTAAAATCACATTCAATCCATATTCATTAAAAACATATTTTTTAATCACCTGTTTTTCTTTTAGGGATATTACATACAGTTCTTTCAAAATCATATTATTTTACCACCAGTTTTATCTTTTTATCATTCATTTCAATTTTTCCTATTCCATAAAGGAAAAGCATAGATAAATATATACACATTTCAATATTTACACTTATTTCTGGACAAAACTTTTTTTCATATAATTCAACCAATTTTCCAAACTCTTTTTCACTACCTTTTAATAGTTCAATAATATTACTCGAAATATACAAAATATTTTCTTCAACCGACGAATACTTATTTACTTTAAAATAATCCATTATTTCCCTCATTCTCAAATTTTTTCATTAAAAATATCGCATTCATATATTGACCAATATACTAAGATTTTATAATATGTCTTTAATGTGGTATTAGAATAGTTAAATTCATCTTTGTATAATTGAAAAATATTCTCTACAATTAATTCTATTATTTCATTTCCGTTAGCTGCTTTTCCTAACACTTTATTGTATTCTGAAATAATGATGTTGGGAATGCTTTCGCGTTCTATAGGTGTCAATAATGTACTTTCCATAATTTCATCAATTATAGGAAAATATCGGCATAAAGAATGGTAATGTTTCTCTACACTTTTGTTGCATTTCATATTCGAAAATTTTTCAAATACATCTTTGGGATCTATATTAATTTCTTCGTTATCAAAATATTTCGATTTCTCATGAAATTCCATTATAAACCGTCTAAATTCATCTTCATTCACTTCTTCATCCTCAAATAAAAAACCTGTACTCTTTTGAAATCGTTCCAGTGTAATTTCTAATTCTCCTGAAACAGCTTTTCGCCCGTCTATTCCTCCTATTGCCCAACATTCTTCATTTACCAACCATTTATAAGGTGTTATTTTCCCTCTCTTTGTATTCATATCCAGTTCGCCCATCAGAAATGTTACTGTTGCATAGTCATCAACTCTTCCACTCCCGCACTGATATGTAGGAATTATCCTTCCTGCATTTAAATCATAACTATAAGCCCCTTTATGCTGATGACCGCATAGATAAAAATCTATATTATAATCATTGAAATTATTCCAAATCTTCTCTTGATTCTCTTTCAAGAAACAATCAATAGGATGATGTCCTACAGCAATATTAATGCTACATTCTTGATCTTTTAATTGTTTTATTGCATCATAAAACAAATTTTTTTCAAGAACTAGCTTTCCTTCGTCTTGATCTGTACCTGCTGTAAAGGCTGTATTCATCAAAAAGATATTATATCCCTCGCGCTTTTCTAGTTTATATAAGTAATCTTCATCTTGGAACTTTACCTTTTTTAAAAAGCTTTTATATTTTTTAAAATCTTTCTCTAATTGTTCTACTGTATTTTTCTCAAATTTAAAATTTTCTTTTCTTATTCCATCCAGCAAAACTGTTCTTGCCTGATTCCTTTTTATATCATGGTTTCCAGGAACAATAAATAAATTGTCACTAGATACATTACATATTTGTTCTACAGATTCTATAAATTTCTTTAGCTTAGCATCATAGCTTCCATTCTGATAAACCAGATCTCCTGACACCACAACAAAATTTATTATTTTGCCTTCTGTTAATTCTTTCAATTTATCAGCGATACTATCTCTCATTCTTGTCACTTCATAATCTTCATCCCCTGAAAAATGTATATCCGATAAATGTATCCATCTCAATTTGTCCATAGTACCCTCCAAAAAGCGTTCTGTTTTCATTATAATATTCTTTTCACCTTTTGAATACATTTTTAGACAAATTCTTCGCAAAATTCTATTCATTTTATCCCCACAACCACCAGCAGGCGCGTTCTTCTCGCCCCTGCCAACCGCTGATTATTTTCTTCTTCATTAAAAATTCTTGATCAGATTCAAGTCTCTTTTATTCAATGCCTTTCGCATTGC
>JAXEUM010000113.1:0-3653 GCA_034114925.1 Oliverpabstia sp.
AAGACCTTCTGTAATCTGGCAGACAACCGCATTCGTATTGTTGTCATATGCAAATGCGGGGTCGCAGGCAATGATATCTGAATTCATACCAATCACCAATTCTCCATCTTCACTCTGAGAAACTACTTTAGCATTATTGTCTGTTTTTTCTTCTTCTCCGCTTCCACATCCGACAGACAAAGTAGCTACCATCACAGCAATCAGACCAATTGACAATAATCTTCTCTTTTTCATATTTCCTACCTCCTATTTTTGATTTTGAATCCACCTGGCAATCAAACAACTGGCATTACAAACGTCGTCAAGATCTACGGTTCCCACTGCTGAATGCATATACCGGTTCGGTATTCCAATTCCGGCTGTTTTTACTCCTGTTCCTGACAGACTGATCAATGCAGCATCTGTCCCACAATTCATAGTAACTCCTATCTGATATGGGATATTTCCGCCTTCCGCTGTATTTACTAATTCTTCCGCCAAATCCACCGGAACAATATTTCCAAGACAACTACTGTTGTTCCAGTCATATAGCATGATCACCGGCCCTTCACCCAAATAGTTTCTTCTGTTATTTGCATCCATCTCCTTTCCTGTTGCCCCAAAACATACATCAAAACAAATTGCTATATCAGGATTTATCAATTCTGCTGCTGGCCCAGAACCTTTAACACCCATTTCTTCCATTACGCTTCCGCAACAATAGACGTCATATTCCGTTTCTTTCCCCTTCAGCATTCGCATTACACCAACTGCAGCGGTGCATCCTGCTCGATTGTCCACTGCCTTTCCACTGAAAACATGCTCATTTAAGATCCGATATCCTCTCTCATTAACTATCATATTACCAGGTCGTATTCCTAAACTTATTGTTTCCTCTCTCGTGTTTGTACCAACATCCAGTCTCATATCTTTATAGGTAATATTTCCATAATCATGCTGCCCCTGATGAACTGGTGCCATCCCCACTACTCCTTCTACCTCCCCTGAGTTCGTATGGATAGTCAATACCTGATTCAAAATCAAACACGGCTCATGCATTCCTACCGGAACAAAAGATACATATCCATCGTCCCAAATATCTGAAACAAGGAAACCTATTTCATCCATATGCGCACTTAGCATGATTTTCTTGGTCCCTTTTCCTTTTTTTACGAAAAAGTAGTTTCCCAACGTATCAATGAAGAACTCATCATAACACCCTGCTAAAAGCTCTTTCATCTGCTCCCCGACCATACTCTCTCTGCCAGAAATTCCGGACGCCTCATGAAGTTTACTTAAAATTTCCCTTGTCTCTAACCTATCCATTCTTCTTCATCTCTCCTTCCACTTTATGACATGCTACAAAATGTCCTGGTGTGATCTCTTTTAAAGGAGGCATTTCAACATCACATTTTCCTTTCTGACAGAATCGACATCTAGGTGCAAATTTACATCCACCGCCGGCATCCATCGCACTTTTTGCTTCTCCTTCCAACATGATCCTGTGCGTTTCCATTGCCGGATGTTCTTTTGGCTTTGCTGAAATCAATGCTTGCGTATACGGATGCAGAATATTCTGAAACAACTCTTCCCCAGACGCTTTTTCTACAACCGTTCCCAGATACATTACCAAGATTTCATCACATACATGTTCGACTACGGTAAGTTCATGAGAAATGAACATCATCGTCAGTCCAAGTGATGTTCTCAAATCTAAAAGCAAATTCAAAATCTGCGCCTGAACCGAAACATCCAGCGCCGATACAGCCTCATCAGCCATAATAAAATCCGGGTTTAAAAGCAAGGCTCTCGCAATAGCAAGTCGCTGAAGCTGCCCTCCCGAAAGTTCATTCGGATGTCGATTCATAAGATCTTCCGGCAATCTAACATTTTCCATAAGTTGTTTGCATCTTTTTTCAGTCTCTTCCGTTCCAATTTTAAAGACCTTTCCGATTTCATAAAAAGATTGGCGGATCGTCATTGTTGGATTAAACGAAGAATATGGGTTCTGAAAAACCATTTGCATTTTTTCTCTATATGACTTTAATTCTTTTTCCCGTAATTTAGAAATATCCTTCCCGTTGAAAAAAATATTTCCATCCGTTACATCCAGAAGTCTCAGCACGCATCGCCCAAGTGTGGATTTCCCACATCCACTTTCTCCTACAACTCCCAGAATTTCTCCCTTATGTATCGTAAAACTCACATCATCTACCGCTTTTACCACTTTCTTTTTACCAAAAAGAGAACTGCTCCGGACATCAAAATATTTTTTTAAGTGTTCTACCTTTACAAGTTCTTCTGCCATCTTTTCACCACCTATTCCTCTTTTATAAAGCAAGCATATTCATGATCAGGCCCTGCTTTCACCATCTCAGGCTGCTTTTTTCTACATTCATCCGTTGCATATGGACACCGGGCTGCAAAAGCACATCCCTTAATCGGCTTAATAAGACTCGGAGGTGCTCCTGGGATTGTAATCAATTTTTCTCCTGGATGGCCGGATTTCGGAATACTGTTTATCAGTGCTTTCGTATATGGATGTTTCGGATGGTCAAATAATTCTTCCACAGTACTGGTTTCTACGATCTTCCCAGCATACATGACAGACGCCCTGTCACACAACTCGGCAACAACTCCAAAATTATGGGTGATAAATAAAACTGACATTCCTATCGTTTTCTGCAAGTGTTTCATTAATTCCAGGATTTGTGCCTGAGTGGTGACATCCAGTGCCGTTGTACACTCATCAGCAATCAAAAGCTGTGGATTGCAGCTTAGAGCCATAGCAATCATAATACGTTGCAACATGCCTCCGCTAAATTCAAACGGGTACTGTTTAATCCGCTCTTTTGCCGGCTTGATTCCTACCATATCCAAAAACTGAATTGCTTTTTCTTTCGCTTCTTCTTTTTTCATATCAGGATTATGTGCGAGCAACATTTCTATCATTTGTTTACCGATGCTAAGAAGAGGATTTAATGAAACGACCGGATCCTGAAAAATCATAGATACTTCGCTTCCCCGCATCTTCCGCACTTCATTCATAGGAAGTCCCAGAATTTCTTTTTCCTGACCGTGCGAGTCACACAGATAGATTTTTCCTTCGTACAACATCCTCTTTTCATCATGGAGACGTAAGATGGATTTTGATGTTACTGTTTTCCCACATCCACTTTCCCCTACCAGTCCATGAATCTCGCCTTTCTTAATCTCCAGATCTACTCCTCTTACCGCACAGACAACTCCTCTTGTCGTCATTAAATTGACATGGAGATCTTCAATCGAAACAACTACATTATTCTTCAACTAAACCACCTGCCATCTTCTTTAATTTTTTGAACGGTGGGAGCTTTCTTTGTGTAGGATCAAGATACATCTGTATGTTATCACTTAATACGTTAAAAGCAACAACCGTAATGATAATCGCAAGTCCCGGAGCAAGTACAAGGGCTGGATTTGTCTGAATATATTGTCTCCCTTCTTCCAACATTGCTCCCCAGTCAGAAGTTGGTGGCTGAACACCAAGCCCCAAAAAACTCATTGCAGCCAAATCCAAAATCGCATATCCGATATCCAATGTCAGCTGTGCGATTAATGTTGGAATACAGTTTGGCAAAATATGCCGGAAAATAATTCTCACATCAGAAAAGCCGATACTTCTTGCTGCCTCT
>JAXEUM010000114.1:0-20005 GCA_034114925.1 Oliverpabstia sp.
CACCTATAGCGGCAGGAGCAGCCGCAGTGGGCACCGGGTTGTATGCAGTACATGAAAGCAGTAAATTGGCTAAAAGAGGTGTAAATGAGGCTTCTGAGGAAATGTCTCTTATGGAACGCGTTATTGCCACATTGAGTGGAACAGAGACTCATTCACGTGAAGAACTTGAGAAGTTAGGAATTGTCACTAAAGATTATGGAAATACCGTATCAGGTGAATTTAGTGATGCTATGGACAAAGCCAGGCAAAAAGTAATGGATTTTAATACATATCTTACGGATATATCTTTGGATAATGTTATTACGTCCGAAGAGTCAAAAGGGGTTATTTCTAGAGTGGAAGGAATGTGTAACGAAGCCATAGATACTATCCAGGTTAAGAAAGAAGAAGCACAGAAGCATTTAAAAGAACTGTTTATTGCTGAGGATGGTGTGATTGACGAGTCTGAGCAGAAAGTATTAAATGCATTAGGGAAATCTTATGATGAGCAGCAAAAGAAGGTTCAAGAACATGTTGATGCAATTGCTAGGATAAAGCAACAAGCTAATGAGCAAAGTGGTAAATTAACTGAAAATCAAATTCAAGAATTGAGCAAACATTATGAAAAAGTGTCACAGATTGAACTTGAAACAACTGCGAAGACAAAGGAGGAATTACTTGTTGCTGAACGTGATTTTCAATCTCAAATCGCAACGATGAATGCAAATCAAGCGAGTAAATTATTAAAGCAGAAGTCAAAAGAGCGTGATGATGAAATTAAGATAATAAAGGGGAAATATGACGAGGGGATTAATCAGTTAAAAGTTTATATGGAAAACGCTAGTGAGGCTGAAAAAGAAGGGTATCAAAAGCAGATAGATAATCTTGATGATGCTAAAAAGAAGCAGATTCAAAAAGAACAAGATAAATACGATAAGTTCTACGATATGGCTATAGAAAATAATAAAAATCTTGAAGAGGCTATAAATAAATACAATGGTAAAGTATTGAGTATGGAAGATAAACATAATCAAGACTTACTTAGCACGTGCAAAGAAAGGTATTTAGGATTAAATGAGATAACCAAAAGTGGGTGTTACGAATTATTTGATACAAATGATATGACATATAAACGTGTAGCTGTTGTGGTAGATAAAAAGACTCATGAGGTTATAGGTTTTCACGAGAATATGAGTAATATGACTGCTGGGTATTCACGGGAAATGGCAAATGAAGCGGTAAAGATGTCTAATTCGCAGGATGCATCGTATAAAAGAATTATTTCAGCAGCAAGTCTCTATGTAGATTATGCAAGTCACTCTATTGTTAATGCAAATGGTGTTGCGGTAGCATCCCTTAATAACCTAAAGCAACATACAGATGGTACAAGACGAGGGATCATTGACATTAATGGTACACCATATCGTATACAAGTTGATTCAGATGGAACTATAAGTGAACTTCGTGCTATTGGTGACGAGGCTGATTATGCAGCAAGATCAAGAACGATTACGTTTATCCCAGATTACTCGCAATCAACAAGCGCTCAAAAATGGATGGAACAGGCTGGAATAAGAAGTTTTAATTACAATGGTTTGGATAATGTACCATATGATGGGTATACAGCATATTTGCACAAGGGTGAGCGTGTACTTACTGCAGAAGAAAATAAGGTTTATTCGCAGGGTGGACAAAATATCGATTATTCAAGGATGGAACAATGCATGAAAGCTGCCGTAAAAGAATTAGCTGTATATGTCGGTGAACGTGAGTTTGGAAGGGTGATTGATAGTAGGCTCAGGGAGAGGGGGATAATCGTGTGAAGATATATTATGTGAATCACAGGAACGAGATTATTGACCTTAATTCTGATGATATAGTGCTTCAATATCATGAATTCTATGATTATTCGTGGGACGCGAATACAAGTAACAGCAAAATAATCAGCTTTTCCCGCACCTCATCTACGATTCCTGTAACGGTAACGATATGCCCTGACACATGGGAATCGTTTATAGAGATATCCGAACGATTCCACAATGTAATAGAAACAGATATAGTGAATAGAATTCCTGGAAAGTTATATGTTGGTGAGTATTATCTCAAGTGCTATATATCCGGGGATAAAAAGACGGACGCATTTATGGGTGTTCCGATACAGGTTAAAAATCTCACCATTGTGACTGACTACCCACACTGGGTACATGAAGATATGTATTCTTTTAAGACTACGGATATTACATCCAGTAATAATAAACTGTATCCGTATAAATATGCATACCGTTACGCAAATGGCCTTTCCAGCACCAGCATTGTAAACGCTAATTTTAAAGAGTGCAATTTCAAGATGATCATTTACGGTCCCGTAACAAAGCCGCAAGTGATCATAGGGGGATATAAGTATTTTATCGACATTATCCTGGAAGACGGCGAATACTTGGAAATCGACAGCGTGGAGAACACGGTAACTAAGGTTATGGCAACAGGGATCCGTGTAAATTGTTTCCATAATCGTTCTAAGTCGAACAGTGTATTCCGTCCGATCCAAACAGGCCGACAGGATATTTCGTGGTCTGGGAAATTTGATTTTGATATTGTCATCCTACAAGAAAGGAGTGAGCCACGGTGGTAATTAGGGTAGAAGCCATATATGACGGGGGAACTTATACCCTTTCCAAAGATGAACAATCCGGGATTTATGCTGCGGACATAGATGCCATAAAGAAAAAGATTAAGTCCAACGAAAAGTATAGTTACTATCCAATTATACTGCGTGCCACGGATGATGGCGGCAACGTAACGGTAAAAACGATTACGGATCCGATGTTTGGGAATGATCTCCTGCTAAGGGTGCGGGAAGAAGATTTATTTCCGCTAAACTTTATATCTGCTACGCCTGCGGGCATAGAAAAAGGGTATGTAAGCAATGCAAACAGCATTGATCTGGACCTGGGGGACACAAATGACTTCGCCGTAGAACTAAGAGCGGATGCATGGGACCCTGAATACATAGATTACGGTTATCTGTTTTATGTACCCGGAACTGAATATGGAGGCATTATCGAAGATCGGGCAACCTCCACAAAGTTAAATACAGTAACATGGTATGGATATACATGGAGGGGGCTTCTTGGATTAAAGATCATTCAGCCACCAGACGGAAGTGATCACCTGGCGGTATCCGGCGAAGCAAATACGATCATACGGCAGATTATCGGTAACCGTTTTGGATCCCTGTTCGTAGCGGATGATGAGAACAGCGGAATATCAGTAAAAAACTACAAATTTGATCGGTACACAACGGTAATTGCAGGACTGGAAAAGATGCTCTTATCACAAAATGCAAGGCTAAAAATCTGCTATGAACAGGGGCCGGGAGTTGAGCCTGGGGCAGTGCATTTAAGCGCGGTTCCGATAACAGACTGGTCTTCTGATCTCGAGTACAGCCAGGATGGTTATATGCAGTTCTCTACCCGGGACTATCGCAGAGGGGTGAATCACCTCATATGCGTTGGATCGGGCGAAGGGACGGAAAGGCTTGTGGTGCACTTATATGCCCAGGCAGATGGTTCCATAGGAGAAAAGCAGTACTTCTACGGACTTGATGAAAGAGAAGCCCTGTATGAATTCAATTCTGCTGATCAAGCGGATGAATTGCGGGAATATGGAACGGCCCGTTTAAAGGAATTGATGAATTATAAACAATTTAACGCAGATGTCGAAAACATCGAAGTTGATATCGGAGATATCGTGGGAGGGCGCGATCGTATAACCGGGATGGAGGCTAAACTACCTATAACTGGTAAAATCATCCGTGTAAGAGACGGAACCGTAAACATAGAACACAAAATAAAAGGAGATGTTTAAGTATGGCTTTTAAGGGTTTGACACTAAATACGCCGCCGGAAATGGCAGCGCACATACTGGCCGAAGATGATGCGGCAATTTACGAGGCCCTGCTCGGGGATGACCGGGTACTGGATATCGGAAATAAACTGGCAGCAACAGTTATTACAAACAATTCGGTTAGGATTTCGGACGGTGTTGCTGTAGTTGGCGGACATGTCGGAAGGATCAAAAAAGGAGATTATCAGGACATGACCATAGAAAATGGTGTGTCCGGGAAAAAGAGAAATGACCTGATCTGCGCGCGTTTTATCACCAACGGTGATACCGACACGTACAATCTTGTTGTGGTAAAAGGGGCCGCAGGAACAACGGCTACAGACCCAAGCGTAGTAAAGGGAAATCTGTACGCAGGAGACAAGCAGAGAGACTTCCCTTTATGGCGGGTTTGCTTGGATGGTCTTAGCATTACAAAAGTGCAACAGATGTTCTCTGTTAGCAAGACCAACAAATATTTTTCAGATCAGCTTGATCAACTAAATCGCAATATCCAAAATATGGCATTTAAGGATTACAGTGCTTGGGGAAATTTGTCTCCAGGTGATTTAAACACTACCACCCGAAGATTTCAAAATTCCGGTGTATCTTCTGTTCGCGAACTTGTATTTGTGCTTTATCAAGGAGATAGTGGAGGTGAGTCAGTATATGAATATGTGCATATATCTACGCCTTATGGAGAACTGGCTGACGGATATTATGTTGGAAACTCCATCTCAGGGCAGCTAAAAGTATATTATTCAAAATCCGGCAAAATAGTAGATATTTACACCCTGCCTGCCGTATTGAAACAAATTTGTTACAGGTAGGCACATTTAAAATAATTATTAGCTGCTGATCAAACACTCACCAGTAATGGCGATCCCATCACCGATCGCAGGCATTGTACCCCCTATCAATTTTATTGTGCCATCTTGACATACTGCTGTTGTAGTTGCTGATCCTTTGGTAGCGTTAAAATAATTTAGGACTGCTATATTTGATCGGATCGCCGGGAGTCCCTCTACAATAGTGTCATAACTTGTTATTGTGGTGTTTACTTTAACAGTAAGTCCGATAATCAGCTTATCTCCTTGGCGATAGATATTGCCACTGCTATAACTGCAGCGCTTTGGTGTGTAAGTAATTACGTTTGGTGTAGTTGCTGTTTCCAGATTGCGATTTAGTGAAAAAACAAAATAAGTAACTCTATTAACATGGACCTGCAAATGCGGTCCTATTTTGTTGCCCGCCGGAGCAGATCCGGCAGAAAGGAGGGCAAGAGTGGCTATTAAAGCGGTTACATTAGCATTAAATGGTCAAACTTATACACTCACAAAAGATTCTACGAGTGGAAAGTATAAAGCTACTATTACAGCCCCTACAAAGTCGAGTTTTAGCCAAACAGACCATGTATATGCAATGGTATTAAAGGCAACAGATCAGGCCGGAAATGTTACCACGATTGATAAAAGCCATGCTACATATGGCGCAAAGATGAAACTTGATGTAAATGAAAAGGTCGCACCTATAATTACGCCTTCTAAGCCAGGTGCAGGAGCCTATCTTACATCTGGAAGCGTTACATTCCAATTTGATGTTACAGATAATGATTCAGGAGTCAACTCTGGAACAATATCTATGCAGATTGATAGTCAATCCGCTATAACGAGTGGGTTGACAAAAACTGCAATAACAGGAGGGTATAGATGTACGTACACTACTACACTTGCAGATGGAGCACACTCATTAAAAATTAATGCAAAAGACAATGATGGTAATGCAGCATCACAAAAGACAGTTACGTTTACCGTTGATACAGTTCCGCCGACGTTAAATGTGTCTACACCTGCCGCAGGACTTATTACAAATCAATTGTCATGTCAAGTCCTCGGAAATACGAATGATGCAACAAGCGCACCATGTACGGTAATTATCAAGCTTAATAATACAGATCAGGGAACTATTACGGTTAACGCAGATGGAACATTTACAAAGACTGTTTCTCTGGCCAAAGGTGCTAATACAATCTATGTAAAATCTACAGATAAGGCAGGAAAATATTCTGAGATAACCAGAACGGTAACATATGACCCGGATGCTCCAATTGTAAATAGTGTAACAATTACTCCTAACCCAGTGGATGCCGGAAAGACATTCACAATTGAGGTTGACGCTACAGACTAGAAGGGGGATGCCGGATGGTATACGTTGATGGAATAACAGTAACACCGAATCCGGTGGAAACCGGAAAAACTTTCATCATGGAAGTGACAATTCATGAAGAATATGAAAATTCAAAGCGTTATAAAAACAGGTACCCGTACCGATACGGGGAGAAAGGAGCAACAAAATGAAATTATTAATTTTTAATGACAGTCAGTCCTTAGAGGTACAGGCGGTATACAGGGAAGGAAACGCAATCCATGTCAGAGTCATCCATGTAACACCGGATGAACTTAAGGGGTATTTCAAAGACGAGTTCTTAACCAGAAACATGGTCCTGAAAGAAAATAATAAGGAGATTGAGATATATGAGAACTATACTGTATTTTCTTATATTAAGGAGGATGCAGGTGGGATTTATGAGGTCGAAATGGTGCAAGAGGGAAAAGATATTAAGACCCGCATCGATGAGGCTGAAATGGCAGCACAGGACGCACAGCGGACCGCAAATGAATCCGTGACGGCGATGCAAGAAGCCATTGCGGAACTGACAATGTTAATCGCGACTACAATGACGGGAGGTGAGGCAAATGTTTAGTTTTAGTGCAGACAGTGTGATCGTTAAATCATGGGTAAATTTAATCCGTGATAGGAAACGCACACAACAGCAGGTACCGGATCTGTATAATTTGCGAGATCTAGTCTTTGCAGAATTGGAAACACCGTAAACTAATTAATTAAAATCGCAATCTGAATTCACAGGTGCCCAAAAGCGCATCCGTTATCTCTGGCAATGCTGTTTCGCTGTCTGGCGGTTACTTTGAGATTGGCAACATCGTTATAGTTTCGGTCTTCTTCCAGACCAACAAAGCGGTTACGAATGACTATCTGAGCATGTTAAGCGGATTCCCGATCCCAAGCATGACACGAGCCGGAATGTCGGTGTATGCTGCCAACAGCTACAATCCACATGTCCAAGCGTCCATAGAAAGTACCGGATTCTTGCGTTTGTCCGGGACTTATGTAGCAGGGGAAAATATTGCAGTCAGCGGAGTCTATTTCAAATAATTATTTTGAAACATATACAGTACTGAATCTATATCCACCACTTGTACTGGATTTGCAAAATGCTTGGATATACCCATTAGGCTGTATATGTCCGCGACAGGGATCTCCTGTGAGACTCGAGGCCCCTCTATTTGCACCGAAAAAATGGTGTTTGTTGGGGCAATATGCCGCATCTACAATAGCGAAAAGAAACGCTGCATCCGAAGTATATGCGGTTGGGAGATTTATGTCTCCTGCTAAATATACGAGTCGGCCCATTTTATAGGCATAAATGCTACCAGATGCTCCGTTTTGCATTGTAAAACTATTCGAAATATCGGTCACTTGGCAATTGCGATTTAGAGAAAAAGATATGAGAATAAATATAAGGATTAGAGCAGGACCTTAGGGGCCCTATTTTTATACATAAATTATGAAAAGAGGTCTAAACCATTGAACGAAATATTGATGCAGACATACACAATTGCGCTGCCAATCCTATTAGGATATATTGTATGGCTGTTAAAAAGGCAGAAGAAAGACAGGGATGCAAACGGGAAAGGGACAATGCTTCTCCTGCGTGTACAGCTTATCGAATACCACGATAAGTACATGGCTCTGGGATATATTCCTTCCTATGCTTACCAAAATTTTTGTGAAATGTATGAGGCTTATCACTCACTTGGCGGAAACGGGATGATCACAAAAATGTATAAAGAAATTCAGGAATTACATATAAGAAAGGGAATGGTGATAAATGATGAAGAATAGAGATTGGATTGAATGGGGAAAAAAGGCCTCGATTAGAGCTATTAAGACTATTGCACAGGCCGGGATCGCCGGGATTGGCACAGCGGCAGCACTAGGGCAGGTAGATTGGAAATATGTTGTATCTGCATCCGCCCTTGCCGGGATATTGTCTCTGCTTACGAGTGTAGCAGGTCTGCCAGAACTTAATAACACAGATTCAGGGGACGAGTAAAATCGTCCTCTTTTTGCGCCGGCGCAATGCCGGCAGGAAGGAGCATTTATGAAGAAAAGAGAAGTAACTGTCGAATTGTTTAAACACCTAATAAATCATGACTGGCATGGATATAGTCAGGTCTCAAGGTGGGGGGATGGAGAAGGGACATGCCCCGTAGTAATTAATGGCAAGACTTATCAGTTGGAGCAGGGAGATCGGGACTGTAGTTCTGCGATCATCTCTGCGTTCGAGGCCGCGGGGATCTCCTGCGGTGGTGCCACATATACCGGGAATATGCACGCCTGCATGACTGGTACAGGGAATTTTCGGTGGCACCCGATGTCCTCTGGATATGTCGCAAAGCCAGGAGATGTCTATTTGAATGAGGCGTGCCACACTGCCATGTGTACCTCTGCTGTACCAGATCTGCTTGGAGAATTTTCGATTTCGGAGACAGGTGGAATTGATGGAGCAGAAGGTGATCAGACAGGATGGGAGTCTCATGAGTGTGCATATTATAATTACCCGTGGGACGGAATCTTGGAATGTATCAACAACGAAGAGGATGGAGCAACAAACAGTACAACTAATAACGCAAATAAGAAAGGAGAAACTACTATGGTATGTTTCTATAGAATCACAGACAAAGATAAAAATAAAGTATATTATTTCGACGGAAGGGACGTTCATCCTTTAAATCACCCAGACGAACGTAGAGTACTTAATGATATTTATAAGGCAAACAACGGAAAGGATATGCCTGAATTTAAATGGAGCACTAAGGCTCCTTGGTATACACGACTCAAGCAGGCAATTTCCAGAATTGAGAAATAAGATAATAAAACAGCCCGGGTCCATATGGCCCGGGCATAATTGCTAATCTCCTATATACGCAGATTCTGAGGTAAATGCGTATAATTTATCTAAGTTTTTACCGAGAGTACATACGAGGTATTTATTCCCTTCTTTATCTTTCCCATTGCATATGGGAAAGTATGGATCTTTTGTCTTTTTCCCATTTATGATTATTTCATAGGCATCTTTCAAATCGTGAGTTTCTCCTTTTATTTCGGCCCATACCGTTTGACCTATAGAAAACTCAGATTCAAAGTTACTAATTTTACTTCCAAGTAGTGTAATGTGTTTCATCATAATTTTTCTCCTCTATTGTAAATAATTTGAATTCTTGCTATAATTTATTTGATGGGGAGCGGTGGCAAGCCCGCCCTCCCTGTTACTCCTAATCTTCTAAAGATTTTTGAATCTTGTCTGCTATTTTATCAAGCAGTTCGTCTTTCTTTTTGGAATCCCTTTCCTCTTTTGCATCCTGAATGTCTTGTAGCATGAATCTCATTAATGTTTTGAATTCTCTTTCGTTCATTATTTCTTCTACCATGTCCTTTCCTCCTCTTATTCGCTAAAGCCTTGCCTTCTTTAACTGTCTTTATTATACTATATTCGTACGAATATGTCAATGGGTTATTCTATATTTTCTTTGATGATTCTTCTGATAAATCCGTTTATACTCTCTCCTGTTTTTTCGGTATACTCCTTTAATGCTTCATATTCCTCGATGCGTACATCAAGAGGAATTCTTTTGTAGGCTTTCGCTTTATATTTCAACGTAGCCTTTACCTGCGCTTCACTTGTCCCCACATTATCACCTTCTTTCTTATTATTAATAATACCACGCATGCAATATTCGTACAAGTATACATATTGCACAAAATATATTCGTACGATTTGGTAATGTTTCCTATTGATATATTCGTACGATTATATTATAATGTAGTTACAAGGCAAGGAAAACAAAAAAATAAGCGGAGGAAATGAAAATGAAAAAATATAACTTATCCAAAATCATGAAAAGAGCATGGACATTAGTTAAAAAAGAAAGCATGGACATTTCCTCCGCACTTAAAAAATCATGGAGGGAAGAAAAAGAAATGAAAGAAAACAATCTTATTGAAACACTGAAAGCAAACCTGGAAGATATGGCTTATAGCGATCACAACATCAACGCAGGTATTGACCGACAGGTGTCAGAAAAGAAATGGGAAAATGGGGAAAACAAAAGAACATACCTTTCGATCAACTGCTATACATGCAGTGGCAGATTTAAAGGAGCTTATAAATGTGGTTATGTTGATGAGGTTACAGGATCGTATGTGTGCAGTAAATATGACGATGTTGACGCACTTGCAAAAAAGTATATCGGCAGATAATTATTGTATCCCACCCCGGAGGTTACGAGGGCAGAAAGGAACAAATAAAAAATGAAATTTAAAGAAATGAAATTGGTTGCCATATACATAAGGGTAAGTACCCTTGACCAAGCCCGAGAAGGGTACTCGCTAGAGGCTCAGGAAAAAACTCTAAGAAAGTGGTGCCAAGATCATGGCTATGAAGTATATGATCTGTATGCCGACCGCGGGATATCTGGTAAAGACATAGACCATCGTCCTGATATGCGCAGACTTTTGGCAGACGCAAAAAACAATTGTTTTGATGTAGTCATATTCTGGGCGTTGAGTCGTTTTACCAGAAGCGTATCAGATTTATATGACACAATGTCCTTATTGCAAAAACATAATATCAGCATGGTATCATACACGGAGTCATTTGACACCTCAACACCTATGGGGCGCGCTATGATTGGCATAGTAGGGGTATTTGCGCAGTTAGAAAGAGAGATTACTGGTGAGCGCGTGCTGTTTGCTATGCAGGAGCGGGCGGCACAAGGGAAAAGGACATGCTCTGAGGTACTAGGGTATAGTCCATCAGGAAAAGACACATTTGAAGTAAACCTGAAAGAAGCCGAATATGTGAAATTCGCTTTTGATAAATATTTGGAGCGAAAAAGCCTATCAGAGGTTGCAAAATTATGCCGCGACCACGGATATCGTGGAAAACGCGGTAAGGTGCCTGCAGCCTACAGCATATACGTGATACTGACGCGTCCAATATACTGCGGATATAACACCTTTTGTGGGCAACTGTATAAAGGCTCCCATGAGCCAATAATAGATACAGATACTTACAAAAGAGTGCAGCGTCTCCTGAAAAAACAAGGGAAGCTGGTAGGGCGTACGAATAAACACATTCAGCCAAGTTTATTTTAAAAATCACCTCGCCCCCAGGGATAAGGGGAGAAAGAAGAACAATCATGAAAAAACTGAACGATATTATTAGTACATGTCACGTAACCGCTTATGGTTTTGAAGCATTTAAGGGATTGGCAGAGCGTAGCAATCCGAACGGGATCCCTGTTGTAATATCTACATTGTCAGCAGCCGTCATGGCTGACATGGGCATCTGCGATTATTACGCACCGTATATACGGCGTGATACCGTATACAATACCACAGAGGATATTGTCGTTGCTAATTTGAATGCCAAAAGAATACAGGTAGAACTTGTGGACGATATTACCGCAGCTGACCCTGTTGTTATCGTATCCCGTCATGCTGGTACTGTCGACCTACTTCGCGAGATGTATCCAAAAAATATTGTGCTTGAATCGATTGAAGTTGAGGATATACTTTATAAAAATGTGGTTGGAACACTTCCATCACACCTTATTTGGTATGCTAAGCGGTTTAAGGGATTTGTCATCCGCGATTTTGACTACAATACTGATGGTGACCTTGCGGGTGACAAATTGCGTGATCGTCTGGTTATCACAAGCACAATTAGAATAAAAAAAGAATGGGAATTGTCAAAGGACGAACCTTTACCATATTTTGAATATATTTTTACAAAAGATGAGGTAAAAAGTTTTTGCCACAAGTACACCAAGGAATATAGTGAAAATGATTTGGGAATCAAGTATATTGTAGAAGGGACATTCTGTGGGTGGGACTGTGACTATGAAATGGAAATTAAGAAAACGGATATAGTGCACAGACTCACAGGAGATAAAGTAAGGGAATGCAAGTTGTGTTGGGGGGCACGATGCGATAGAAAGGTACCTTATGGTACAATTTTTGAGTTTTCTCATTTCCGTTTCGACTCAGAAAGTATGTTTAAAATATATGAATTAAATATAGGTGATGAGTACAAATATTTTGTAGATTGTTCTATAGAATTAAACCATCATAGTCGTACCGAATATTTTAATAATCAAAATGATATGCTGTCATTTTTCAAGGAAGAATATGGAATCATCTCTTATGGAGAAGTCGAGGAAATAATAAAAGAAGAGTCCAGAAGGTTCATCGAAATTCAAAAGAAGCGTGGAAATCCCACACTTTTAATAATTGGAAGACCTAAGTTTTCATATTCGATAGGATACGATTTTGGAACTAGTTACAAACTTGGCTTAGAATTCAAGCTAGTTACCCCATTTTATAATGGGGAAGCAGGGCTTGAAGAATCTTATTTCCATGATCCTAGCATTATACTACGTTATTGAAACATATCTAGTCTTGAAAATTAAAACGCGCCAGTGTATACCCTGGCGCGCTCTGCATATGCATCTAATAGTAACTGCCAATGCCTTAAAAACAGTCTTTTCAATCCACGCTTATGAAAAGCGAACAGGCAACTACTAGATATTATTTATAGTACTAAATTAAGTTAATGAAATGTCAATGGAGAAGAGATCTTTTATAAAATAAAAACTGCTATTCGATTCAAAGTGAATAGCAGTTTTTATTTTCGTTTAAACGATTCAGTTAATGTTTCAATCCACAATCAGAAATAATCCAATCGATAAGTTTCTTTATAAACTTGTATATATTATAATATTAATGATCTCTTTAGTCAATGTGAATTTTATATCACTAAATCGCAATATCCAAGCAGCGAAGGACGATTTAACAGCTACAAACGATCTAATCTGGGACACGGGATATGTGGCACAACCATACTATTTCGGAGTTCCAACTGGCGAAATCTGTCTTGCAATCACATCAGATGGAGCTATGTGGATTATTGCATCAATGTCAACCGGATTTAATATCGTAAGATTGAATAATATCGAATCCAATTACCTGTTGTCAGGTAATGCTACAGATCGGGTTATTACTGTAAAAACTAAAAACACGAATGACAATATACGCATAATGCGAATACGATTTAAGCCACGGTATAAATAATTATTAGCTGCTAATCAAACACTCACCAGTAATGGCGATCCCATCACCGATCGCAGGCATTGTACCCCCTATCAATTTTATTGTGCCATCCTGGCATACTGCTGTTGTAGTTGCTGATCCTTTGGTAGCGTTAAAATAGTTTAGGACTGCTATATTTGATCGGATCGCCGGGAGTCCCTCTACAATAGTGTCATAACTTGTTATTGTGGTGTTTACCTTAACAGTGAGTCCGATAATCAACTTATCTCCTTGGCGGTAGATATTTCCGCTGCTATAGCTGCAGCGTTTTGGTGTATAAGGGATAACCTCAATTTGGCAATTGCGATTTAGTAAATGATCAGATATAGATTTTGGTGTATCAATATATCCTTATTTACAATACTGATATATGTAATTTTAATCTTAAATAATCCCAAATAGCAATCATCGAATTTTAACGGTTAGTAACACGTTAGTAACAAACAGATTCAGGAAAGCCTATATTTACAGTGGTTTTTATTTTTGGTTTTAACTGCTGGTTAATTTTATTAACAGAATTTAACGACCATTCTATTGTTAACTCTTAGGATGTCTGCTATCCTGAAAACAAGAAGGAAGAGGTAAGTCAAGGCGGATTTTCGGAATCTGTTTCTCTGCTTTCTTGATGAGATTACAATGGAAAAGCGGGATGTAAACGAAGAATCTTAGCAACATATGACCGCTTTAGGAGGTATTTATGAAGATTCACGAAATTATTAGAAGCAGCAGGAAGGAGCGGGGCATGACCCAGGAGGAGCTGGCAAAATATCTTGGTGTATCGGCTCCGGCGGTGAACAAGTGGGAGAAGGGAGTTTCCCAAACAAAAGGATATTAAGAAATAACCTGTGTTTGCCTGCTTGCAAACAAAAGAATATTGCTACTAAGCTAAGAGATACTGCATAGGTGTGTTGGTATCTCTTTTTTTATGCTGCGAAACAGCACACTATTTCATTTCTGCTTGTTCGTTATCAACGTCTTAGCTCATAGCTTGTCAAGAACCTGTTGCAACGCAATGCGTCAGCACTCTTTACAAGCTGTGTGATAAGGCGTATCTTCTTGATGGCAGAAATTACCAAGCATTTTACTTTTACAGTAAGGTGCTTTTTTGTTTATGATATTTATCTATATCCATAGGAAGGAGGATTAATAAAAAATGGCACAGGTTTATGGATATGTACGGGTTTCCAGCATAGACCAAAATGAGGAACGACAGATTGTCGAACTATCAAAAAGAAATGTACTTTCAAAAAATATCTACATAGACAAGCAGTCTGGAAAAAGTTTTGAACGTCCGCAATATAAAAAGCTTGTAAGAAAGCTAAAACAAGGCGATTTGCTTTATATTTTAAGCATTGACCGACTAGGCAGGAACTATCTTGAAATACAGGAGCAATGGAGAATACTGACGAAAGAAAAAGGGATTGATATATGCGTTATAGATATGCCCTTGTTAGATACAAGGAATGGAAAAGATTTAATGGGAACATTCATTGCCGACCTCGTATTACAGATACTATCGTTCGTGGCACAGAATGAGCGTGAAAACATCAGAAAAAGACAGGCACAGGGCATTGCGGTGGCAAAGGCAAAAGGAATAAAATTCGGCAGACCAGAAATCGCGCTTCCAGAGAACTTTGGGGAGCTTGTCCATGAATGGGAAAAGAAAAGGCTTCCTCTATCGGAAGTCTTGGAAGTATGCAAAATGAGTGAAGCCACATTTTACAGGAAATTAAGGGAATATCGCTTATTAAAACAAAAATAATTTGTGCTGAACTCTTAAAAGGTACACTTTTTGATAATCATGAGTCAGGGAATACCATCAACCTTAGCAAGAGATTATGGTTAGAAAAACGGCTAAAAATACCACGAGTATTGAAAAAATAGGCATTATCGCTTATAATGGAAGTGATACAATAGACTGTTAAAAAGTGTACTTTTTGATAATGATATAAAAGCAGGAAGGGAGGAATAGAATTTTTTAATCGTCTGTTGTAAATTTAAGAAAGGAGAAAGAACAATGAATCTAAAGAGGTTCACAAGTTTTGCACTTGCATTTATCTTGTGTTTCGCATTAGCACCTGTTAACGCTGACGCTCTTGCCAGTGAAAACGATGCAGTGAAAAATGGTTATTATGACAGTTCTGGTCAATGGGTTGAAGGTAAATTACAGCAGACGCTACCAGAAGGAATTCATTCTGTTAATAAAACTGCCACGCCTGTTGCTGACAACACTTATGAGGTTACCTTGGAAGTTGTTACTAAACAAAAGGTTGAATCATTCACCAAAAAGTCTGCAACTGTTCTTGTGCTTGATACATCAAAGAGTATGAACGATGATTCACGCCTAAAAACTTTAAAAAATTCGGCTGCTGAATTTATCACGACATACGCAGGAAAGAAAGAAAACACGGGACGTTATTTAGCCGTTGTCCAATTTTCTACTGGAACTAAGGTAGTTCTAAATTGGACAGATGTTTCTACGGAACAAGGAAAGAAAAGTGCTATTGATTCGATTCAAGCATTAAGGGCAAATGAAGGAACTAATTTGCAAGCTGGATTAAAACAGGCATCTTCTTTATTTAAGCAGTCTACGGTTCAGGAAATTCAAAAGGAGAATAGAAACACAGTTGTATTAACCGATGGAGCACCAACCTATTATCTTGAAAAATGCTCTGGTGGAATATTTACATGGACACATACGCATGTTGTAATTGATGGTGTCATCTATGATGAAAAAGGTTCTGGAAGCAGTGGAAGTCAAAATATTATTGATTTGACAACTAAAGATGCTAAAGTTCTTAAGGATGAATCAAAGGTTTATACCGTGTGTTATGGAGCACAGAATCAAACCACCTATAAAGGCGGTCCGTTGGTTTCTGATTTTCTGGCAGATAATATCGCACAAAGTCCAGATACAGCATTTATCGCTGGAAAAACTGAAGATTTAATGAAAGTCTTCGAAGCTATTTCTGAAAGTGTTGTCAGTGGGATTACTGGTGAAAATCTAACTGTTACTGACGGTTCTGCTCCATTTGTTACAGTGAGCAACTTGCCAACAACAATTCAGCAAGATGAGAATGGCTTTACATGGAAGTTGACGAATGCAACTACAACAACGGAAGGTAACCAAACTTATTATACTTATCAGCTAAAGTATACTGTCAAATTAGATGCAGATAATGCTGAATTTAAGGAAGAAAACTGGTATCCGCTTAATGGCAAGACCGAAATCAATATGCCAAGTGGAGAAAAAGTTAAATTCCCGATTCCTGCAGCACAGGGAACAAAGACACGTTATACCGTCACTTATACTGATGGGGTCGACAATGAAGAAGTATTCAAAGACAAAGTGTTTGAGAACATCGTAACAGGTTCTAAAACACCGGATTTCGGAGAAATACCGGTAAGAGATGGATATACTTTTAAAGGATGGTCACCTCAAATTGAAGATACAGTAACAAAAACAGTCGTCTATAATGCAACTTGGGATATGAACCTGATTGACTTAAACATAGCACCAACCATCACGGCAACGGATAAAGTACTGACTGTCGGTGATACCTTTGACCCAAAAGCAGATGTAACAGCAAGCGATAAGGAAGACGGCGACATCACAGCAAATCTCGAAGTTGTGAAGAATGAGGTGGATACAACCAAAGCTGGGGTATATGAAGTAACCTACAAGGTAACAGACAG
Source organism: Oliverpabstia sp. (assembly GCA_034114925.1). GTDB lineage: Bacteria > Bacillota > Clostridia > Lachnospirales > Lachnospiraceae > Oliverpabstia. Next base: position 16,852 of record JAXEUM010000114.1, read on the forward strand.
CCAAGGAGCATCCTATACAACAACAATTCAGGTTACAGTGAATCCGAAGATGGAAACACTGAACGAAGCACCAATTATCACAGCGACCGATAAAACAATTACAGTCGGTGATACCTTTGACCCAAAAGCAGATGTAACAGCAAGCGATAAGGAAGACGGCGACATCACAGCAAATCTCGAAGTTGTGAAGAATGAGGTGGATACAACCAAAGCTGGCGTATATGAAGTAACCTACAAGGTAACAGACAGCCAAGGAGCATCCTATACTAAGACGATTAAAGTCACAGTCAAAGAGAGAAAAATATCAACACCAAATACGGATAAAGAGAAAAAGCCGAATAACGGTGGAGATAAAATAAACAATACAGGCAATCCAAAAACAGGCGATCAGACAAATGTAGGTCTATTCACTTCTTTATTAGTCATCAGTGCATTAGGTATCGCAATTCTAGCGGTATTTAAGAAAAAGAAAGCCTTAGAGCATAAATAAGGTGTTTCTTTAAAAACATGGAAGGATAAAGAGATAACAGGCTGTTGTGTGTTATCATAAGCAATTTTTATACCGACGAAGTGAACCGGACACGGTAGCGGAAGTCTCCAGACTTTCCGGCACGCCAGCTTGCTGGCGAGGGGCTGGTTCACTTCGTCGGTTGGGCGAGTCTGCGAGCCGTTCAAAGCCCCCGTTATCTAACAAGGGGGGCACAAAAAACAAGAGTCAATATACATTAACAAGCGGAAAACGCTGTATTTACAAGGCGAAACTGCATTTTACATGGTGTGATATAAATTATGCCATTATCACTTGGGAAAATTGAACAAGACATAGGAAAGACAGTTGATTTCAAACGAGAAATTGATTGTCTTTTTCTTTTGCAGAAATTTAAGTATAGGCAATTATCAAATACGGTAGTTGCTTTTTTGATTGGAGGAATTTTAGAATGAATGATAAAAACTTTATTGAAACATTAAGACAAAAACGTGAGGAATACGGAGTAACACAAACAAGAATTGCTGTTGCCTGTGGTATCAGCCGTGAGTATTACAACCGCATTGAAAAAGGCAAACAGCCATTGAATGATGAATTAAAGGAAATCATAGAAAAACAGATTGAGCGTTTCAATCCACGAGAGCCGTTATTCCTGCTGATTGATTACTTTCGTGTCCGCTTTCCTACTACGGACGCATTAAAGATTATCCGTGATGTATTGCAATTAAAAGCCGATTATATGCTGTATGAAGATTATGGAAAATACGGATATGAAAGCAAATATGTGCTTGGCGACATCAATATCATGTGTTCCATGCAGGAACATTTAGGAGTTCTATTGGAACTGAAAGGCAAAGGCTGTCGGCAACTGGAAAGTTATCTGTTGGCACAGGAACGCTCATGGTATGATTTTATGCTTGATTGCATGACGGCTGGCGGTGTGATGAAACGGCTTGATTTGGCTATCAATGACCGAGCAGGAATATTAGATATTCCAAAGTTAAAGGAAAAATATATGGCTGGGGAATGTGTTTCCTATTTCCGTAAACAGAAAAATTATGGCAGTACAGAAAAATGTGGTGATGATATGCCAAAGAATACAGGCGAAACTTTATATCTTGGTTCAACAAGTAGTGAATTATATATGTGTGCTTATCAAAAGAACTATGAGCAGTATGTCAAAATTGGCACAGAAGTTGAAGATACCGAGATTAAGAACCGCTTTGAAATTCGCATGAAAAATGAACGAGCCTATTATGCCGTTGTAGACCTACTGACTTATCGGGACGCTGAACGTACTGCTTTTTCTATCATCAATCATTATGTCCGTTTTGTAGATAGAGAGGACGATAAACCGAAAAGTCAATGGAAAATGAATGAGGATTGGGCGTGGTTTGTAGGGGATAACAGAGAGCCGATACGCTTAACTACAAAGCCAGAGCCTTACACCTTGCAAAAGGCATTGCATTGGTTACAAAGACAGGTTGCACCGACCATAAAAATGATACAGGCATTAGACAGAGAAAATCATACAACGATACTGAAAGATATGATTGAGCAGGCAGAACTCAAAGACAAGCATAAACACTTATTACAGTTAGAAAAATCAACCATAGAAGAACGTATAGATACCGTTGTTCCACAAGAGAATGACGGTATTTTTTAATTTCTTCAAAAAATCTGCAACAAAACGGCTACTTGCGTACAGATATGGTGCGAGAAAAGAAAATCTAACTTTTTTTCAAAATTACTCATTAAATCGAGGTTTCCATTCCCTATATGGAGTGAAAGAAGAAAAATTTTTGAAAAAATGTCGGAAAATCGAGTTGAGTGGACAGTGTTCTATGAAAAGAGAAAAACTATCATCAATTTGTATTCAAACAGATAGTAACAGTTGAGTATTGGTGTGAAAAGAAGAAAATCTTTTCATTTTCAACTTAACATTTGGCAGTTTCCGTTCCCTATATGGAGCAAAGAAAATCTTTTATTCCACAGTTGGCAGTTACGGCGTTGCATGGGTAGTTAGGGTGTGAAAAGAAAATCAGATTTTTTCATCATCAACTTAGCAGAATGACACTTTCTTTCCCTATATGGTACAGGAAAAGAAAAAAGTTTTGAAGATTGGTTACATTTCTGCTCTTTTCCAACGCGGTATATAGGAAAGACGATTTTCTTCTTTCGTGTTCTTTGACAACTGAATAAAGCAGTTCAATACGTTTGACAGACAGCGAGCCGTTGAAACAGATACGCCATGACCTTTTCCCTGCTAAAGCGAGCGAACCTTATCTGTGTTCCTGTAAGAAACTTGTCCTTTCCTACCGCCATGACCTGTCCTGTCTGATAATGATACTCCCGTACAGCCACAGCTTGAGCGTTCAGAGCGTCGCACGCAATGGGTACGGCTACATAAGAACTATGCAGAGGTGGAACTCCTGTGGGCTATGACAAAAGCCGTTGAATTGCTTAGAAAAGATTTTTACAGAAAGGGGGTATGTGTTATTGCTGATATTGTAAAAACAAGGCAGGAAAAGCCAAATAATAAGTGTGGCATTGGCAACAGAGGAAAAACAAAGATTGTTGTAAAAGAACATTTTTCCTAAATGGTAAAGACAATGGAATAACTTCTGAAGGATGTTATGCTGGAAAAAGCAAAGAAGACAATAGCAT